>NZ_WBUS01000217.1 GCF_008933605.1 Albidovulum sp.
GTCGCGGCCGCAGGAAACCGCACGCGGGAACTGCGCGACCCGACGGCCCATGCCGAGATCCTTGCACTCCGCGCCGCCTGCGCTGCTACGGGAGCCGAGCGGCTGCCCGGCCATGACCTCTATGTCACGCTCGAACCCTGCCCGATGTGCGCGGCCGCGATGTCCTTCGCGCGGATCGCCCGGCTCTACTACGGGGCGGACGACCCCAAGTCCGGCGGCGTTGCGCATGGCGCGCGGGTGTTCTCGCACCGCCAGTGCCACCACACGCCCGAGGTCTATGACGGGATAGGGGCGGCAGAGGCCGCGGCGCTGCTCACGGAGTTCTTCCGCAACCGGCGCGACTGAGGCCGTCGACCTCCCCGGGCTTGCGACATTGTGTCAGGGGCGACACATACAATCGCTTCCGCCAGAGGGGTACAATTCCGCGCTTTGTCCGCGGACAAGATTCTGTATTTTCCCGCCAGTCCCAACACCCTCAGGAAAGGAGGCGCCGGATGTACGATCTTGATCTCGCGACGCTCCGTTCCGGTGCTGGCGCGTATTGCGGAAGGTCCGTCCTGGCCCGCTCGCTTCGAGCGGCGATGACCCGGACCGGCAACCGCGGCTGCTGAGCCAGCATACGCCGCTGGGACGGTGATCCGGCACTGACCGGCCACGTCCTTTCATCAAATCCACCCTGATCCCGGCGCTTCGTCCGGCTCGGGGCATTCCGATCAACATCCATTGAGGAATCCGGAGCCCCTGGCCGCCGGATCGCGTGAAGAAAATGAACGCTCAAGTGAATCGTGACTTCGTGAGCCCCGCGCAGGCCGTGCAGGCGCTCGTGGCCGAATACGGGCTGGTGCGGGTGGCGCTGGCGCTGGCCGGGATGATCGCCCGCCCCGGCCGCCGCGCGCGCGTCTGGGATGCCGACATGCCTGACCGGATGCGCCGCGACATCGGCCTCCATCCGTTGCCGCCGGCACGAAACTACTGGGAGCTGTGAGGGGCTTCTCGGCGCGTCAGAAGGTGATCGGGTCCAAGACCTCGGGCTCGATCACCTGCACGCCGGGCAGACCCGCCTTCAGCTCGTCCGCGGTCTGCGCGAGCAGCGGGAAGGTCCGGTAGTGGCAGGGAATGACGGTCCGGAAGGCGAAGTATTTCTTCGCGGCCCAGGCCGCCATCTTCATGTCCATCGTGTAATGGCCACCGGCGCAGAGGATGCCGATGTCGGGGGCGAAGTACTCGCCCATCCAGCCCATGTCGGCCATTACCGTCGTGTCGCCGGTGACGTAGATCGTGTGGCCCTCGCCGGAAATCATGAAACCCGACTCGTGGCCGGCATAGACCGGCCCGGCCGATCCCCCGAGCGAGGAGGAATGGCAGGCATTGACCATCGTCACCCTGGCGCCGTTCAGATCGACCGTGCCGCCCTTGTTGAAGCCGATCCCCGCGATCCCCTCGGAGCCTTCCCAGAAGGAAATCAGGTCGTAGATCCCCGCGACCGGGACCTTGAGTTGCCTCGCAAGCGCGACGGCGTCGCTGGAGTGGTCGCCGTGGCCGTGGGTCACGAGGATATGCGTGGCGCCCGCGATCGCCTCGGCGCGGCGCGGCGCCGGGAACATCGGGTTGCCGGTGAGCCAGGGGTCGATCAGGAGCACCGCCCTCTCGATCTCGATGCGGAAGCCGGAATGGCCGAGCCAGGTGATCTTCATCGCGCTCTCCTCTCCTACGGGGGCCGGCGCCCTTGCGGGCAGGCCCTGTCACGGGTAAACCCTGCCCCGATCAAGGCCCCGATCCAAGAGAAGAGTGAAGCCCCATGTCGATCGACATCTCGACCGCGCGCAAGGTGGCGCACCTGGCGCGGATCGCCGTCAAGGAAGAGGACCTGCCGGCACTGGCGGGCGAGCTTTCGGCCGTCCTCGCCTTCATGGAGCAGTTGAACGAGGTCGACGTGACGGGCGTGGAGCCGATGACCTCGGTCACGCCGATGCGGCTGAAGCGCCGCGAGGACGTGGTGACGGACGGGGGCATCCAGGCGCAGATCCTGTCGAACGCGCCCGATGCGCGGGAAGGTTTCTTCGCCGTGCCGAAGGTGGTCGAATGAGTGGCCTGAACGAACTGACCATTGCCGCCGCGCGCAACGCGCTGCGCAAGGGCGAGGTGACGAGCATCGAATTGACCGAGGCTTGCCTTGCGGCGATCGAGGGGGCCGGGGCGCTCAACGCCTTCGTCCACAAGACGCCCGAGATCGCGCGGGAACGGGCGGCGGCGGCCGACAGGCGGATCAAGGCGGGCGATGCGCCGGCGATGTGCGGCATCCCGGTGGGCATCAAGGACCTTTTCTGCACCAGGGGCGTGCCATCGCAGGCGGCGTCGAATATCCTGAAGGGCTTCCGGCCGGAATACGAATCCACCGTCAGCCAGCGGCTTGCCGACGCGGGGGCTGTCATGCTGGGCAAGCTCAACATGGACGAGTTCGCGATGGGCTCGTCGAACGAGACCTCTTGCTACGGCAATGTGGTCAACCCCTGGCGGCGCGGCAACGATGCGACCCCGCTGACGCCGGGCGGCTCGTCGGGCGGCTCGGCGGCGGCGGTCGCGGCGGATTTGTGCCTTGGCGCTACCGGCACCGATACCGGCGGCTCGATCCGCCAGCCCGCGGCCTTCGTGGGCATCACCGGGATCAAGCCGACCTACGGGCGCTGCTCGCGCTGGGGGATCGTCGCCTTCGCCTCCTCGCTCGACCAGGCCGGGCCGATGACCAGGGACGTGCGCGACGCGGCGATCATGCTGCAAGCCATGTGCGGCCACGACCCGAAGGATTCGACCTCCGCCGACCTGCCGGTGCCGGATTTCGAGGCGGCGCTCACCGGCGACATCAGGGGCAAGAAGATCGGCATCCCGCGCGAATACCGCATGGACGGCATGCCCGACGAGATCGAGGCGCTCTGGAAGCAGGGCACCGAGATGATGCGCGACGCGGGCGCCGAGATCGTCGACATCTCGCTGCCGCACACGAAATACGCGCTGCCCGCCTACTACGTCGTGGCCCCCGCCGAGGCGTCCTCGAACCTCGCCCGCTATGACGGCGTGCGCTATGGCCACCGCGCCAAGCTCGCCCAGGGCGACGGCATCACCGAGATGTACGAGAAGACCCGCGCCGAGGGCTTCGGGCATGAGGTGCAGCGCCGGGTGATGATCGGCACCTATGTGCTGTCGGCGGGCTTCTACGACGCCTATTACAACCGTGCCCGCAAGGTTCGCGCCCTGATCAAGCGCGACTTCGAGGACGTGTTCGCCGAAGGCATCGACGCGATCCTGACGCCCGCGACGCCCTCCGCCGCCTTCGGTCTGGGCGAGATGGCCGACGCCGATCCGGTGGCGATGTACCTCAACGACGTCTTCACCGTGACGGTGAACCTTGCCGGTCTGCCCGGCATCGCGGTTCCTGCCGGGCTTGACCGCCAGGGGCTTCCCCTTGGCCTGCAACTGATCGGGCGGCCCTGGGACGAGGCCGGGCTGCTGAATCACGCCTATGTGCTTGAACGCGCGGCCGGCTTTGTTTCCAAGCCGGCGAAATGGTGGTAAGGGCCGCGGTCAAACCGAGACTTCAGGGGTTTTCGATGCGTCCGCTCGTCTTTTCTGGCCTTGCCGTCCTGCTTCTCGCCGGTTGCCAGCCGCCGGTCCCGGACAGCCGTGGGGCGGGGGTCGGCTTCGAGGACTATGGCGCCTACCAGCGCCGTCGCGTCGCCGAGGCCGAAGCCGCGCGCGCCGCTGCCCCGGTGCAGACGGTGCAGGGTCCGGTGCAGAACCCGGCCGTGCCATTTCCCGGACCTGCGGGGGCCTACCCCGGTGCGGCGGTTCCGGCGGGGTCCGGCGCACCCACGGCGGTCGAACTCGCACAGGCAGGGATCGGCGCGGCCACGCTCGCCGCGCCGACCGCTCCGGTGCAG
>NZ_WBUS01000218.1 GCF_008933605.1 Albidovulum sp.
CTCCCAGTCCCATGTCGTGCAATTCGCCCCCCGGCGCGACAACGCCCGGTGACGGGCACCGAACTCCTGAAACGGCGCTTCGGCCTGCCCCGCCCGCCCCTCCCCGGTCTGCCCCTGCGTCCGAACGCATTTCGGTTGCCGGAACCTTGACCGGATCGCGGCCGCGGGCAAGCGGAAGCGGCCTTACCCGGCCCTTGCCGCCCCGCGCGCCTTGTCGGGACGGAAAACCGACGCGAACCCGACGCGGGTCCGACGTGAAACCGACGCATCCCGCCCGCTTTTCGGACGGCACGGCCCCGGTCCACCGCGCCGCCGCCGGAGAGGATCGGGCCGGCCCCCACGGGCAGGGTCGCCCCTATCCCGCGAAGCTGTAGGCCGTCTTGACGGACGTGTAGAAGTCCATCGCCATCCGTCCCTGTTCGCGCCCGCCGAGGGAGGAGCCGCCGCGGCCGCCGAAGGGGACATGGTAGTCCACGCCCGCCGTCGGCAGGTTGACCATCACCATCCCGGCCCTGGAGCCGCGCCGGAAGGCGGTGGCGTGTTTCAGCGAGCCGGTGCAGATGCCGGAGGACAGGCCGAAGGGCGTGTCGTTGGCCACCGCCAGCGCCTCGTCGAAGTCGGCCACCCGGATCACGCTGGCGCAGGGGCCGAAGATTTCCTCGCGGCTCGTGCGCATGTCGTTGCGCGCCTTCAGGAACAGCGCCGGCGCCTGGAAACTGCCCGGCCGGTTCAGACGCTGGCCGCCGAGGACCTCGCAGCCTTCCTCGGCGGCGAGGCGGACATAGTCGAGGTTGCCGGAAAGCTGGGCCTCGGACACCACCGGCCCGATCTGCGTCTCGGCCTCCAGCGGGTCGCCGACGCGCAGGGCGCCCATGGCCGCCGCAAGCGTCTCGACGAAGGCGTCGTGGATGCGCTCCTCGACGATCAGCCGGGAGGAGGCGGTGCAGCGCTGGCCGGTCGAGAAGAAGGCGCCGTTCAGGCAGGCGTTCACCGCCAGGTCCAGGTCGGCGTCGGCCATGACCACCATCGGGTTCTTGCCGCCCATCTCCAGCTGGACCTTCTTCATCCCCGCCGCGCAGCCCGCCGCGATGCCGCGTCCCACCCGTTCGGAGCCGGTGAAGGAAATCGCCGCCACCTCGGGGTTCTGCACCAGCGCCGCCCCGATCTCGGAGCCTCGTCCCATCACGAGGTTGAAGACGCCGGGCGGGCAACCGGCCTCCGCGAGCACTTCCGCCAGCACATGCGCGCACCCCGGGGTCAGGTCGGCGGGCTTCATCACCACCGCGTTGCCGGCGGCCAGCGCCGGCGCGGCCTTCCAGGCCGGAATGGCGATCGGGAAGTTCCAGGGCGTGATCAGGCCGACGACTCCCAGGGGCTCGCGCATCACGTCGACCTCGACCCCCTCACGGATCGAGTTCAGCTTCTCGCCCGGGTTGCGCACCGCCTCGCCCGCATAGAAGTAGAAGAGCTGCGCGGCCCGCAGCGCCTCGCCCTTCGCCTCGGCCAGGGTCTTGCCCTCCTCGCGGGCGAGAAGCCGGCCGAGCGCGTCGTTCCGCGCGAGAAGGAGATCGCCCGCCCGCCGCAACACGTCCGACCGCAGTTGCGGGGAGCCGCGGCCCCAGGCGGGCTGGGCCGCCCTCGCCGCCGCCACCGCCGCCTCGACATCCGAGGCGGTGCCCCGGGCGTAAAGGCCGACCAGGTCGTCGGGATTGGCGGGACTGCGGTTCTCGCTGGCACCCGCCGCAGCGCACCATTGGCCGCCAATGAAGTTCCGCTTGATCTCGGACATGGTCGTCTCCTACCCGCAGCGCTGACAGTCAGCATCGCTTCCGGCAGTAAGGCCCGACACGGAAGACTGTCAATCCGCCGGCCCGGCCGGCTTTCCCGGCCCTTGCCGCCCCGCACGCCCTGTCGGGACGGAAAACCGACGCGAACCCGACGCGGGTCCGACGGGAACCCGACGCATCCCGCCCCGCTTTGCGGCCGGCGCGGGGCGTGCTACCACCCCCTCGGACGAGCGACCGGGGACCCCATGCAAAAGACCGTCAAGGACTACATCCGCACGATTCCCGACTTCCCGCACGAGGGCATCCTCTTCCGCGACGTGACCACGCTCTTCGCCGATGCCCGCGGCTTCCGGATGGCCATCGACCAGCTTCTTCACCCCTATGCCGGCGCCCGGATCGACAAGGTGGTGGGGCTGGAGGCACGGGGATTCATCCTCGGCGGGGCCATAGCGCACCAGCTGACGAAGGGCTTCGTGCCGATCCGCAAGAAGGGCAAGCTGCCCGGCCGGACCATCGCGCAGGGCTACACGCTCGAATACGGCGAGGCGGTGATGGAGGTCCACGAGGACGCCATCGCGCCCGGCGAAAAAGTCTTGATTGTCGATGACTTGCTGGCCACGGGCGGGACCTGCGAGGCGGGCATCAAGCTCTGCGAGCGGCTCGGGGCCGAGGTCGTCGGCTGCGCCTTCGTGATCGACCTGCCGGAGCTTGGCGGGCGGCGGCTTCTGGAACGGCTCGGCATGAAGGTGCATGTCCTTTGCGAGTTCGAGGGGGCTTAACCGCCTGGTAAGGACTCGGCGCTAGACCTCTCCCTGCGCCCCTCGCGGGGCACGTTCGCAACGTGAGTTTCGCGGCTCCCGCCCCGCCGGTCCTTCCCCCGGCGGGGCGCTCCGTCTCACGGCCGGATCACCGCGCCGGGGTTCAGGATGCCGAGGGGATCGAGGGCCTGCTTGATCCGCCGCATGGCGGAGAGTTTCGCCGGATCACCGTAGCGCAGAAGCTCCCCGGTTTTCAGCCGGCCGATCCCGTGCTCGGCGCTGATCGAGCCGCCGTGGTCGTGGACAAGGTCATGGACCGCCCGCGTGACTTCCGCGGCATGACCGACCCAGGCGGCGTGGGTGCCGCCCTGCGGCGGGAAGACGTTGTAGTGCAGGTTGCCGTCGCCGAGATGACCGAAGGCATTGATCCGGAAGGGTCCGAGGGCGCGCAGGGCGGCATCCGCGCGGGGCAGAAAGGCCGCTATTTCCGAGAGCGGCAGCGAGATGTCATGCGAGGCGATGGCACCGATCCGGCGGTTCGCCTCGGGGAGCCGCTCGCGCAGGTCCCAGAGCATCTGCCGCTGCGCCGCGCTCGCGGCGAGCACGGCCTCGCCCACGAGCCCTTCGGCGGCCGCCGCCTCGTAGATCTCGCCCAGCACCGCCTCGGGATCGAGCCCCGGCGGCAGGCCAAGCTCCATCAGCACCGACCAGTCCGGCCGGCCGGGAAGCGGCTGGCGCACCTCCGGCAGCACCTCGTCGAGGAACCGCAGCCCCTGCCCGCCGATCAGCTCGAAGGTGGAGACCGCGCCCCCGGTCCTGTCCTGCGCCAGCGCGAGGAGGCGAAGGGCCCCGGCCGGGCCGGACACGGCGAGAGCAGCGGTCGCCAGGGCGGCGGGGCGTGGGAAGAGCCGGAGCGTGGCGGCGGTAAGGATGCCGAGCGTGCCCTCGGAGCCGACCAGGAGATCGGTGACGTCGTAGCCGGTGTTGTCCTTCCTGAGACGCTTCAGGCCATGAAGGATCGAGCCGTCGGCCAGCACCGCCTCGACCCCGAGGCAGAGGGCGCGGGCGTTCCCGTAGCGCAGGACGGCGGTGCCGCCGGCGTTGGTGGCCAGGACGCCCCCCACCCGCGCCGTTCCCTCGGACGCGAGCGAGAGCGGGAAGAGGAGGCCCGCCGCCTCCGCCGCCGCCTGGACCTCGGCCAGGGTCATGCCCGCCTCGGCGATCATCAGCCCCTCGGCGGGCCAGATGCCGCGCGCGGCCGCCATCCGTTCGAGCGAGAGGATGAGCGGCGCCGGCCCTTCGGGGAGCACCTGGCCGAGGACGAGCCCTGTCCCCCCGCCCCAGGGC
>NZ_WBUS01000219.1 GCF_008933605.1 Albidovulum sp.
GGCGAGGTAGAGATGCTTGGTCGCCTCCGAGGCGGCGAGATAGGCCAGCGTGATCGCGACAAGCCCCGCCATGACCGGCAGCGGCAGGGAGACGAAGCCGAACCAGCCGGCGCCGGGCAGGTAGGGCAGGGCGAGCGCGAGGGCGCCGACCGCGAGCGAGAGCCAGGAGAGGAGCGCGCTCGGCCGGCTCTTCCAGGCGGGGCGCCAGGTGCGCACGATGAGCACGATGGCAAGTTCCGTCAGCAGCGACTCCACGAACCACGCCGTCTGGAACAACGCCTCGGTCGCATGCGCGACGAGGAGGAGGAAGGCGAAGGTGATGAAGTCGAAGGCCGAGCTCACGAGGCCGAAGGCGAGCATGAAGCGGCGGACTTGGCCGATGTCCCAGCGGTGCGGGCGGCGGAGGTCGTCACGGTCCACCCGGTCGGTGGCGATGGCGAGCGAGGGCAGGTCCGAGAGGAAGTTGTTGAGCAGGATCTGCGGCGCGAGGAGCGGCAGGAAGGGAAGCCAGAGCGAGGCGACGGCCATCGAGACCATGTTGCCGAAATTCGCGCTCGTGGTGATGGCGATGTACTTCATCGTGTTGGCGAAGGTCGCGCGGCCGTCGTCCACGCCGCGCACGATCACGCCGAGGTCGCGGCGCATCAGGATCATGTCGGCGGCCTCGCGCGCCACGTCCACGGCGCCGTCCACGGAAATGCCGACATCGGCCTCGTGCAGCGCCGGCGCGTCGTTGATGCCGTCGCCGAGGTAGCCGACGACATGCCCGCGCTGGCGCAGCGCGGCGATGATCCGTTCCTTCTGGTTCGGGTCGATCTCGGCGAAGATGTCGGTCGCCGGCGCGCGGGCCGCAAGCGCCTCCTTCGTCAGGCGCGAGAGGTCCGCCCCGGTCAGGACGTGGCGGTGCGGCAGGCCGACAGTCGCGGCCAGGTGCGCGGCGACGTAGCGATTGTCGCCGGTGATCATCTTCACCGCAATGCCACGCCCGGCGAGATCGCGCAGTGTGTCCGCCATTCCGGATTTCGGCGGGTCGAGGAAAAGGAGGAAGCCCGCGAAGGCGAGCCCGGCCTCGTCCTCGTGCCGTAGGCGGCGCGGCGGGGCAGCCGGCGGATGGCGAGGCCGAGAGTGCGAAAGCCGGCCCGGCTCCAGTCCCTGAGGCGGGTCTCGATCGTCTCCCTCGTGGCGGCGTCGAGCGGGCGGGCGGCGGCCCCGTCAAGCACCCAGTCGCAGGCGGCGGCGACGGACTCGACTGCGCCCTTGCAGATGAGAAGATCGTCCGTCTCGCCCGCGACCCGCACCACTACCGACAGCCGCTTGCGAACGAAATCACAGGGGACCTCGTCCACCTTCGTGTAGGAGGCCAGCGCGGCTGCGTCCGCCTCTCCGGCCTCGGCGGCGATGGCGGCGTCGAGGGGGTTGGCCATCCCGGTCTGGAGCCGGGCATTCAGAAGCGCCCAGAGTCGGACCTCGGCCGAGGCCGCGCCGGTCGCGTCGGTGGCCGCGTCGAGACGGATCGCCCCCTCGGTCAGCGTGCCGGTCTTGTCGGTGCAGAGGAGGTCCATGCTGCCGAGGTTCTCGATGGCGTCGAGCCGGCGCACGATCACGCCCCTGGCGCCGAGCGTGCGCGCCCCGCGCGCGAGCGTCACGCTGATGATCGCCGGCAGAAGCTCGGGCGTGAGCCCGACGGCGAGGGCCAGCGCGAAAAGCAGGGCATCGACCGTCGGCCGGTCGAGCAGGACGTTGGCGAGAAAGACGAGCAGCACGATGACCAGCATCACCTCGGTCATCCGGTAGCCGAAGCGGCGGATGCCGCGGGCGAACTCGGTCTCGGGCTCGCGCCGAGCCAGCGTGGGCGCGATGCCGGCAACCTCCGTCTGCCTGCCGGTATGGACCGCGAGCATCCTCGCCGTGCCGGAACGCACCGAGGTTCCGGCGAAGACGGCATTCGTCCGCTGGCCCGACCGGCGCTTCGGCGGGCGCGAGGCCGGGTGCCTTGGTGACCGGGAAGGTCTCGCCCGTGAGGGCGGCCTCGCTCACGTCGAAGTCGCGGGCCTCAAGGAGCACGCCTTCGGCGGGAACGAGCGTGCCGGCGGAGAGGACGACCACGTCCCCGGGCACGACCGCATCCACCTCGAGCTGCGTCTCCATGCCATCTCGGAGCACGGTGACGCGGCGGGCGATGCGCCGGGCGAGGGCCTGCATCGCGCGGGAGGCGCCATATTCCTGCGTGAAGGAGAGAAGGCTGCTCGCCAGCACGATCAGCGCGATGATGAGGGACTCGCTGCCCTCGCCGACGAAGGCCGAAACCACGGCCGCGAAGATCAGGATGAGGACGAGCGGGCTGCGGAACTGCCGCGCGAAGGCCCTCAGGGCCGAGGTGTCGTGTGCGGGGCGGATCGAGTTGGGACCGAGGCGCCCAAGCCGGGAGGCGGCTTCAGCGGAGGTGAGCCCCGCCGGCGAGGCTCCCAGTGCGCCAAGGAGCGCGTCGGAGGGCATCGCCCAATAGGCGCCCCGCCCCGATGCGTCGGGCGCGTCCGGCGACGGCAGCATGGAGACTCTCTTGACCCGATGGATGCCGGGGACGTTGAACCGGGGCGGACGGGAATGAAACGGCTCGGCGCGGCGGCGACCGGCGGGGTTACCGGAACGCGGCGATCTCTCCGGCGCGCGGCAGGCGCAGGGCGCAACGAGAATCCGTGAGAGCGGGCAGCGTGGGTTCAGGCGCCCCAGGTGCGGATCGGGCCGCAGTCCATGTGGACGAAGTTGGAGCGCGAGTACTTCCCGACGCCGCCCGCCTCGCAGGCCGAGGCGGCGCGGTACATCTGCGAGACGCTGCGCGAGCGGAGCCTGAGATCGGCGGCCTGGGCCTTCATGTGCAGCGAGTTCCGCGCGACCCCGCGCGAGGAGGACCGCAGCATCGCGTTGGTCTGTGCGGTCCGGTAACCGGAGAGGAGCATGTAGGGCTCGCTGACATCGAGAAGCCGGTGGGCGGCGGCGGCGATGTCCACGGTGCGCGGGTCGATGTCCTTGGTCTTGTCGGACCGCCAGTCGCGCATGAAGTAGGTGATCTCGTTCAACGCCTCGGGGATGTATTCGCCCTCGATCCAGTAGATCGTATCCAGTTTCTCGCCGGTGCGGCCGGAATACATGCGGATACGGCGGATGTCGCCGGCGCCCCGCAGGAAACCGAAAGCGTTGGAGCAGGTCGGTGCTGCAACCACGGCTGTTGCCGCGAAAACACCAAGAAGCCCACGCCGAGTGAAACCCGAAGCCGTCAGATCTGCCATGGCAAACGCCTGTCCCGTAGCTCATTCCGCCGTCTTTTCAACGGCTTGAGTTTATTGAGTTCCCCAAGTGCTACGCTTTTATTGCATAACTCGATTCCCGCGCCAACCGGACAATTGTGCACAGGACGGAAATTCAAGCCGCATCGGCAAGAATTCGCTGAATCGCCACATCTGTGGATTCGATGCCGCTCAATTCGAAAAGGCGTTGCCGAAAAGCGACAGCTTGCTTTGCGCCGCACGCGGGAAAGGGGGCAGGCGAATGGACTTGCCCCGGCGAATGCCGGACACTGTCGGAAACCAGCCTGCGGATTCTCGAAAGAGGTTTTCATGACGTCTTCCCGGCGCGCCGGAAGGGTGGCCCTGGCAGCGGTCGCCGCGCTCTCGATCCAGCTTGCGGCCGCGCCGCTTTTCGCGCTCACGCCCGCTGACCTCGCGTTCCGGCAGGCGGTGGCCGAAAGCGCGGCCGAGGAGGAGGCCGTCGCGGGGTTCTACCGCGAGCATGGTTATGCGACCCTCTGGACGTCGGGCGCCGACGCGGCGCGCCGCGCGGCGCTCTTCGCCGCGCTCGACGGGGCCGGGGGG
>NZ_WBUS01000029.1 GCF_008933605.1 Albidovulum sp.
GGGCCGCGGCCGAGGCGGCGCGGACGGCGACCGACGCCCACCGCAAGGCGATCGAGGAGGAACTCGCCGCCGCGCTCGCGGCCAGGCTCGTGGCCGAGGCGCGATCCGAGCAGGTGCTGGGCGAGGCGGAGCGGCAGCGCGCCCTGCTCGCCACGGCGGATGCCCGGCTGGCGGAGGAACAGGCGGCCTCGGCCGAGGCGGCGCGGAAGGTGACGCTTCTGAACGAACAGGTCGCGGCCCTGCGCGGCCAGCTCGGCGCGCTGCAGGAATTGCTCGACGCCTCGGCCGCGAAGGACGCCGAGGCGAAGGTGCAGATCGAGTCGCTCGGCAGCCAGCTCAACTCCGCCCTTGCCCGCGTCGCGGCCGAGGAGAAGCGCCGCGCGGCGCTGGAGGAGGCGGAGCGGATCCGCCTCGAAGCCGAGGCCAAGGCGCTGAAGGAAGAGACGAAGGAGCTTGCCCGCTACCGGTCGGAGTTCTTCGGCAGGCTGTCCGAGGTGCTGGCGGGGCGCGAGGGCGTGCGGGTCGTCGGCGACCGGTTCGTCTTTTCGTCCGAGGTGCTGTTCCAGCCGGGCTCGGCCACGCTGTCGCCCGAGGGCCAGAGCCAGATCGCCGGGGTGGCCGAAACGCTCCAGGAGGTGGCCGCCGTGATCCCACCCGAAATCGACTGGATCATCCGGGTGGACGGCCATACCGACAACGTGCCCCTCTCAGGTTCCGGCCAGTACCGCGACAACTGGGAGCTTTCGCAGGCCCGCGCGCTGTCGGTCGTGCGTTTCCTGCAGGACGACCTCGGCTTCCCGCCGGAACGGATGGCTGCGACTGGCTTCGGCGAATACCGCCCCGTCGCCGACGCCGACACGCCCGAGGCACGGGCACAGAACCGGCGGATCGAGCTCAAGCTGACAGAGCGGTAGGCGCAGCCCCTGCGGTGCCGATCGGGGCGCCCGACAAGCCCGCGAACGGCGGGCCGGATCATGCTAGAGTGTCGTGACGATCCCCGGCGGCGGCGATCACCTCCAGTCGTGGCGCGGGACCGTCGGGGGACAGTCATGGCCAGGAAACATATCGTCACCGTCGACGGCGTGCCGCCGTCGCCCTCGCCCATCAGCAACGCCGTGGTCGTCGGCAACCAGTGCTGGATCAGCGGCCAGCTCTCGGTTGGACCGGATGGCAAATATGCCCCGGGAACGGCGCGCGAGGAAGCGGCGCGCGCGTTCGCGCATGTCTTCCGCATCGCCGAGGCGGCGGGGTTCGCCTCGTCCGACATCGTCTATGTCGACATTGCCTTCATCGACCTTGCCGACGTGTCCGATGTGAACGGGCTTTACGCGGAACTCTTCCTGGAAGGGCGGAGGCCGGCCCGCACCATATACCAGGCGGCGGCGCTTCCCTTCGGCGGGCGTGTCAAGGTCCAGGCAGTGGCGGCCCGGGAATGACGAAAGGGCGCAGTCCCAACTGCGCCCTTCCGGCTTTCCGGGTCAGATCCGGTTGTCTCAGTCCGCCGTCAGCAGCGGCGGCTTGGAGCCGGTGAGCCGCGGCTTCTGCGGCTCCTCGACGTCGAGCACGATGCCGTCGTCCTTGAGGCGCACCCGCACCAGTCCGCCCTTGGTCAGCTTGCCGAAGAGCAGCTCCTCCGCGAGCGGCTTCTTGATGTGCTCCTGGATCACGCGGCCGAGGGGGCGGGCGCCCATCTTGTCGTCGTAACCCTTTTCCGCCAGCCAGTTGGCCGCTTCGGGCGAAAGCTCGATATGGACATGGCGGTCCATCAGCTGCGCCTCAAGCTGGAGGACGAACTTGTCCACCACCTGGAGGATGACCTCGCGCGAGAGCGGCGCGAAGGAGATGACCGCGTCCAGACGGTTGCGGAACTCCGGCGTGAAGATCCGTTCGATCGCGGCGGTATCCTCGCCCTCGCGCCGTTCGCGGCCGAAGCCGAAGGCCGCTTTGGCCATGTCGGCGGCGCCGGCGTTCGTCGTCATGATGAGGATCACATTGCGGAAATCGACCTGCCGGCCATTGTGGTCGGTCAGCTTGCCGTGGTCCATCACCTGCAGGAGGATGTTGTAGACGTCCGGGTGCGCCTTTTCGATTTCATCCAGCAGCAGCACGCAGTGCGGGTGCTGGTCGACGCCATCGGTCAGCATGCCGCCCTGGTCGAAGCCGACATAGCCGGGGGGGGCGCCGATCAGACGCGATACCGCGTGCTTCTCCATGTATTCCGACATGTCGAAGCGCAAAAGCTCCACCCCGAGACTGTCGGCGAGTTGCTTGGCGACCTCGGTCTTGCCGACGCCGGTTGGCCCGGCGAACAGATAGTTGCCGATCGGTTTTTCCGGCTCGCGGAGGCCGGCGCGGGCCAGCTTGATCGCCGAGGACAGCGCCTCGATCGCCTTGTCCTGGCCGAAGACGACGCGCTTGAGCGTCCTCTCCAGGTCCTTCAGCACCTCGGCATCGTCCTTGGAGACGTTCTTCGGCGGGATGCGCGCGATCTTGGCGACGACCGCCTCGATCTCCTTCGGGCCGATGGTCTTGCGGCGCTTGGATTCCGCCACGAGATGCTGCGCCGCGCCCGCCTCGTCGATCACGTCGATCGCCTTGTCCGGGAGCTTCCGGTCATGGATGTAGCGCGCCGACAGTTCCACCGCCGACTTGATCGCGTCGCGGGTGTAGTGCAGGTCGTGGTGCTTCTCGAAATAGGGCTTGAGACCCATCAGGATCTTCACCGTGTCCTCGACGGTCGGCTCGTTGACGTCGATCTTCTGGAACCGGCGGCTGAGCGCGCGGTCCTTCTCGAAGTGCTGGCGGAACTCCTTGTAGGTGGTTGAGCCCATGCAGCGGAGCTTGCCGCCCTGCAGCGCGGGCTTCAGGAGGTTGGAGGCATCCATCGCCCCGCCACTGGTCGCGCCCGCGCCGATGACGGTGTGGATTTCGTCGATGAAGAGGATCGCGTCGGGGTGGTCTTCCAGTTCCTTGACCACGGCCTTCAGCCGTTCCTCGAAGTCGCCGCGGTAGCGCGTGCCGGCGAGGAGCGCGCCCATGTCGAGCGAGAAGATCGTGGCGCCCTTCAGGATGTCGGGCGTCTCTCGCCGCACGATCTTCAGCGCCAGGCCCTCGGCGATGGCGGTCTTGCCGACGCCGGGGTCGCCCACGAGGAGCGGGTTGTTCTTGCGCCGGCGGCAGAGCACCTGGATGCAGCGTTCGATCTCGGCCTCGCGGCCGATCAGCGGGTCGATGTCGCCCTTCTTCGATTTCTGGTTGAGATCGACGCAGTACTTGGCGAGCGCGCTTTCCTTTGCCTCGCCCTGCGCCTCGGTCGTGCCGCGCTCTTCCTGCTCCTGCGCGCCGGTCACGGGCCGGCTTTCGCCGAAGGACGGGTCCTTGGCGACGCCATGGGCGATGAAGTTGACCGCGTCGTAGCGGGTCATGTCCTGTTCCTGCAGGAAATAGGCCGCGTTCGACTCGCGCTCGGCGAAGATCGCGACAAGCACGTTGGCGCCCGTGACCTCGGTCCGGCCCGAAGACTGGACATGGATGGCGGCGCGCTGGATCACGCGCTGAAAGGCGGCCGTCGGCACGGCCTCCGACCCCTCGACGTCGGTGACGAGGGTGGCCAGGTCGTCGTCGATGAAGTCGGCGAGCGTCTTCTTGAGGTCGTCGATGTCCACCGAACACGCGCGCATGACCTTGGCCGCGTCAGGTTCGTCCGTGAGGGCCAGGAGGAGGTGTTCGAGCGTGGCCAGTTCGTGACGCCGGGCATTGGCGAGCGCCAGCGCGGCGTGGATTGCCTGTTCGAGCGTGTGCGAAAATGACGGCACTTTCGTGCTCCTTTCCTGTCGGCAGGTCGGGCACGAGGCCCGAGGCCTACCATCGCCTCATACCCTTAAACTTCGGTGGAAATCGGGCATCTTCAAGTGTTTTCTGGCGCATTTCGGCCAAGGCTTCGCCTTTGGCACAAAATGTGATCGCGACGACTGCCGGGGTGAGGATGATTGAAACCAGACGGAGACCGGACTGTCGCCGCCACGGAGCGAAAGATGGAGTGCGCCCCGCCGTCCGTCAAGGCCCGGCCCTGAAGCCCGGATCAGAACCGGTCCTTGGCGCCCCGGATCGCGGCGAAGACCTCGGCGTCCGGCGCAGCCTCCATTGCAATCGCCCGCTTCACCTCGGCACGGCCGGCGCGCAGGAAGGGATTGGTCGCAAGCTCGTCGGACAGCCGCGAGGGGACGGTGGGCCGGCCCTCGGCCCGCGCCGCTGCGACCGCCGCCGCGCGGGCCTGTAGCGCGGGGTTTTCGGGTTCCACGGTAAGCGCGAAGCGGGCATTCGACTGGGTGTATTCGTGGCCCGAGCAGACGAGCGTGTCGGGCGGCAGGGCCGCGAGCTTCGACAGGCTCTGCCACATCTGCGGCATCGTCCCCTCGAACACCCGGCCGCAGCCGAGCGCCATCAGGCTGTCGCCGGTGAAGACGAGGCGGGAGGCCGGGAAGTGATAGGCGACGTGGCCGACGGTGTGGCCCGGCACGTCGATCACCTTGCCTTCGTCCATCCCGATGCGGATAGTGTCCCCGTCGCGGAGGGCTTCGTCAAGGCGGGGCAGGCGGTGGGCGTCGGCGGCGGCGCCGATCACCCGCGCGCCGGTCGCGGCGGCGAGCGCCTTGAGCCCGGCGATGTGGTCGTCGTGATGATGGGTGATGAGGATGTGGCTCGCCTTCCAGTCCCGCGCGGCGAGCGCGTTCAGGATCGGCGCGGCCTCGGGCACATCGACGACCGCCGTGGCCCCGGTCGCCGCGTCATGAGCCAGGAAGGCGTAGTTGTCCTTCAGGCAGGGGACGGTGACGAGTTCGAGCGGCATGGCAATTCGCGTCCGTTTCCGTATGCTGACGACCGACTTTTGCCGAAGGACGGCGCTCGCGCAATGCATCTCGACGTTCTCGACCTGCGGAACTTCTACTATCGCACGCCGCTTGGCCGCGTGGCGCAGAAGGCAATCCGCGACAAGGTCATCGCGCTCTGGCCGCCCGCGAAGGGTGAAACGGTCGCGGGCTTCGGTTTCGCGGTGCCCTTGCTGCGGCCCTATCTCGCCGATGCGCGGCGCGTCATCGGGCTCATGCCCGGGCCGCAGGGGGTGATGCCCTGGCCTGCCGGCATGGCCAACGTGTCGGTCCTCTGCGAGGAGACGCAGTGGCCGATCGAGACCGGGATGGTGGACCGGCTCATCGTCCTCCACGGGCTTGAGACCTCGGACAGCCCGGCGGCACTTCTCGACGAATGCTGGCGCGTGCTCGGCCCCGGCGGGCGCGCGCTCTTCATCGTGCCGAACCGCTCGGGCCTCTGGTCGCGGTCGGACCGGACGCCCTTCGGCTTCGGCCGGCCCTATTCGATGAGCCAGCTCGACGCCCAGCTTCGCCGCCACTCCTTTGCCGCCGAACGCCAGCTCACGGCGCTCTTCGTGCCGCCCTCGTCGCGGCGCTTCTGGCTCAGGACCGCGTCGGCGTGGGAGCGCTTCGGCCACCGCGTCTCCTCGGTCCTCGCGGGGGGCGTGCTGATGCTCGAGGTCTCGAAACACGTCCATGCGCCGCAGCGCCCGGGCCTCGCGGCGGCGGTCCGCAAACCGCTGCGCGTGCTCGAGGCGCTGCCCAAACCGACGGCCGAGCCCGCGTGAATCGCGGTGCCGCGCGGGGGATTCTTGCAACAGCAGGAAATGTTATCGCCCAAACTTCCCGCGGGCCGGATGCGACTCTCCGGCGCGGCGCGGAGAAGCCCCTGAAAACGCAGAAAATCCGTCCGCGCAATAGTTTCACCAAGGCGGTTGCGAGGCATTGTCCGCTCTGCTACACCCGCGCCGACCTCGGACGAGCGCCCTTGCGCACGCCACGGGTGCCCTCTGACCAGACCGCAAGATCGGGACCGGGGGCTTGGGGACAGAACAATCGGAAGGGTCGACGTGTCCGAACCAGCTTCGATTTCCGCAGGGATTGCCGGGCGCTATGCCACGGCCGTTTTCGAACTCGCGAAAGAGGCGAAGGGCCTTTCCGGTCTCGAGGCCGACGTGGCGGCACTGGGCCAGGCGCTGAAGGACAGCGCCGACCTTCGCGGGGTGATCGCCTCGCCGGTCTTTTCGCGCGAGGACCAAGCGCGCGCCATGGCCGCTCTCGCCGCCAGGATGGGCCTCACGCCCACCGTCGCCAACACGCTCGCGCTGATGGCCGCGAACCGCCGGCTCTTCGTCCTGCCGCAGCTTCTGGTCGCGCTCGGCGACATGATCGCCGAGGAGAAGGGCGAAGTCACCGCCGAGGTCACGGTCGCGGCCGAACTGACGAAGGCGCAGGCCGAAAAGCTCGCCGCCTCGCTCAAGAAGACCGTCGGCAAGACCGTCAAGCTCAACACCACCGTCGATGAAAGCCTCATCGGCGGACTAATCGTCAAGGTCGGCTCGAAGATGATCGACACCTCGATCCGCTCGAAGCTCGCCTCGTTGCAGAATGTCATGAAAGAGGTCGGATAATGGGAATCCAGGCAGCCGAGATCTCTGCGATCCTCAAGGAGCAGATCAAGAACTTCGGTCAGGAAGCGCAGGTGGCCGAGGTGGGCCGCGTGCTGTCGGTCGGCGACGGCATCGCCCGCGTCCACGGGCTCGACAACGTCCAGGCCGGCGAGATGGTCGAGTTCCCCGGCGGCATCCGCGGGATGGCGCTGAACCTCGAAGTCGACAACGTCGGCATCGTGATCTTCGGTTCCGACCAGGACATCAAGGAAGGCGACACGGTCAAGCGCACCAAGTCCATCGTGGACGTGCCGGTGGGCGACGAGCTTCTCGGCCGCGTGGTCGACGGCCTCGGCAACCCGATCGACGGCAAGGGTCCGATCAACGCCAAGAAGCGCGCCGTCGCTGACGTGAAGGCCCCCGGCATCATCCCGCGGAAGTCGGTGCACGAGCCGATGGCAACCGGCCTCAAGTCGGTTGACGCCATGATCCCGATCGGCCGCGGCCAGCGCGAGCTGATCATCGGCGACCGCCAGACCGGCAAGACCGCGCTCGCGCTCGACACCATCCTGAACCAGAAGTCCTACAACGAGGCCGCCGGCGCGGACGAGAGCAAGAAGCTCTACTGTATCTACGTCGCCGTGGGCCAGAAGCGCTCGACCGTCGCCCAGCTGGTGAAGAAGCTCGAGGAGACCGGCGCGCTCGCCTATTCCATCGTCGTGGCCGCGACCGCGTCCGACCCGGCGCCGATGCAGTTCCTGGCGCCCTATTCGGCGACCGCGATGGGCGAATATTTCCGCGACAATGGCCGCCACGCGCTGATGATCTACGACGACCTCTCCAAGCAGGCCGTGGCCTACCGCCAGATGTCGCTGCTGCTCCGTCGTCCGCCGGGGCGCGAAGCCTATCCGGGTGACGTGTTCTACCTGCACAGCCGCCTCCTGGAGCGGTCGGCGAAGCTGAACAAGGACAACGGCGCGGGGTCGCTGACGGCGCTGCCGATCATCGAGACGCAGGCTGGCGACGTGTCGGCCTACATCCCGACCAACGTGATCTCGATCACCGACGGCCAGATCTTCCTCGAGACCGAGCTGTTCTACCAGGGCGTCCGTCCGGCCGTGAACACCGGTCTATCGGTGTCGCGCGTCGGCTCTTCGGCCCAGACCAACGCGATGAAGTCGGTCGCCGGCCCGGTGAAGCTCGAGCTTGCGCAGTACCGCGAGATGGCGGCCTTCGCGCAGTTCGGTTCCGACCTCGACGCGGCGACGCAGCGGCTCCTGAACCGCGGCGCGCGCCTCACGGAGCTGATGAAGCAGCCGCAGTATTCGCCGCTGACCAACGCCGAGATCGTCTGCGTCATCTTCGCCGGCACCAAGGGCTTCCTCGACAACATCGCCGTGAAGGACGTCGGCCGGTTCGAGGCGGGGCTTCTCAAGCACCTGCGCACGAACCGCAAGGACATCCTCGACTGGCTCACCAAGGACGACCCCAAGATCAAGGGCGAGGCCGAGGACAAGCTCAGGGCTGCGATCGCGGAATTCGCCAAGACCTTCGCGTAAGCGGGGGGAGGGGACAGGGATATGCCCAGCCTTAAGGACCTGAAGAACAGGATCGCCAGCGTCAAGTCGACGCGGAAGATCACCAAGGCCATGCAGATGGTCGCGGCGGCCAAGCTTCGCCGCGCCCAGGAGGCTGCCGAGGCCGCCCGCCCCTATGCGGAGCGGATGAACGCGGTCATGGCCGGTCTTGCCGCCTCGGTCGGCGGGTCCGACAGCGCGCCCCGGCTTCTCGCCGGGACGGGCGCGGACCAGACCCACCTTCTGGTGGTCATGACGGCCGAGCGCGGCCTCTGCGGCGGCTTCAACTCCACCATCGTGCGGCTTGCGCGGGCCCGGGCGGCCGAGCTTCTCAGGCAGGGCAAGACGGTGAAGATCCTGACCGTCGGCAAGAAGGGCCGCGAGCAGCTCAAGCGCGACTTCGCCAAGCATTTCGTCGGCCACGTCGATCTCTCCGAGGTGAAGAAGATGGGCTACGACGTGGCCCAGGGCATCGCACGCGATCTCATCAGGCGCTTCGACGCGGGCGAGTTCGACGTCGCGACGATCTTCTTCAACCGCTTCCAGTCCGTGATCAGCCAGGTCCCGACTGCGAGCCAGATCATCCCGGCGAAGTTCGAGGGCGGGGCTGACGGCGCCTCGGCGCTCTATGACTACGAGCCCTCGGAGGAAGGCATCCTCGCCGATCTCCTGCCGCGCGGCGTGGCCACCCAGGTCTTCACGGCGCTCCTGGAAAACGGCGCGTCCGAACAGGGCGCGCGGATGAGCGCGATGGACAACGCGACGCGCAACGCGGGCGACATGATCGACAGGCTGACGATCGTCTACAACCGCTCGCGCCAGGCCGCGATCACCAAGGAACTGATCGAAATCATTTCGGGCGCCGAGGCGCTCTGACGAAACCGGAGAAACCAAGATGGCAAAAGCACCGAAAGCAGCTGCCGCGACCGGCAAGGTGACCCAGGTCATCGGCGCCGTCGTGGACGTGCAGTTCGACGATCACCTTCCGGCGATTCTGAACGCGCTCGAAACCCTGAACAACGGCAAGCGTCTGGTTCTGGAAGTTGCCCAGCACCTCGGCGAGAATACCGTGCGGACCATCGCCATGGACGCGACCGAGGGCCTCGTCCGCGGCGAGAAGGTGACCGACACCGGCGGCCCGATCACCGTGCCCGTCGGCAACGCGACGCTCGGCCGCATCCTCAACGTCATCGGCGAGCCGGTGGACGAGAAGGGCCCCGTGGCGAAGAAAGAGGCGCGCGCAATCCACCAGCCGGCCCCGACCTTCGCCGAACAGGCGACCTCGTCGGAAATCCTCGTCACCGGCATCAAGGTCATCGACCTGCTTGCCCCCTATTCCAAGGGCGGCAAGATCGGCCTCTTCGGCGGCGCTGGCGTGGGCAAGACGGTTCTCATCATGGAACTGATCAACAACATCGCCAAGGTGCACTCGGGCTTCTCGGTCTTTGCCGGCGTCGGTGAGCGGACCCGGGAGGGCAACGACCTCTACCACGAGATGATCGAATCCGGCGTCATCAAGCCGGACGACCTCGAGAAGTCCCAGGTGGCCCTCGTCTACGGCCAGATGAACGAGCCGCCGGGGGCGCGTGCCCGCGTCGCGCTGACCGGCCTGACGCTCGCCGAACAGTTCCGCGACCAGTCGGGGACCGACGTTCTCTTCTTCGTCGACAACATCTTCCGCTTCACCCAGGCGGGTTCGGAAGTGTCGGCGCTCCTCGGCCGCATCCCTTCGGCCGTGGGCTACCAGCCGACGCTCGCCACCGACATGGGCGCGCTGCAGGAACGCATCACCTCGACGAAGGCGGGCTCGATCACGAGCGTCCAGGCCATCTACGTTCCGGCCGACGACCTCACCGACCCGGCGCCGGCGACCTCGTTTGCGCACCTCGACGCCACCACGGTTCTCAGCCGCGCCATCTCGGAGCTTGGCATCTACCCGGCCGTGGACCCGCTCGACTCCACCTCGCGCATCCTCGACCCGTCGGTCGTGGGCGAGGAGCACTATCAGGTCGCCCGTGACGTGCAGGGCATCCTCCAGCGCTACAAGTCGCTGCAGGACATCATCGCCATCCTCGGCATGGACGAGCTTTCGGAAGAGGACAAGCTGACCGTGGCCCGTGCCCGGAAGATCCAGCGCTTCCTTTCGCAGCCCTTCGACGTGGCCAAGGTCTTCACCGGTTCGGACGGCGTGCAGGTGCCGCTCGAAAAGACCATCTCCTCCTTCAAGGCGGTGGTCGCGGGCGAATACGACCATCTGCCGGAAGCCGCCTTCTACATGGTTGGCGACATCGAGGAAGTGAAAGCCAAGGCGCAGCGTCTGGCCGCGGAAGCGGCGTAAGGGGGCGAGATGGCCGATACGATGCAGTTCGACCTCGTCAGCCCGGAACGGCGGCTTGCCTCCGTCCAGGCGCGCGAGGTCCGCATTCCGGGCGCCGACGGAGACCTGACGGCAATGCCTGGCCATGCGCCGCTGATCACCACGCTGCGTCCCGGCATCCTGAGGATCGTCAAAGCCGACGGTGCGAGCGACGACTACGCCGTCACCGGCGGCTTCGCCGAGATCTCCGCCGCGGGCACGACCCTTCTGGCCGAGGAGGCGCTGCATGTCTCCGAGGTGACGCCGGCGATCGTCAAGGGCTTCGTCGCCCGCGCCGAGGAAAGCCTGCGCGCCGCGAAGGAAGCGGGGCACCAGGATCTCGTGGACGATGCCGCGAAGCTTCTGGCCGACATGGTGGCCATGGGCGACCACATCGGGATCTCGTAGGGCACGGTCCTTTCGGGAACGGCAAAGCGGCCCCCGCGGGGGCCGCTTTCGTTTTCAGGCCCGTCAGACCTCGGGCTCGGCCTCGCCCACCGGGCAGCAGCGATACTCCTGGCTCTTCTCCAGAAGCGCGATCTGCTTGGCCAGAAGCTGGTTCTCCAGGTCCTTGCGCACCAGGTCGAGGGCGATCGACTTCTGCCGGTTCTCCTCGCAGGTATTGCAGCGGTCGAGGCAGCCCTTCACCACGATGCCCTGTGTCGGCAGGCAGTAGGTGCGTTCGAAGTTCAGTTCGGCCGCGAGCCGCGCGCCGACCTCGTCGGAACCGGCCTTGGCGAGGATCCCCTCCTTCACCAGATCGTCGTCGATCTGCTTCAGCACCTTGTCCTGCACGGCCGGCGGCACGGGCTGCACGTTCGTCGCCAGCCGGAAGGGCGTGGCGACGGCGGTCAGCCCGGCGAGCCCACCGAACCCGCCCGCGAGCCCGATGGAGCCCACGCCGCTGACGATGTTCGCGCGCTGCGCCGCCGCTGCCGTACGGCCCGCGGCCTCCACCTCTACCCGCGCGGTCTTCGTCGCCAGCACGCCGTTCGGCAGCACCTTGATGCCCGTGGCCGGCCGCACCGGCCGTGCCTCCACCGCGCTCGATGCGGCGGCGTCCACGACACGGCGCAGCACGGACACGATGCGGAAGCGCAGCGTCTGCTTCTTGACGAGCTGATAGGCGAAGTAGGTCACCGCGTGGCACTGGTTCTTGTTCTCGAAGGTCCGGGTCGACGCCTCATAGGCACTCTCGCTTTCGCCCTCGGCGTGGCTCCGGCTCTGCACCTCGCCCATCTGGACCGAATTGGCCGCCCGCGTCGCCTGCACCGAGCGGTCATGCGAACTGCGTGCATGGCTCGACAACTGGCGCAGGAACGAGGAGGTGGACCGCGAGTTGAAATCGCCCTCCACGTTGACGCTGCCGCCGCCGGCGAAGCCGATGGAGGCATAGGACCCGTCGACATCCGTCTCGAAGTCGGAATGCGACGACGACGAGGCCGAGCCGCTGTCGGTCACGGTCAGGTCGGACATGTAGCGGTCCATCGACCGCATGTAGTAGGTCTCCTCCGACGACTGCTCGTGCCGGTAGCTCACCTCGGACTCCGCGTCGTAGGTGAAGCGGTTGTTGCGGGTCGAGGTGTAGAGCCGGACCTTCTCGCCGGGCAGGAGGGTCGTCGAATAGACCACGTCGCCCAGCGAAAGCGGTCCCGGGCAGCGTTCGAGCTCGGCCACGATCACGACCTCCACCGGCACGTCGAGCTGACGGTTGGTAAGCCGGTAGGAGACGCGCAGGCTCTCGCAGCAGGGCTCGCGGGTAATCTCGGGACAGCAGGGCAGATCGTTGATCGAGATCAGATCACCATCTGGCATTTCTTCATCCTCCTCGAAATGGAATTGCTGAAAACACCCACCCCTCCGCAGCGAATCCGGGCGAAATGGACCGGACCACGCACTGCGAAAGAGACTTCACTATACTCCAACTCGCGCATTGATTGTATTCCGGTATTCCATCCCGGCGAAACTTGGCCGGCCGCTACCGCGCAGGGACCGATCGGTGATCGGCGGCGGCGTAGAATGGCCTTTGGGAATAAGGACTTCTGCGCTTAGATGGCGCGAAGGACAGGAGGCGTGATGCGGCGAATGGCGAGCCATCTCATCGGCGTGGACCGCGGATCGGTCATGCTGTTCTCGGATTATCAGGACGGCGGCGCGATGTGGACGGGCGATGGCCCGCGGGAACTCAGGCGCGTGGTGGAATTCGCCGAGCCGTTCCGGTCGCCACCTGTCGTTCAGGTCTACATCTCGATGTGGGACATGGACCGGCGCACCAACCAGCGCGCCGACATCTCGGCCGAAATGGTGAATTCCGAGGGCTTCGTCATCGTCTTCCGCACCTGGGCCGACACGCGGGTCGCGCGCATCCGTGCCGACTGGCTGGCGATCGGCGAGCTTTCGGCCGAGGACGACTGGAACGTCGGATAGGGGACCGCGCCCGCCGGGTGAGGACGGGCGCGGCAAGGATCACGCTTTGGCGATGACCACCTCGGCATAGTCGCTCGGGACGATCAGGGTGCCCGCCCCGCCACGGTTCATCCGGTCGAGAAGCGCGAGGATGTCGGCCGCCAGCGCGGCGTGCCCCTCCGCATCGAGGGCCGCGAAGGCGCGGTTCGTCGGCCCGTACCAGGTCTGGAAGACCTCCAGCCAGTGCTCGGGCGAGCGGTAGCGGAACAGGAACTGCCGCGGCGTGACGGTGACGCGGTGGCCGGGGAAAAGCTCCTTCAGCCGGGCCTCCGTGCCCCAGAGGGACGGCGGCTTCACGCCGGCGGGCGACGCCACGTGCCGGCCGATCACCTTGAAGAGCTGGCCGATGAAGCCCTCGGGCGTCCAGTTGGCAAGGCCGATGCGGCCGCCGCGCTTCAGCACCCGCGTCATCTCGCGCGCGGCGGTCTCCTGATCGGGCGTGAACATGACGCCGAAGGAGGACAGGACGACATCGAAGCTCGCGTCCGGGAAGGGCAGGGCCTCGGCATCGGCCTCGCGGAACTCCACCTCCGCGCCTTCCGCCGCGGCGCGCGCGCGGCCCCGGTCGAGAAGCGAAGCCACGTAGTCGGTCGAGGTCACGCGGCCGAAGCGGCGGGCTGCGGCGAGTGTCGCGTTGCCGTTGCCGGCGGCAACGTCGAGTACCGTTTCGCCCGCGCGCAGGTCCACCGCCTCGCAGAGACTCTCGCCGACGATCTGGAGCATCGTGCCGATCACGGAATAGTCGCCGGCTGCCCAGGTGGCCTTCTGGCGGGCCTTGATCGCGGCATAGTCGGGTTTGGCAAGTTCAACATTCATGGTCTCAAAGTCCTTTCGGGGTTGCTGCGGCCCCCCTCCTGCCGGGTTGACAGGGCAGGGCCTCCGGGTCGAAATTCCCAGGCGACAGGCGCAGCCGGCCGCGTGAAGGGTGTTAGCGCCTGAACCCCGCGGCCGGGAATGATCGCGCCGCCGGATCACCTGACCGTTCGTCCAGCAGGGGGAGACCGCCCATGTCCGACCCGATGTCGGATGTCCTTCGCTCCGTCCGGCTTTCCGGCGGCGTCTTTCTCGACGTCCGGCTCAGCGAGCCCTTCTGCCTCATCTCGGAACTGACGGCGGCCGATTGCCGGCCGCTGCTCGACGAACCGGTGCAGCTCGTGTTCTACCACGTGGTGCTGAAGGGGCGGGCGACGGTGATCCTGCCGGGGGAGGAACCGGTGGAGGTCGGCGCCGGCGAGGTCGCCATCCTGCCCCACAACGATACCCATACCGTCACGAGCGCGCCGGGCCTCAAGCCCACGATCGCCCGCAGCCTCGTCCAGCCCGCGCCGGACGGCGGGCTCGCGCGGATCGTCTATGGCGGCGGCGGCGCCGAGACGCACATGTTCTGCGGATTTCTCGGCAGCACCGAGCGGCGCAACCCCGTGCTCGCCATGCTGCCGCGGCTGGTGACGCTCGACCTCCGGTCGGCGGCCGCGCGGGAGTGGATCGAAAGCTCCGTCCGCTTCGCCGCCGCCGAGCTCGCCGAGGGCCGGCTTGCGTCATCGGGCGTGATGTCGCGGCTCTCGGAAGTGCTTCTGGTGGAAGCGGTGCGGCAGTTCGCGGCTGATGCCGGCCCGGCGGGGCCCGGGTGGCTCAGGGGGCTGGCCGATCCCCAGATCGGGCGTGCGCTGGCGGCAATCCACCGCGAGCCCGCATCGGCCTGGACGGCCGAGGCGCTGGCGGGGATCGCCGGTCTCTCGCGCAGCGCCTTCGCCGACCGTTTCGCCGGACTGGTGGGAGAACCGCCGATCCGCTACGTCACGCAATGGCGGCTGCACCTTGCCCGGCAGCGCTTGCGCGAGGGCCATTCGGGCATCGCGCGGATCGCCCACGAGGTCGGCTACGACTCCGAGGAAGCCTTCAGCCGCGCGTTCAAGCGCGAAACCGGCCTCTCGCCCGCGCGCTGGCGCCAGGGTGCGGGGGGCTGAACCGCGCGATCAGCCGCGCGAATACATGCCCTCGTAGATCGGTCCCAGCGTGTCGGCGTCGAAGAGCGACGAGACCGATGTGCCCGACCAGATGTTCATGATCGCCTGGGCGAACATGGGAGCGGTCGGCACGATGCGGATGTTCTTGGCCTTCTTCACCGGCTCCGTGGGCGCGATCGAATCGGTGATGACGAGGCTTTTCATCACTGAATTGGTGATCCGCTCGACCGCGGGGCTGGAGAGGACGCCATGGGTGATGTAGGAATGGACCTCCTTCGCACCGGCGGCCATCAGCACTTCGGCAGCCTTGCAGAGCGTGCCGGCCGTGTCGCAGATGTCGTCCACGATGACGCAGATCTGTCCCGCGACATCGCCGATCACCGTCATTTCGGCCACTTCGCCCGCCTTCACCCGGCGCTTGTCGACGATGGCGAGGCCCGAGCCGATGCGCTGCGCCAGTTCGCGCGCGCGGGCCACGCCGCCGACATCGGGCGAGACCACGGTCAGCTTGTCGAGCTTGCCCTTGAAATGATGTTCCACGTCCAGCGCGAAGATCGGCGCGGCATAGAGGTTGTCGACCGGAATGTCGAAGAAGCCCTGGATCTGCGCCGCGTGCAGGTCGAGTGTCAGCACCCGGTCCACGCCCGCCTCGGTGATCAGATTGGCGACGAGCTTGGCCGAGATCGGGGTGCGCGCCTTGGCGCGGCGGTCCTGGCGGGCATAGCCGAAATAGGGGATGACCGCGGTGATCCGGCTGGCCGACGAGCGTTTCAGCGCATCGGTCATGATCAGCAGTTCCATCAGGTTGTCGTTCGCCGGGTTCGAGGTGGACTGGATGATGTACATGTCCTCGCCGCGGACGTTCTCGAACACCTCGACGAAGATTTCCTGGTCGTTGAACCGCTCCACCCGCGCATCGACGAGGCCGACGCTCATCCCCCGGTGCATCGACATGCGCCGCGCGATGGCCTGGGCGAGCGGCCGGTTGGAATTGCCGGAGATGAGTTTCGGTTCGATCATGGAAGCCATGGGCGCGGGTCCTCGGGCAGGCTTGGGACGACGGATTCGTAACGTTGCACCCCGCTTAGCACCGGGCTAGCCTGCCGGCAAACCGAAGCCGCAGATCGGGGGACCGCGTGGCGCGCATCGACTATTTCTTCTCGCTCCTGTCGCCCTTCACCTACCTCGCCGGGATGCGGCTCGAGGAGATCGCGGCGCGGCACGGAGCCGAGGTCGCCTACCGGCCCTTCGACATCCTCGCGCTCTCCGACCGGCTCGGCAGCCCGCGCCCCGCCGACCGGCCGCAGGGACGGAAGGACTACCGGCTGCAGGACCTGAGGCGGATCGCGCACAGGCAGGGCATGAAGATCAACCTGCAACCGATGTTCTGGCCTGCCAATCCGGCGCCCGCCTCCTACGCGGTGATCGCGGCCGGGAAGGCCGGCGGCGGCGACATGGGCGCGCTCGTGCACTCGATCCTCCGCGCCTCCTGGGCCGAGGAGAAGGACATCGCCGACGACGCGGTGATCAACGATTGCCTGAAGGCCGCGGGCTTCGACCCGAGCCTCAGCTTCACCGGGTTGCTCTCGGGCGCGGAGGCCTATGCGGCGAACCTGGAAGAGGCCCATGCCCGCGGCGTCTTCGGCTCGCCCTTCTACATCACCGACGCCGACGAGCGGTTCTGGGGGCAGGACCGGCTGGAGGATCTCGACCTTCTCCTCGCCGGCAAGCTCTGATGCCGCTGGAGGAGCGGGCGGGCCATCCGACCTTCTGGCAGGTGTTCGGAACCGGCGACCGGCCAGCCCTCGCCATCCACTGTTCGCTTGCCAGTTCCAACGCCTGGGCGGGCGTGGCGGACCGGCTCGCGGACCGGTTGAGCCTGACGGCCTTCGACCTGCCGGGGCACGGAAGGTCGGCGGACTGGCCGGGCGACGGCGATTTCCTGACCCTCGCCGTCCGGATCGCCGCAAGCTTCATCGAGCGGCCCCTCGACCTCGTCGGCCATTCCTTCGGCGCGGTCGCGGCGCTCAGGCTCGCGATTGCCGCCCCCGAGGCGATCCGGACCCTGACGCTGGTCGAGCCGGTCCTCTTCGCCGCGGCGCGGGGCAGCGGCACCTGGGCGGAGATCTGCGGGATGATGGACCGCTACCGCGCGGCGCTTTCGGCGGGCGATCGGGAGCGGGCGGCGGCAATCTTCACCGGCGTCTGGGGGTCTGGCGTCCCGTGGGGCGACTTGCCCGCCGGGGAACGTGCCGCCATCACCCGGCGGATCCACCTGGTCGAGGCCGGAACGCCCGCGCTCTTCGAGGATTCGGGGCGCATCCTTGCCGACGATGCGCTCGAAAGCTTGGAAATGCCTGTGCTCCTGATCCGCGGCGACCGGTCACCCGCCATCATCGGGGCCATCGCCGAGGCCATCGCCGCGCGTCTGCCCGACGTCGGGGTGGCCACGGTGCCGGGTGCGGCGCACATGCTGCCGATCACCCATCCGGCAGAGACGGCCGGGCTGATCGGCGTCAACCTCGACCGCGGATGAGCGCGAGAAGCCCGTCCACGTCCGCCTCGGTCGTTGACCATGAGGCCACCATGCGGCAGCTCAGCCGTTCCTCGCCCGAGCCTTCCAGCGGCTGGTCGAAGGGCCAGAGATAATAGGCCGCCCCGCCGTCCATCGCGCGGCGATGCCCGGCGCGGGGGAAACTCGCAAAGACGGCGTTTGCCTCGTTGGGGTGGACAAGCTCGGCGCCCGGGATCGTGAGGATGCCCGCCGAGAGCCGCGCGGCGGCGGCGTTGGCCTGACGCGCGAGGCGAAGCCAAAGCCCGTCGCGGAGATAGGCCGCCATCTGCGCGGAGAGATAGCGGTGCTTGGAAAAGAGGTGTCCGCCGCGCTTGCGGCGCAGTTCAAATTCCCAGGCGCGGCCCGGGTCGAAGATCACCACCGCCTCCACCCCCATGCAGCCGTTCTTGGTCCCGCCGAACGACAGGACATCCACGCCCGCGCGCCATGTCAGGTCGGCGGGGCTCGCGTTCGCGGCCACGACAGCGTTGGCAAAGCGCGCGCCGTCGAGGTGGACCGGCAGGCCGAACTCCTTCGCCACGGCGGCCAGCGCGGCCGTCTCGGCGGCTGTGTAGACGGTTCCGTGCTCGGTCGCGTTGGTGATCGTGACCATGCCGCGCTGGACGTTGTGGACGCCACTGCGCCCGGTGAAGGCAATGGCCCTTCGCAACGTGTCCGGCGTCATCTTCGCGTGCTCGCCTTCCACCAGCACGAGCTTCGAGCCGCCGGTGTAGAACTCCGGCGCACCGCATTCGTCCTCCTCGACATGGGCGTTGCGGTGACAGAAGACCGCGCCCCAGGGCTCCGTGAGGATGGCGAGCGAGAGGGCGTTGGCGGCTGTGCCGGTGGCAACGAGATAGACCGCGGCCTCCGGCGCCTCGAAGACCTCGCGGATGCGGGCGCGAACCTCGTCCATCGCCGGATCCTTGCCGTAGGGCATGGCATAGCCCTCGTTCGCGGCGGCGAGTGCCGCCATGATCTCGGGCGCTGCGGCAGAGGTGTTGTCGGAGGCGAAGTTCATTACGGGTCCTCGATGATGTGGTCTTCCCAGTCCTCTTCCGGGACTTCGAATTCCGGCACGACCCAGCCGCGGACGGACTGGCCGGCGGCATGGACGCTTTCCGCATCGCCGGTCACGAGCGGGTGCCAGTCGGGCAGGGGTCTGCCCTCGAAGCGCAGCCGGTAGGCGCAGGTGGAGGGCATCCAATAGGCGACCTCGGCAATGCTCTTCGGCGTCAGCACGACGCATTCGGGGACGAAGCGCTTGCGGTTCTCGTACTGGCCGCAGCGGCAGCTCTCGGTGTCGAGCAGCCGGCAGGACACGTTGGTGAAGGCGATCTCCCCGGTGTCGGCATCCTCGAGCTTGTTCAGGCAGCACTTGCCGCAGCCGTCGCAGAGCGCCTCCCACTCCGCCGGCGTCAGCTGGCGGAGCGGCAGGTTCCAGAACCCGGGCCGGAGCCCGCCGCGTGGAGGATGGTGCTTCATGGGCGCCGACATTGCCCCCCCGGTGGGCGAAAGGGAAGGGGTCAGAGTGCTGCGAGGATGCGGCGCGCCCGCGCGCAATCCGCATCCATCTGCGCGACGAGTGCCGCGAGGCCGTCGAAGGTCATCTCGGGCCGGAGATACTCGACCAGTGCGACCGAAAGATGTTCGCCGTAAAGGCGTCCGGTGAAGTCGAGGAGATGGGTTTCAAGTGTCGGGTGCGGCACCTCGAACATCGGGCGGATGCCGAGGCTCGCAGCGCCGTCGTAGGTCCCGGCGTGGGGTCCGGTCAGCACGTCGACCTTCACCGCGTAGATGCCGAGCTTGGGCAGGTGCAGCCCGTCGAGCGCCATGTTCGCCGTCGGATAGCCGAGATCGCGGCCGCGCTTGTCGCCATCGCGCACCGGCCCCTCGATCCGGTGCCAGTGGCCAAGCATCCGCGCCGCATCGCGCGGGCGACCCTCGCTCAGCGCCTGGCGAATCGCGGTGGAGGAGATTTCGGCGCCTTCCGCCGCGACCAGATCGGCGATGGTGACGCCGAAGCCGAGCCGCGCGCCTTCGCGGCGGAGCGTCTCGACCGTGCCCTTACGGCCCTTGCCGAAGCAGAAATCGGCGCCGACGGTCACATGGCGCACGCCGAGCCCGGCCACGAGCACCTCGGCCACGAAGGCCTCGGCCTCCATCCCGGCAAGCGCCGCGTCGAACGGCAGTTCGTAGATCTCCGCCACGCCGAGCTTCTCCAGCCGGTGCGTGCGCGCCTCTGCGTTCATCAGGCGGAAGGCGGGGGCCGCGGGGGCGAAGAACTCGCGCGGATGCGGTTCGAAGGTGACGATGCCCAGGGGGGCGGCGGCCTCCGCGGCCAGCGCGATCACCCGCTGGTGGCCGAGGTGGACGCCGTCGAAGTTGCCCATCGCCACGGACGCCCCGCGGTGCGCCGGCGCGATCCCGGTCCAGTGGTGGTGAATGCGCATCGGCCCCCGTCCGTCGGATAGCGTCGGGCGGGAGCGCCCGCCTCGGTCAGTCGAACTTGCGACTTGGCGCGAGCACTAGCGCCTCGCCCTTCAGCACGACCGTATCGCCCACCGCGCAGTGGGTTTCAAGGGTGACCCGCCGCCGCGCGTGGTCGATGGCGGTGACGCGGACCTCGGCGTGGACGGTGTCGCCGGGGCGCACCGGCGCCATGAACTTCAGCGTCTGGCCAAGGTAGACGGTGCCGTGGCCCGGAAGCTGTTCGCCGATCACGGCCGAGATGAGGCCGGCGGTCAGCATCCCGTGGGCGATGCGGCCCTCGAAGATCGTGTCGCGGGCGTAGTCGTCGTCGAGGTGGACCGGGTTGCGGTCGGTCGAGATCTCGGCGAACATCTCGATGTCGCGGTCGGTGATGGTCTTCTGGAGGTAGCGGGTCATCCCGATCTCCAGGTCCTCGATGCAGATCGTCCCGCGCGGCTGGTTGTCGAGCATCATCGCGATTCCCGGCTGGTCATGTTGCGCTGCAGCATAGCTTGGCCGAGGCGTACGCGCAATGTCTGTGGGTAATTTATTGACCCAAAGTATGTTCTCAATGAAACATTGTTGCGCCTAGGTCATAATGTTGCGCCGGTCAGCGCAACCGGCCGATGGCCAGAGTGGGCGTGATCTCCTGCGCGGAGAGCCAGTCGGCGAGGCGCGCGGGGTCGGGGGAATCGATCTCAGGCCCGAATTCCTCGGCGGCAAGGCCGCCGGTCACGAAGAGCGTGTCGGTGCCTTCCGCGAGCCCGCCCAGAATGTCGGTGCGGATGCCGTCGCCCACCGCAAGCACGCGCGACGGTTCGACCTCGCCCCATGCGGCGGCAAGCCTGCGGCGGGCGAGTTCGTAGATCGGCGCGTGCGGCTTGCCGAAGTAGAGGCTCGTTCCCCCCATCTCGTCGTAGAGCGCGGCGAGCGCCCCGGCGCAGTAGATGCGCTTGTCGCCGAAATCGACGACGATGTCGGGATTGGTGCAGAGGAGCTTCATCGCCTTCGCCTTGGCGTAGAGGAGGGTCGCGCGATAGTCCTCGGGCGTCTCGGTCAGTTCGTCGAAGGGCCCGGTGCAGACGATCCCCTCGGCCTCCTCAAGGGGCACCCGGGCGATCGCCGGCGCATCGGCGAACTCGGCGGGGATGTCGGTGAAGAACCCCGCGTCCTTCTCCGGCCCGAGGTGATAGACGCTGCGCCCGACGAGGCCCGCGAACATCCCCGCCTGCGCCGCGTCGCCGGAGGACACGACCATGTCCCAGGCGTCGCGCGGCACCCCCATGCGGTCGAGCTGTGCCGCGACGAAGCGGTTGGGCCGCGGCGCATTGGTCATGAGGACGACGCGGCCGCCCTGCGCGCGGAACCCCTGCAGCGCCGCGACGGCGTCCGGGAAGGGGGTGCGGCCGTTGTGGAGGCACCCCCAGAGATCGCAGTAAAGCGCGTCATAGGCCGCCTGAACCTCGGCCAGCGATGAAATGATCCGGGTCATGGAGCCTCGCGGGACATGGGACGGGCGCCCGAAGGCGCCCGGTTGCGCGATCGCGGCGTGGTCAGAGCTTCAGCGCCGGGATGATCTGCTTTTTCCGGCTCATGATGCCCGGCAGGACAACCGTGTCGCCGCTGACGGCTGCGCCGAAGGAGGCTTCCGCCATGCGCTTCACGAGGTCGTTCGGGACCAGAAGCGTCGCCTCTTCCTTCAGGATGTCGACCACGAAGAGAAGGACCTGGTCGGCGCCGTCTTCCGCCGCGACCGTCTCCATCGACCTCATGAGGCTCGCCTTGCGGTCGAGGATCATCTTGGGCGACGTCGTCTCGAGCACGGAGACGCGCAGTTCCTTGCCGGCGACGCTGTATTCCTTGGAATCCATCCTCAGGAGTTCCGCGTCGGAGAAGGCCGAGACGTCGGACTTCGCCGCGAAGAGCTCGGCCGCGTAGTCGGGGATCGAGATGCCGAGTTCGCCGGCGAGGCCTTCGGCCACCTCGCGGTCATGCGCCGTCGTGGTGGGCGAGCGGAACTCGAGCGTGTCCGAGAGGATGCACGACAACATCGCACATTTGATCGCCTCGGGCATCCTCGCGGTGTCGTCGCCCATGAGGTCGTGCATGATCGTCGCGGTGCAGGCGAGCGGCCGCACGGTGATGTCGATCGGCCCCTTCGTCTTCAGCCCGCCGGCCAGAAGGTGATGGTCGATGATCTGGATCACGTTCGCCTCGTTGATCGAGGCGGGAAGTTCGGCCGGGTTGTTGGTGTCGACGATGACGACGTCCTCGCCCGCCGCCACGTCGGCGATGATCTCGGGCTTCGTCAGCCCCCAGCGCTTCAGGACGAAGGCCGCTTCGGTATTCGGCTCGCCGAGAAGCACGGGCTTCGCGGGTGTGCCCTTCACCTCGGTCAGATACCAGGCCCATATGATGGGCGAGCCGGTGGAATCGGTGTCGGGCGACTTGTGGCCGAAGACTTTGATCATGGGCGTCATCCGTGGAACGTGGCAGGTCGCGCGCCTTATAGGCGCTGCAGCATGGCTTGTCACGGGGCGCCCGCTCCGCCGCCGTCCGGGTCAGAAGGGCAGGCGTTCCAGCGCGAAGCCCTCGCGCTCCAGCAGTGCCAGGACGCCGTCGTGCCCCGACAGGTGCAGCGCGCCGAAGGCGGCGAAGACGGGTCCGTCCGCGGCCGCCGCCGTGATCTGCGGAATCCAGTTCCGGTTGCGCCGGGCCATCAGCAGTTCTTCCATCCGGGCAAGATCGGCATCCACCTTTTCGGGTGTCTGGCCCGGAAGCGTGTTCGCGGTGATGCGGCCAAGCTCCCAGGTGACGCGCACATCCTCGGCGAAATAGGCCTCGGTCAGGGTCGCGGCATAGTCCTCAGCGGCGTCGACCATCGAGAGGGTCGTGCGGATCATGTCGATCTGGTCGGCCGCGGACATCGAATCGAACAGCGTGAAGACCGTGTCGTAGGGTTCGAGCGCATGCACCGGGACGCCCTGGGCTTCGGCCCGGGTGATGACGCGGGCGTCAAGCCCGTTCGGATCGGCGGCCACGTCCTCCATCGCGCAGGACGGGATGCCGAGCAGCATGGCGACATACCAGGGCTGCATCTTCGCGGCCATGAAGGCAGGCACTCCGCGCGCCTGCATGGCGGCGGAGAGCGCCTGCCAGTCGGCCTCCTCCAGCCGCTCGGGCAGCGTCGGCCCCGCCGTCGAGAAGAGGCGGTCAGGACGGCGCGCCATCTCGGCCTGAAGCGCGGCCATCTCCTCCGGCCCGGCTTCCACCAGCACGACCGAGGCCGCGTCGATCGCGGGCGCGAGGCGGTCCATGACCGCGTCGTGACGGGGGTCGTCGAAGTGATAGGTGCCCACGATCTGGATCACCTCCTCGCCCCGCCTCGCGCGCCAGTGGTTGCCGCGGCCGTAGTCGAGCGCATCGACAGCCGCGGTGATGCGCGCACGTTCGGCCGCGTCGAGGGTGGGCAGTAGATCCCGGCCGCCGCAGGCGGCATCCGCCGCGGTCGCGGGGAAGGCGAGGAAGAGACAGAGGGCGGCGCTGCGGAACATCTCCGGGTCCGGGCTGGCGGCGCGGGAGGGCGCCGGTCTCGATTTGGGTGTAGCCGGCCGAAATGGCAAGCCCATGCCCAAGACGTGGCTTTTTTGCGCTCGCGGGCAGTTGACTCGGCCCGGATCCGCGCCTAACTACACCGCGTTAGCACTCGCCGAAGCTGAGTGCTAATCGATCAAACCTGGAACCCAAGGGAGTGTTACCAGATGGCATTCAAACCGCTTCATGACCGCGTTCTGGTCAAGCGTGTGGAAAGCGAAGAGAAGACCAAGGGCGGTCTGATCATCCCCGACAGCGCGAAAGAGAAACCCGCCGAAGGCGAAGTCGTCGCCGTGGGCGAAGGCGCGCGCAAGGACTCGGGCGAGCTGATCGCACCGTCGGTCAAGAAGGGCGACCGGATCCTCTTCGGCAAGTGGTCGGGCACGGAAGTGACCGTGGACGGCACCGAAATGCTGATCATGAAGGAAAGCGACATCCTCGGCATCATCGCCTGAGGCGTCTTTCCGAACCGCAACCCCTAAGACAACCAGGAGCAAGCGATATGGCTGCCAAGGACGTCAAGTTCCATTCCGATGCCCGCGACCGCATGCTGCGCGGCGTCAACATCCTCGCCGATGCGGTGAAGGTGACCCTCGGCCCCAAGGGCCGCAACGTCGTTCTCGACAAATCGTTCGGCGCCCCGCGCATCACCAAGGACGGCGTTACCGTCGCCAAGGAGATCGAACTGGCCGACAAGTTCGAGAACATGGGCGCGCAGATGGTGAAGGAAGTCGCTTCCCGCACCAATGACGAGGCCGGCGACGGCACCACCACCGCGACCGTTCTCGCCCAGGCGATCGTCCGCGAGGGCATGAAGGCGGTTGCCGCCGGCATGAACCCGATGGACCTCAAGCGCGGCATCGACATGGCCGTGCACAAGGCCGTCGAGCACATCAAGGGCGCGGCCCGCAAGGTCGCGGACAGCGCCGAAGTGGCGCAGGTCGGCACCATCTCGGCGAACGGCGAGGCCGAGATCGGCCGCCAGATTGCCGATGCGATGCAGAAGGTCGGCAACGAGGGTGTGATCACCGTCGAGGAGAACAAGGGCCTTGAGACCGAGACCGAGGTCGTCGAGGGCATGCAGTTCGACCGCGGCTACCTCTCGCCCTACTTCGTCACCAACCCCGACAAGATGACCGCCGAACTGGAGGACGCCTACATCCTGCTGCACGAGAAGAAGCTCTCGTCGCTGCAGCCGATGGTCCCGCTGCTGGAAGCCGTGATCCAGTCGCAGCGTCCGCTGGTCATCGTGGCCGAGGACGTGGAAGGCGAGGCCCTGGCGACGCTCGTCGTCAACAAGCTGCGCGGCGGCCTGAAGATCGCCGCCGTCAAGGCTCCGGGCTTCGGCGACCGCCGCAAGGCCATGCTGCAGGACATCGCGATCCTCACGGGCGGCCAGGTGATCTCGGAAGACCTCGGCATGAAGCTCGAGAACGTCGGGCTCGACATGCTCGGCCGCGCCAAGAAGATCATCATCAAGAAGGATGACACCACCGTCATCGACGGCGCCGGCGACAAGGCCGAGATCGAGGCACGGGTCTCGCAGATCCGCACCCAGATCGAGGAAACCACCTCCGACTACGACCGCGAGAAGCTGCAGGAGCGGGTTGCGAAGCTCGCCGGCGGCGTCGCCGTGATCCGCGTCGGCGGCATGACCGAGGTCGAGGTGAAGGAGCGCAAGGACCGCGTCGATGACGCGCTGAACGCGACCCGCGCGGCCGTTCAGGAAGGCATCGTCGTGGGCGGCGGCGTGGCCCTCGTGCAGGCCGCCAAGGCGCTCGACGGCGTCAAGGGCGCCAACGGCGACCAGGAAGCCGGCATCGCCATCGTCAAGCGCGCGCTCGAGGCGCCGCTGCGCCAGATCGCCGAGAACGCCGGCGTTGACGGCGCGGTCGTCGCGGGCAAGATCCGCGAGTCGAAGGACAAGAACTTCGGCTTCAACGCCCAGACCGAGGAATATGGCGACATGTTCAAGTTCGGCGTCATCGACCCGGCGAAGGTGACCCGGACCGCCCTGGAAGACGCGGCCTCGGTCGCGGGCCTGCTGATCACGACCGAAGCCATGGTCGCCGACAAGCCCGAGCCGAAGGGCGCCGCGGCCGGCGGCATGCCGGGCGGCATGGGCGGCATGGACGGCATGATGTAAGCCGTCCGTTCCTTCCGGGAACGACAGGAAGGGGCGCCGCGAGGCGCCCCTTTTTTCGTTCCGGCGGCTTCCCGCAGGGCGTCACCAGGTGCCCGCGCGGCATCCGGACTGCCGCGCCAGCCTGTCCGACAGGTCACGCGAACTGCCGAACCCGGCAGCCGGTCCGAGATCTTTCCGGGTCACCGCGATATCTCGAAGGTCCCGGTCCGAAAGCCGCAGGATTCCCCGCCGCGACCGGCCGCGGGCGATCATTCCGGAAATCTGCCGCGCCAGCCGGGCCAGCAGTCCGCGGGCGCGTGCTGCCGGGTTGGTTCCAGGGTGCGCCGCTGTCAGGATGTGTTCCATGAGGGTCTCCTCCGCAGGGATGTCGATGCCGGCCAGAGGATGCCAGCCGCATGGGCCGCAGCCGTAGTGCGCGGAGGGAAGCGCCACCGATACACAAAGTGAACTGGACGTCGCCGGCGCCGCGAGCCTACCCTCGGGCAAGTAACGGAGGTGGCCCATGGCGCGGAAGCCCTACGGTATCATCTGCCCGATAACCCACGCCTGCGACTATCTGGAGCCGCGCTGGACGCTCCAGATCCTGTCGGAAATGTGGGCCGGGGCGAGCCGGTTCAACGATATCCGCCGCGGAATCGGCAACATCTCCCCCGGGCTTCTTTCCCGCCGGCTCAAGGAGATGGAGGCCAAGGGATTGGTCGAGCGGATCGAGGACCGGGCGACCGGGGTGGTCGACTACATCCGCACGGACAGCGCGATCGACCTCGAACCCGCCATGAACGCGCTCGCCGTCTGGGCGCAGCGCAACATCGAGGCGGAGGTGGCGATCTGCGAGCCGAACCTGTCGTCGCTGATGTGGAAGATGCGGCGCTGGATCGTGCGGGACGCGCTGCCACGGCGCCGGATCGTGATGCGGTTCCACTTCCCCGACGCGACGTCGGACTTCGATACCTACTGGATGATCGCGGCGCCCGATGCCGAGATCGACATGTGCTGTTCGGACCCGAAGCTCGATGTCGATCTCTATGTGGATTCCTCCGTCCTGTCGCTGACCTCGATCATCCTTGGCCGCACGACGATCGAGCGCGAGAAGGAGGCCGAGGCCCTGTTTCTCAGCGGCGATGCGCTGCTGGCGCGGACGATGAGCCGCTGGCTGCATGTGAGCGACTATGGCCAGGCGGAGGGGGTGCTGATGCTGCGTCAGAAGGCACGCCAGGCAACCTGACGCCCGCGCCGGTCGGGACGTCGTCGGCGTGACACCCGCGCGCGTGACGTGGAGCGTGACGGAGCCGGGGCCTGGCAGCAACTCCACCACCTCGCTCCGCTGGTGATCGGCGAAGGCGGTCGCGAAGCGGGCGGCGCGATGCCTGAAACGCTCATGGGCCTTTGGCCACCGCCGCGAAATGGCGATACCCGGCGACGCAGCGGCTCCGGATGGCGGCGGCGAGCCAGTGGGCGGCCTTGACGGCAAACCCCTGCGGACGCGCCGCCTCGATGCCGGCTCCGGACGGTCCGGTCTCCGCGCGCGGCGCGGGTGAACGCCGGTCGGGTTCCGGCCGGATTCCCGGCTCGCTGAGGACGGACACGAGCCAGCCGGCGGCTCCGAACGGGGGCAGATGGCTGGCGGATCGGGGGGCGTTGCATGTCCGGCGGCGGTGCATCGCGAACCCTCCATGAGCGGTGCGCTCCCAAGCTGACCTTACGGCCGCGCCGAGTTATCCGGCCAGTCAGGGGATTGAATCGAACCCGATACAGAATGTGGACTGGATCGGGGCGCCAGCCTTGCTTACACTCGTCGCGGGAGGCGCCGCCAATGCCCGGTAAGCCCTACGGCATCATCTGCCCGATCTCGAAGGCCTGCGAGCATCTGGAGCCCCGCTGGACCATGCAGATCCTGTGCGAGATGTGGGCCGGTTCCAGCCGATTCAACGACATCCGCAGGGGCGTCGGCCATATCTCGCCCTCGCTGCTGTCGCGGCGGCTGAAGGAGATGGAGGGAGCGGGGCTGGTCGAGCGGGTCCAGGACCGTGCCAGCGGGAGCGTCGATTACTTCCGGACGGCCAAGGCGATCGAACTCGAGCCGGCGCTGGATGCGCTGGGGCAATGGGCGCAGCGCAACATCGAGGCGGAAATCGCGGTCGGCGAACCCAACATCTCGGCCATGATGTGGGCGGCAAGGCGCTATTTGAACGTCGCGGAGCTGCCGCCTCGCCGCGTGGTCATGCGTTTCCATTTCGTCGATGCGGCCAGGGGTTCCGACTGCTACTGGCTGGTGGCCCGGCCCGGGGCAGAGGTCGATATCTGCATCTCCGTCCCGGGGACGGACGTCGACCTGTACATCGAGGCGACGGCCGTCTCTGTGGCCGCCATGATGCTGGGGCGTACATCGATCGCCCGCGAAATCGAGGAGGGGCGCCTGTTCCTGTCCGGCGACCCGCGCCTGATCCGCACCATAGACCACTGGTTTCCCAAGGAAGACAACGCTGACATAGATGGGATTCTGCCAGTCAAGGCTGCCCGGCACACGGTCGGCTGACGTGTCACGGGGCTCCTTCGGCGCGTGCGGCGCGGGAACCGGGCAGGGCAAGTGCCGGGCGCGAGCCGCCGGGGCGACGAAGCCGCAGCGCGGCCTGTGTCGGTGATGCGCCTCTTCCTGCTCACCGCCCTAACAATGACCGCCTTCGCGGCCAACTCGGTCCTGAACCGGGCGGCGGTCGGGGCCGGCCATATCGGCGCGGTGGAGTTCGCGGTGGTGCGGCTGGTGGCGGGTGCGGCGATGCTTGGGGCATTGATCCTGCTCCGGCGGGCTCGGAGCGGGCAGGCAGTCTGGCCCGGGCGGCGGGGCCGGCTGGAAGGGGCCGCGGCGCTTCTCACCTACCTCTTCGGCTTCTCGCTTGCCTATGGCGCGCTCGATGCCGGCACGGGGGCGCTCATCCTCTTCGGGATGGTGCAGATCACCATGTTCGCGGGCGCGCTCGTCTCGCGCGAAGCCGTTCCCGCGCGGCGCTGGGCAGGGGCGGGGATGGCCTTCGCGGGTCTCGCCTATCTGCTCGCGCCGGGGTCCGGGGCGGCGGAGCACCCGCTGCACGCGGCGCTGATGGCCGCGGCGGGGGCCGGATGGGGCG
>NZ_WBUS01000220.1 GCF_008933605.1 Albidovulum sp.
CCTTCGGGTCCTCCGATGCCGAACCCGCCCCGCCCCGCAGAACCCGGCGCCGGCATCGCCGCGCATGACCGGCTTTACCGGTCGCTGCGCCAGCAGATCATGCATGGCGAGCTTGCGCCCGGCCAGGCGCTGACGCTGCGGGGCCTGGCGAAGTCCTACGGAGTCTCGATGACGCCGGCGCGCGAGGCGCTGAGGCGGCTCGCGGCGGAGGGGGCGCTGACGCTCTCGGCCTCCGGCCGCGTCACCACGCCGGACCTCTCGCAGGAGCGGATCGAGGAACTGGCGACGCTTCGCGCGTTGATCGAGACGGAGCTCGCGACCCGGGCGCTGCCACGCGCCCACATGGCGCTGATCGAGCGGTTGCAGGTGATCAACATGGCCAATGCGGAGGCGGCGGTGAAGCGCGACGCCGTGGCCTATATCCGCACCAACCTGGAGTTCCACCGCACCCTCTACCTGCGCGCCCAGGCGCCGGCGATGCTGGCGGTGGCCGAGACGGTCTGGCTCCAGCTCGGCCCGACCATGCGCGCAGTCTATTCGCGCCTGCATCGCAGCGACCCGCCGCAGACGCACCGGATGATCCTTGCCGCGCTGAAGGCCGGGGACGAGCCGGCGCTGCGGCTCGCCGTGCGGACGGACGTCACACAGGGACTGAGGCATCTCCTGACCTGATTTCTCTGCGCCGCCGCGACGGAAGCGCCGCTCCGCGGCGTGACACTGGCACGGGGCCGTTCGCTGCCCCCTGTCAGGAGTTTCCGATGCCGTCCTTCCTCAGCCGCTACGCGACCCCCCTCATGACCGGCCTCTTCCTCGTGTCGCTCGTCTCCGGGCTTGCGCTCTTCTTCCACGTCGGGCCCACCGGGTTTCACGGGATGCACGAATGGCTCAGCATGGTGCTGATCCTGGCCTTCGTGCTGCACCTCTGGAAGAACTGGCGGCCGATGACCGCCTATCTGAGGCGCGCGCCGATGGCACTGTCCCTTGCCCTGTCCGTCGCGGTCGCGGCGATCTTCCTCGTGCCGGTCGGCGGCGGTGAGGGGCGGGGCGGCCCGCCGCAGGTCCGGCTGGCCCAGGCGCTTTACGCCGCCACGCCGGAGGTCGCCGCGCCGGTCTTCGGCATGACCGGCGCGGAACTTGTCGAGGGCCTGAAGCGCGCGGGCCTCACCAGCGCCGACAGCGGCAAGACGCTGCGCGAGATCGCCGCGGCCTCGGGCAAGAGCGACGCGGAGCTTGCCGTGGCGATCATGGGCCTCTCGTCGTGACCGCAGACGCCCCGCCAGGGCGGGGCGTTTGCCTCTACCTGCGGTTTTTCAGGCGTGGATCGGCCCGTCGCCGCAGGCCAGCGCCGCCTCGCGCACCGCTTCCGAGAAGGTCGGATGGGCGTGGCAGGTGAGGGCGATGTCCTCGGCCGAGGCGCCGAATTCCATGCCGACGCAGATTTCGTGGATGAGATCGCCCGCCGCCGGCCCGATGATGTGGCAGCCGAGCACGCGGTCCGTCTCCTTGTCGGCGAGGATCTTCACGAAGCCCTCGCCCTGGAACACCGCCTTGGCGCGGCCGTTGCCCATGAAGGAGAACTTGCCGACCTTGTAGGCGCGGCCTTCCTCCTTCAACTGCTCCTCGGTCTTGCCGACGCTCGCCACCTCGGGCGTGGTGTAGATCACGCCGGGGATGACGCCGTAGTTGACGTGGCCGTGCCGGCCGGCGATCACCTCGGCCACCGCCATCCCCTCGTCCTCGGCCTTGTGGGCGAGCATGGGGCCCACGATGGCGTCGCCGATGGCGTAGACGCCCTTCACATTGGTCTGCCAGTGGGCGTCGGTCTTCACCTGGCCGCGCTTTTCCATCTCGACGCCAAGGGCCTCGAGCCCGAGGCCGTCGGTATAGGGCTTGCGGCCGGTGGCGACCAGCACCACCTCGGCCTCCAGCACCGCCTCGCTGTCGTCCTTGCGCGAGCGGTAGGTCACGCTGTTCTTGCCCTTGGCCGTCTTCACACCCTGCACGGCGGCGCCCAGGATGAACTTAAGTCCTTGACGCGAAAGGATCCTCTGGAAGGTCTTCGCCACTTCGCCATCCATGCCCGGCGTGATCGCGTCGAGGTATTCGACGACCGTGATCTCGGTGCCGAGGCGGGCATAGACCGATCCCATCTCGAGCCCGATGACGCCGGCGCCGATCACAACCATCGACTTCGGCACCTTGGGCAGCGTGAGCGCGCCGGTGGAGGTGACGACGGTCTTCTCGTCGATCTCGACCCCGGGCAGGGAGGACGCCTCGGAGCCCGTGGCGATGACGATGGCCCTGGCCGAATGGACCTCGTCCCCGACCTTCACCTGGCCCGCCGAGGGGATCGAAGCCCAGCCCTTCAGCCAGGTTACCTTGTTCTTCTTGAAGAGAAATTCGATGCCCTTGGTGTTCTGGGCGATGACGTCGTCCTTGTAGCCGAGCATCTTCGCCCAGTCGACCTTCGGGGCGGTGCCGACAAGGCCCATCTTCTCGAAATTGTGCCCGGCCTCGTGGAGCATGTGGCTGGCGTGGAGGAGCGCCTTCGACGGGATGCAGCCGACGTTCAGGCAGGTCCCGCCGAGCGTCTCGCGGCCCTCGACGCAGGCCGTCTTCAGCCCCAGTTGCGCGCAGCGGATGGCGCAGACGTAGCCGCCGGGGCCGGCGCCGATCACGATGACGTCAAACTCAGCCATGTCACACTCCTTGGAATTCCGGTGTCTGGCCCGCGTCCCGCGGGCGTCGGTTTTGCGTCGGACATCCGTCCCGACATCTGTCGGGACGGAGCCGGGTATCGGTGACCGCGCGGGCCCTCATGCCGTCCTCAGGAACCGGGCGGAGACGGGCGCGTGAAGCGCGCCTTCGGTCCTGACCCAGTCCTCGGCCCGGGCCCGGTCGCGGACCTCGAAGAGCACCACGGCCCGGGCACCTTCATCGGCGTCGTGCCACATCTGGAGCATGGTCAGACCGGCCTGGTCGCGGGCCTCGGACCGGTCGTCGAAGCCGGATTTCCAGGCGTCGAAGCCGCCGGTATCGATCTCGCAGATGAGTTGCATGGCAGTCCCCTTTTCCCGGGTGATGACAGGCGAACGCCTGTCATCCGGTCAGAGATCCATCAGCAGCCGCCGCGGGTCCTCCAGCGCCTCCTTCACCCGGACGAGGAACGTCACCGCGCCCTTGCCGTCCACGATCCGGTGGTCATAGCTGAGCGCGAGGTACATCATCGGGCGGATGACGATCTGGCCCGCGACCACCACCGGGCGGTCCTGGATCTTGTGCATGCCGAGGATGCCCGATTGCGGCGGGTTCAGGATCGGCGAGGACATGAGCGAGCCGTAGACGCCGCCGTTCGAGATGGTGAAGCTGCCGCCCTGCATCTCGGCCATGCTGAGTTTCCCGTCGCGGGCGCGGATGCCGAGGTCGGCGATCTTCTTCTCGATCGCCGCGAAGCCCATCTGGTCGGCGTCGCGCACCACCGGCACGACGAGGCCCGAGGGCGTGCCGACGGCGACGCCCATGTGGACGTAGTTCTTGTAGACGATGTCGCCGCCGTCGATCTCGGCGTTGACCTCCGGCACTTCCTTCAGCGCGTGGACGCAGGCCTTCACGAAGAAGGACATGAAGCCGAGCTTGACGCCGTGCTTCTTCTCGAAGGCGTCCTTGTATTCGTTCCTGAGCGCCATGATCCCGCTCATGTCCACCTCGTTGTAGGTGGTCAGCATGGCCGCGGTGTTCTGCGCATCCTTGAGGCGCCGGGCGATGGTGGCGCGGAGGCGCGTCATCTTCACCCGCTCCTCGCGCGCCGCGTCCTCGGCCGGGACCGGGGCCCGGGGGGCCGCGGCAGGGG
>NZ_WBUS01000221.1 GCF_008933605.1 Albidovulum sp.
GTGCCGGTGCGGTTCCTCACCTATGCCTATGCCGAGACCCGTTTCCCCGGCGGATTCGATGGCCCGCAGGTGACCGAGGCGCTGATGCTGGTCCTGCCCGCGCAAGGCCCGCGCAGCGGCGCCGAGCGCGTGGTCGGCGCCGCCTGCCGGATCTGCCCGCGCGCCGGATGCGTCGCCCGGCGCGAACCCTCGATCGTCGGCGCCGGCGACTGAGATCCGGGCCGGACCTCGTCTTTTCGATTTTGACAGCGCCCGTCCCCTTGGGCGATAGTCCGCCCAGGGGACGGAGAACAGGGAGGAACCGGGCATGAGCGGACGTGTCCTCCTCATCGAGGACGAGCCGCATATCGCCGAGGCGATCCGCTACATCCTCGCGCGCGACGGCTGGGCGGTGGCGAGTCATGCGGAAGGCCAGGGCGCGCTTGAGGCGATCCGGCGCGAGGCGCCGGACGTCCTCGTCCTTGACATGATGCTGCCCGGCAGGTCGGGCCTCGACATCCTCGAGGACCTGCGCGCCGATCCCGCGCTGGCCGGAATCCCGGTCCTGGTGCTGTCGGCGAACGGACAGGGCGAGGCACGCATGGCGGCCGAGGGCGCGGGCGCCGCGCGCTTCATCGCCAAGCCCTTCGCCAATTCCGACATCTTGACCGCGGTCCGGCAGATGGCGGGCGCATGAGCCGGACCCGACCACGCGGCGGGAAGGAGGGCGCATGACCGCGCCGAAACCGCCGAAGTTCCTTGCCCGCAACTCGTATCGCCGGCGGCGGATCATCGACGCCGCGCGGCTGCTGCCGGTTCTCGGGGTCTTCATCTTCTTCCTGCCGGTGCTCTGGCATCCTGGCGACACGCCCGAGCCGGACACCGCAAGGGGCGGGCTTTACCTCTTCGCGGGATGGTTCGCGCTGATCGTCGCGGCCGTCCTGCTCGCGCGCGCCCTGACCCGGAGTGACCTGCCCGGCGGCGAGGATGACGCCGCGGATGCGGAGCCGCGCTGATGGTGCCGTTCAACATCCTCGTCGCGGTCTGCCTTGCCTACGTGATCCTGCTCTTCCTCGTCGCCTTCGCGGCCGAGCGGCGCGCGGAGCGCGGCCAGGCGGGCTGGCTGCGCTCTCCGGTCATCTACACGCTGTCGCTGTCGATCTACTGCACCGCGTGGACCTTCTACGGCGCGGTGGGATACGCCGCGCGCTCGGGGCTCGAGTTCGTCACCATCTACCTCGGCCCGACGCTCGTCTTCGTCGGCTGGTGGATCGTGCTCAGAAAGCTCGTCCGCATCGGCCAGGCGCAGCGCGTCACCTCGATCGCCGACCTCATCTCCTCGCGCTACGGCAAGTCGAACCTGCTCGGCGTCATCGTCACGCTGATCTGCGTCCTTGCCGCCACGCCCTATATCGCGCTCCAGCTCCAGTCCGTCACGCTCTCCTTCGGGGTCTTCGCGAGCGAGACGCCCGAGGGCTGGGCCTTGCCGGACCAGAGCGCCACCGCGCTCTGGGTCGCGGGGGGCCTCGCGCTCTTCACCATCCTCTTCGGCACGCGCAACCTCGACGCCAACGAACGTCACCACGGCGTCGTCATGGCCATCGCGCTGGAGGCGGTGGTGAAGCTGGTGGCGCTCTTGGCCGTCGGCGTCTTCGTCGTCTGGGGCGTGGCCGGCGGGATCGGCCCGGTCATCGAGCGCATCGATGGCTCGCCCATCGCCGACTGGCCGCTGAAGCCCGGCCGCTGGATCGGGCTCACCTTCATTTCCGCGGCGGCCGTGCTCACGCTGCCACGGATGTTCCAGGTCATGGTCGTCGAGAATTCCGACGAACGCCATCTCGCTACCGCGTCCTGGGCCTTCCCGCTCTACCTCTTCCTGATGAGCCTCTTCGTCCTTCCGATCGCGGTGGTCGGCCTCGGCCAGCTCGCGCCGGGTGCCAACCCCGACCTCTTCGTGCTGACGTTGCCCCTGTCGGAGGGGCGCGGAACGCTCGCCATGCTCGCCTTCCTCGGCGGCTTCTCCTCGGCAACCTCGATGGTCATCGTCGCCTCCATCGCGCTCTCGACGATGGTGTCGAACCATGTCGTCGTGCCGATCTGGCTCGCGCTCAGGCAGGGAGGCGCGCGGACGCCCGGCGACGTGCGGGGGCTGGTGCTGATGGCCCGGCGGGTGTCGATAGCGGCGATCCTTGCGCTGGGCTACACCTACTACCACCTGTCGGGCGGCTCCGGCGCCCTGGCCGCCATCGGCCTCATCGCCTTCGTCGGCGTGGCGCAGATCCTGCCGGCGATGCTGGGCGGCATCTTCTGGCGCGGCGCCACGCGGATCGGCGCGGCGCTGGGGCTGAGCCTCGGCTTCCTCGTCTGGCTCTACACGCTCTACCTGCCCTCCTTCGGACCCGAGGGCGTGTTCTCGGCCGCGGTCCTGAACGAGGGGCCCTGGGGTCTCGGCTGGCTGCGGCCGCAGGCCCTGTTCGGCGTCGAGGGAATCGACCCCTTGCTCCATGCGATCTACTGGTCCTTCACGCTCAACACCGGCGCCTTCATCGCCGGCTCGCTCCTCAGCTTCCCGACTCCGGTGGAGCGGATGCAGGGGCTCGCCTTCGTCAGCGTCTTTGACCGGGACGTGGGCGCGCGCGGCTGGAGCCGCGGCGGCGCGGAGGCCGAGGACCTGCTGACGATGAGCCAGGGCATCCTCGGCGCCGAGGAGGCCCAGGCCTTCTTCGAGGCGGAGGCCGGGGCGCAGGGCAAGGCCGGCTTCCTGCCCGACACCACGCCGGAGTTCATCGAGCGGCTGGAACGGCGGCTCGCCGGCGCCGTGGGCACGGCGACGGCACATGCGATGATCGCGCAGTTCGCCGAGGGAGCTGCGGTCACGGCGCAGGACCTGATGGCGGTGGCCTCGGAGGCGCAGCAGATCCTGGAATATTCGACGCAGCTCGAGGCGAAGTCCGAGGAGCTCGCGCGGACCGCGCGGGCCCTGCAGGAGGCCAACGACAAGCTGCGCGACCTTTCCGTCCAGAAGGACACGTTCCTGAGCCAGATCAGCCACGAGCTGAGGACGCCGATGACCTCGATCCGGGCCTTCTCGGAAATCCTGATGGACCCCGAGTTGCCGGGCGCGCTCCAGCAGAAATATGCCGAGGTGATTCACGAGGAGACGATCCGGCTCACCCGGCTGCTGGACGACCTCCTCGACCTCTCGGTGCTGGAGAACCGCAAGGTCCAGCTCAACGTCAAGGTCGCCAACCTCCACGACCTTCTCGACAAGGCCATCCAGGCGGCTTCCAACACGCGGCCCGAGCGCGTGTTCGCCATCCACCGCGATGCGTCCGCCGAGCACATGCCGGTCATCACCGACACCGACCGGCTGGTGCAGGTCTTCATCAACCTCGTCTCGAACGCGCGGAAATACTGCGATGCCGAGCGGCCGGAGCTGACGATCCTCGCGCGCAAGCGCGGCGGGCGGGTGGTGGTCGATTTTATCGACAACGGCTCGGGCATTCCCAAGGCCGCACAACGGCTGATCTTCGAGAAATTCTCGCGCCTCACGGACACCCAGCGGGCGGGCGGCGCGGGGCTCGGGCTCGCCATCTGCCGCGAGATCATGGCGAACCTCGGTGGCACCATCGCCTATCTGCCGGGGCAGGGCGGCGCCGCCTTCCGGGTCGCGCTCCCGGTCCGGCCCGAGAACGCCCGGACCGCCGAGGCGGCCTAGCCGCCGCCGTCCCGTCGGGGGCGTTTCAATCCTTTGTTAACCGTGATCCGGCTAGGCTGCCTCCGGCCCGCACCCCGGGGCCGGGGCGCGGAGACGTGGCGGAGGAATGGCGGAGAGCGCGGCGGATACGGTGCTGAGG
>NZ_WBUS01000222.1 GCF_008933605.1 Albidovulum sp.
ACATGGGACTGGGAGTGGTTCGAATAGGTGTCCCAGGTCGGAACGTAGTCATCGGCCTGATTGCCCCACACGGTCCAGCCCACGCGCGGGCCGCGCGCGAACATTTCTAGCCGAGGGCCGCGCGAGCACCCTTCAATCAGCGCATATTGTTCGTCAGGCTTTCGACTGTGCTCGCGTTTCTGCGTCGAGATGATGTTCTCCTGCGTCCGGCCAAGCTGCAAGGTCCGGGCGTTCTTGCCGCGCATACGCTGGTCAGCACAGGCTGTAACGGCCATTCCCAAGAAACTCCAAATAGCCGCCATCTCGGAGAACCTGAAGTTGTTGCCGGATTTTCGGGCGCACGTTGTTATTTCGCGGAAAGATCGCCGACAGTTCCCGTTCGAATAGATAAACATCGGCAAGGGCGAAGTCCGACCTCCCAATCATCTGCACACAGCGCATCACTTCCAGAAGCCATCCGCGTGCCTCTCCGTGGCGCTCTTCGATGAACCGTAGACGGTTCCATTCGTCGAGGACTTCCCTCCTGTCCCGTACCAAGCCACTTTGCACCACAGCGATCCGTCCCGACAGCGGAATGCGATCCAAAAGGATATTCGAACCGACCCAACCTGCGCGTCGTGCGGTTGATCGAAGCGGAGGGCGTCGCTCAATAGCCTGAGGAACGAAGAAGTAGCGCGGCACGACAGTCAGGTTTTCAACCCGCCGATGCACACGACTGTATTGCAGAAGGATCAGGTTAGGGGATGTGTCCGATGCAAGGCGTTCGATCTTCGTGTAATATGCACCATCGGCGACCTTGCGTCCAAAAGCCGAGCTTTGACTCTTCAACTCGTACTGGTCGCCGCATTGGTCACAGTAGAAATCAGCGACCGGCCTGTTTGCCGGATAGCGTGCAAGCGTCGAGCATCCACAGTTTGGGCAGAACATGTTTGATTCGGCCCAATTCTCCGTGTCGAATCTGGCCGTCTGGCTCGCGCTCACGAAAGACGCCGGAGTCTCGCTGAAGCCCGTCTTCATCTAGGGGTTACAGTCGGCACGAATTGCAGTCTCCCTGACCCCGTGGGCCTTAACTGGCCCACCAACTCATAACTGGGACTATCCTCGGCATCCGGTGGAGATCGCCAGATCGTCCACGTTCCATCACCGCCAGGTTCGACCATGACGGTAAGTTCCTTGCTGAAAACCGGCGAGATGTTTGTGGCATCGCATTCGGGACATTCGTCGTCACTGGCGCAGGACCACTCGCTGTCCCAAACTGCACTGCATTCAGGGCAAACATAATGGTTGTCATACCATGCCACGCGCGCCTCCAAGATACATTGCCGACAGCCATCTTTGTTATCGTGCACCATGACCAAGCATACGTCTGCGCGCAACTTTAATGACCGAACCGACGAAACCGATGGTGGCCGAGGCGGCGGGGCAGTATGTCTCCGAGGATGCGCCCCGGTGGCGCGCGTGTAGATCGTGACGGTCGAGGACGCGCTGCACCTGCGCGACCGGGCGGTGCAGATCCCCTTGCGCCGGTCTGACAAGTTCAGGAAAGCCGCGCGGGAAGAGAACCGCGGGGCGCAGGGGGCGTTCGACCTGTGACGGGCGGCGACCGCGGCAACTGCCGCTGATCGTTGCCCGGCGGCACGCCGAGCAGCGCCCGCTGTCCCGGCCCTCCGCTTGCGCTTCGGGCATTCGGCGCTGGCAACCGCGCGTGATCGCCCGTGTTTCAGATCAGTCGCACTCCGCTTCGGCAGATCGGCTGGATGACCTGCCCTCACCCCTCCCCCGGCCTCACCATCTCGAAGACCTCGGTCACGACGGAATAATCGCGGTAGCCGCCGCGGGCCAGCGCGCCGAAGCGGGTCACGTCGAAGCGCCCCGCCACCAGGCAGTCGTCGCGCAGGTGCACGCCCGTGACCTCGCCGATGACGAGGTGGTTGTCCCGGCCGCGGAGCCGGATCACCTCGACGAGCGCGCATTCGAGCGTCGCCGGCGCATCGGCCACGCGCGGGCAGGGGATGGTGACGCAGTCGGCCTTGGCGACCCCGGCGAGGGCGAATTCGTCCGTCCCCGGCGGGTAGAGGCCGGAGGTGAGGTTCATCTTCCCGCGCTGGGCGTATTCCACCGTGCTGACCGAGAAGGCGCGGGTTTCCAAGATGTTGCGCAGCGAATCCTTCGACGCGTTCGAGGCGAACATGACCTGCGGCGGCGCGTAGGCGAGGGCGTTGAAGAAGGAGTAGGGCGCGAGGTTGTCGCCTGTGGCGCCGCGCGTCCCCACCCAGGCGATGGGGCGCGGATTGACGATGGCACTGAAGGGGTTGTGCGGCAGGCCGTGGCCGTCTTCGGGGCGGTAGAACATGGCACCTCATTCGGGTTTGAACCGATCCTGCCCCCATGCTAGGGGCGATTTCCAGCGGAATCGGGGAGCGGCGCGCGTGTACCGGCTTGAGGAGGAGACGGAGGCCGACTGGTGGGAGGTCGAGGCGCTCTATGACCTCTGCTTCGCGCCGGGGCGGACGGCGCTCTCTTCCTACCGGCTCAGGGACGGGGTGGCGAAGGTCAAGGACCTCTGCCACGTGCTGAGGGATCACGACGGCACGCTCGCCGCGGTGATCCGCTACTGGCCGGCGGAGGTGGCAGGCCGGCGGATACTCCTCCTCGGCCCGGTGGCGGTGCATCCGACGCGCCAGGGCGAGGGGCTGGGCGGGCTGCTCATCCGCGAGAGCCTCGCCGAGGCGCGGCGGCTGGGGTGGGAGCGGGTCCTCCTGGTGGGCGACCTGCCCTATTACCGCCGCTTCGGGTTCCGCAAGCTCGACGGGGTGGAGATGCCGCCGCCGACGAACCCCGAGCGGGTGCTGGGCCTCGCGCTGAAGCCCGGCGCTTGGGACGGGATCACGGGGCCGGTGGAGAAGGCGCGGATTGACGCGGGCTGAGCCCCTGCCCATGTCTTTCGGGGCCGCGATGCGCCAGCCAGAGGGAATGTGGACGGTGAAGAGCGAAATCGACATCCAGGGGAAGGCGCCGCTTCCGCCCTCGGCAGTGGCGGAAATCGCCGGGCTCGCGGCGCGGTCCGCGGCGGCGCGCGGGGTCCTGATGCAGGTCATCGGTTTCGCCGGGTCCAAGGCCGAGAACGCGCTGGAGGCGCTGCCCGACAGCGTCAAGGAGGCGATCGAGGCCACGACGGAACGGGCGCTGGAACTCGCCTACCGGGGCGTCGAGGCGGCCGTGAAGGCGCGGCGCGCCCCGGAGATGGGCCGCCACGGCCACGCGCTCGCCGCCGTGGTGAGCGGCGCGGCAGGCGGCTTCGGCGGGCTTGCCTCGGCCACTGTCGAGATTCCGGTCACGGTGGGGATCATCTTCGCGGCGATCCAGAAGGCGGCACGCGCCGAGGGATTCGATCCGGCGGACGAGGCCGTACGGCGGGAATGCCTGATGGTCTTCGCGGCCGGCGATCCGGCGGACCCTGCGGATGACGGCGTCAACACGAGCTTCCTGATGAGCCGGGCGATGATCTCGGGGGCGAGCCTGCACCGGCTCGTCGCCACGGTGGCGCCGCGGCTGGCGGCGGCGCTGACCCAGAAGCTCGCCGCGCAGACGCTTCCGGTGCTCGGCAGCGTCGCCGGGGCGGGGATCAACTATGCCTTCACCCGCTACTACCAGGAGCTTGCCGAAATCCGCTTCGCACTTCTGCGGCTGGCACGGGACCATGGCGAGGACGCGGTCACGCAGGCCTTCCGCCGGGAACGGGCCCTGCCGGCCGGCAGCTAGGGTGGCGGCCGCTCAGCGGTCCTGCCGGGCGAGCCAGTCCATCGCGGCGCTGCGGAACGGATT
>NZ_WBUS01000223.1 GCF_008933605.1 Albidovulum sp.
CTGCACGCTTCCGGTGCTGCGCGGGCTTGCCAAGGACGCCCCTCTCGGCCTCGTGCATTTCGACAGCCACACCGATCTCTTTCCGCCCTATTTCGGCGGCACGGTGCTGACCCATGGCAACCCGTTCCGATCGGCCGTGGAGGAGGGGCTGCTCGACCCCAGGCGGATGATCCAGATCGGCATCCGCGGCACGATGTACGACAGCGCCGACCGCGACTTCGCCAGCGCCCATGGCATCCGCATCGTCACGATCGAGGAGTTCTTCGCCCGCGGCATTGCCGACGTCATGGCCGAGGCGCGCGAGATCGTCGGCTCCGCGCCGGCCTACCTGTCCTATGACATCGACTTCGTGGACCCTTCCGTGGCGCCCGGCACCGGCACGCCCGAATGGGGCGGGCCGAATGCGTTCGAGGCGATGCAGGTCGTGCGCGAATGCGCCGGGCTCAACATCGTGGCGGCCGACCTCGTGGAGGTCTCGCCGCCCTTCGATCCGAGCGGCGGCACGGCCTGGCTCGGCGTCTCGCTGATGTTCGAGATCCTCTGCGTGATGGTCGCGGCGCTTTAGCCGCGACCGGGCACGCGGGGTGCGTCACGCCTGCGCGGCGGTGACGATGATCTCCACGAGATACTCGGGGGCCGCGAGCTTGGCCTCGCCGGTGGCGCGGGCCGGCGTGTGGCCCTGGGGCACCCAGGCATCCCAGACCGCGTTCATCGCGGCGAAGTCGCGGCCGATCTCGGCGAGCCAGATCTGCGTCCTGAGGATCCGCGTCTTGTCGGACCCGGCGAGCGCGAGGAGGCGGTCGATCTCGGCCAGGCATTCCTTCGTCTGTCCGGTGATGTCGCTGCCGGGTTCGCCGACGACACCGGCGAGGTGAACGATGCCGTCGTGGATGACGGCGTTCGACATGCGTTTTCCGGTTTCGATGCGGGTGATCTGGGACATGGGGAACCTCCTTGCTGCCCGTGCCGGATAGCGCAGGGGGCCGTCAAAGGAAAGGGCGGCCGGAGCCGCCCTGTTCCCGTCGTGCCTGGCAGCTCACATGCCGAGAAGCTTCAGCGCCTCGCCGAGGTCGGTCTCGGACTTGGCGTGGTCGCCGGCGTCATGGGCGGCCTTGCCGCTTTCGTAAAGCGCCATGACCTGGGCCTTGGTGGCGTCATCGACCGTCGTGGCGGCCATCGCCGCGTCGATCTTCTCCATCAGCGCGGGGCACTGGTTGGCGAACGCGGGGCCCGAAAGGGCCGCGAGTCCGGCCAGAGTCAGAAGGAACTTCCTCATCGCAAAGGTCCTCGCTACGAACGCGCCGTCCTGTTCGCGGCGCCCGGGGACAATATCACGGGAAGCTGGAGCGGGTGAAGGGAATCGAACCCTCGTCGTAAGCTTGGGAAGCTTCTGCTCTGCCATTGAGCTACACCCGCCCGTGCCCGCTCCTTACCCTGCGGCGGCGTGTCAGGCAAGGGCTTCCGGCGGCGCTACCCGGACGTCCACCCAGACCGGCAGATGGTCGGAGGCAAGCGCGGCGGGCGCGAGGCGGTGGACCCCGGCGGTGACGAGGTGAAGCCCGGTGGAAAGCGCCACGCGGTCGAGCGCGCCGATCGGCCGTGGCGAGGGAAAGCTCGGGCCCGGCGCATGGAGCCGGAACGAGGGCCCGAGGGCGTCGGCCCCGCCATGCGCGGACCAGTCGTTGAAATCGCCCAGGATCGCGGTCGGCCTGTCGCCGCGCCGGCTGATCGCGGCGCGGATCGCGGCGAACTGCATCCGGCGGTAGCGGCGGATCAGCCCGAGGTGCACGCCGACGATCCGGAGACCCCCGTACTCGGGCCCGAGCTCGGCCAGGATGGCGCCGCGCGGCTCGAGCCCCGGCAGGAGGAGTCGCCGCACCTTCTCCACCACGATCCCCCGCCGCACCAGCATCGTCTGGCCGTGCCAGCCAAGGCTCGGACCTTCGGGCGCGAAGGGCAGGACGCCGAAGTCGGTTTCCCCCTCGATGAGGGTGCGGGGCAGCGCCTCGGGCCGGGGCGGCAGGCGATGATCGACCTCCTGCAGCGCCACGATGTCGGCATCGAGCGCGTTCAGCACCGACACGATCCGTTCGGGGCTGCGCCGGCGGTCCATCCCGAGGCACTTGTGGACGTTGTAGGAGGCGAGGCGCAGTTTCATGGCCCTTCTCTAGACCGACGCGCCCCGGGGTTGAAGCGCCACCCGTCGCTTCCTACGATTGATTCATGTGGATCGAGCGCCTTCGCCGCCAGCCGGTTGTCGTCCAGGCGATCTGGGCGGTCCTTGCCATCGCCTTTGTGGCGGCGCTTGTCGAGGCGCGGTGGTCGCTCGCCTTCGTCTCGGCGGCAACCTTCGCGCTCTCGCTTGTTCCCGTCCTCGTCCAGCGCCGCCTCGGGATCCGCCTGCCCGTCCGCTTCTTCGGCTGGATCGTGGTCTTCGTCTTCGCGACGATCTTCCTCGGCGAGGCCTTCGACTTCTATGGCCGGTTCTGGTGGTGGGACGTGGTCCTGCACGGCGGCTCGGCGCTCGCCTTCGGGCTCATCGGCTTCCTCTTCGTCTTCATGCTCTTCGAGGGCGACCGCTACGCCGCCCCGGCGGGGGCGCTCGCCTTCATGAGCTTCTGCTTCGCGATGACGATCGGCGCGCTCTGGGAAATCTTCGAGTTCGCCATGGACCAGATCTTCGGGCTCAACATGCAGAAGACCGGGCTCATCGACACGATGTGGGACCTGATCGTCGACACGGTCGGCGCGACCATCGGCGCGACGGCCGGCTACTTCTTCCTGCAGGGCCGCCATCTTGGCGGGCTGACGCTGGCGCTGCGGGAGTTCATCGCCGCGAACCGCTGGCTCTACCGCAAGCGCCGCTTCTTCCGCAGGCGGCGCTGATCAGGTGCCGCAGAAGGTGCGGGTCACCCTCTCTTCCGGTTCGGGCGCGGCGTCGTAACCCTCGGCCTCGGGGCGCCGCTCGAAGGGCCGGGCGAGCACGGCGTTCAGCCTGTGGAACGGAGCGAAGTCGCCCGCGGTCGCGGCGCGGATCGCCTCCTCGACCCTGTGGTTACGGGGGATATAGGCCGGGTTCGCGGCGCGCATCACTGCCTGCGGATCGGCCTCGGACGCGAGCCGTGCCCGCCAGTCAGTCTCCCACCCGGCGAAAAGGCCCGGGTCGGCGAATTCGGCCGCCGCCGTGCCCTCGGCCAGCCCCCGGAAGGTGCGGGTGAAATCCGCCCGCCCCTCGGCCATGCGCGACAGCAGGGCGGCGATGAGCGCGGCGTCCTCCTCCGCCTCGGTCGCAAGCCCGATCTTGGCGCGAAAGAGCCGGAGCCACTCGGACTGATAAAGCTCGGCAAAGCGGTTGATCGCCTCGGTCGCCGCCTCGATCGCCGGACCTTCCTCGCCCATCAGCGGCAGGAGGCATGAGGCGAGCTGCGCGAGGTTCCAGAGCGCGATGCGCGGCTGGTTGCCATAGGCATAGCGGCCGAACTGGTCGATGGAGGAGAAGACCTTCGCCGGGTCATAGGCATCCATGAAGGCACAGGGCCCGTAGTCGATGGTCTCGCCCGACACCGCCATGTTGTCGGTGTTCATCACCCCGTGGATGAAGCCGAGGCTCATCCAGCGGGCGACGAGGCGCGCCTGTGCCGCCGTCACCGCCGCGAGAAGGCCGAGCGGGCCCTCCGCGTCCGGGTAGTGGCGGGCAATGACGTGATCGGTCAGGAGCCTCAGTGCCTCCACGTCCTCGCGGGCGGCGAAATACTGGAAGGTGCCGACGCGGATGTGGCTGGCCGCCACGCGGGCGAGCACCGCAC
>NZ_WBUS01000030.1 GCF_008933605.1 Albidovulum sp.
GAACGCGGCGGAGCGCGCGCGGCTCACCGACGGCGCCCGCGCGGCCGGCCTGCCGGTGGCCGACAGCGCGGCCAATTTCATCTGGTTGCCGGTGGGGAATGACGCCGAGGCACTCGCCGCGCACCTCGCCGCGGCCGGGATCGCCGTCCGCTGCTTTGCAGGCGAAGGCGTCCGCATCACCACCGGCACTCCGGAGGATACCGACGCCGTGCTCGGCGCCCTTGCCGGGTGGAACGCGCGCTACCTCCGCGCGGACCCCGGCCAGAACGAAGGAAGCTGACCATGAACGACTCCATCCGCCTTGGCGAGGCCCCTGTCGGGCTTGTAGATCTGGCCGCCGTCGCCCGCGGCCGCCGGACGATCGAACTGACCGATGCCGCGCGCCGCGCAATGCGCGTGAGCGAAGACTGGGTCGCGGAGCTTTCGGCACAGATGGACCGCGGCGAGGACACCCAGGCGATCTATTCGATCAACACCGGCTTCGGCTCGCTGTCCGGCCGGCAGGCGTTCCGTTCCTCGGCGCAGGCGCGCGACCTCTCGCGCCGGCTCGTGGTGTCGAACGCGGCCGGCGTCGGGCGCCATCTCGACCCCGAGGTCGTACGCGCGGCAATGCTGATCCGGGCGGCGAGCCTCGTGCGCGGCTATTCGGCGGTGCGGCCCGAGGTGGTCGAGACGATCCTCAGGATGCTCGAGCGCGACGTGGTCCCCGTGGTGCCCGAATACGGCTCGCTCGGCGCCAGCGGCGACCTGATTCCGCTGGCCCACATGGCGCTCGTCATGTCGCGCGACGAATCGGGCGAGGCCGAGATCGACTCGGGCGAGGCCTTCTTCCAGGGTCAGCGCATGTCGGGCGTCGCGGCGATGGCGGCGGCGGGGATCGAACGGCTGGTACTCGGGCCGAAGGAAGGGCTCGCGCTGCTCAACGGCACGTCCTTCTCCACCGCGCAGACGGCGCTGGCGCTGGCCGATGCCGAGACGTTGCTCGAGACGGCCGAGATCGCCGCCGCGATGTCGATCGAGGCGCTGATGGGCTTCGGCGATGCCTTCATCCCCGAACTGCACGAAGCGCGCGGCCACCCCGGCCAGATCGCCACCGCCGCCAGCATCCGCCGCCTTCTGGACGGTAGCCGCCTCATCGACGGGGGCATCGGCCGCGACCCCGAACGCCAGCCGCCGCAGGACGCCTATTCGCTGCGCTGCGTGCCGCAGGTCCTGGGGCCGGTGCGCGACACCCTGGCCTTCGTGCGCGGGATCGTCGAGAGGGAGATCAACGCCGCCACCGACAACCCGCTGATCTTCGCCGACCGGTTGCCGGGGCGCAGTCTGAAAGCGGTCTCGGGCGGCAACTTCCACGCCGAATACGTCGCCTTCGCCGCCGACTTCCTGTCGATCGCGGTTACCGAGATCGGCAACATCGCCGAACGCCGCCTGTTCCGGTTGAACGATGGAACGCTGAACCGGGGCCTGCCCGACATGCTGGTGGCGAGCGAGCATGTCGGCATGGACTGCGGCTACATGCTGCCCCAGTATCTGGCGGCGGCGCTGGTGTCGGATTGCAAGACGCTCGCGCATCCCGACAGCGTCGATTCGATTCCCACCTGTTCGAACCAGGAAGACCACGTCTCGATGGCCAACAACGCCGGCCGCCATGCGCGGCAGATCGTGAAGAACATCGAGAATGTCGTCGGCATCGAGGTGCTGATGGCGGCGCAGGCGCTGGAACTGCGGCTGAAGGAACGCGGGTTCGGCGCCGAGGCGCTGGCGCCCGCCTCGCGCGCGGTGCTGTCGATGCTGCGAGCGACCCCGGCGACCGATGGCCGGCCGATCGGGCATCTGGAACGTGACCTCGTGCTCTACCCCCGCATCCACAAGGCGGCGGAACTGGTCAATTCCGGTGCGGTGCTGGACGCCGCCCGGGCGGCCCTGGTCTGAGACGGCGCGGATGCCACTTCCCGGGACCGCCGTCACAGAGTTGCGCCAGAGTTTCGGCGACCGCTTCCAGCAGGGCCAGGCGATCCGCGACCAGCACGCGGCGACGACGACCTGGATCGCGCCGGAGCCGCCCGACGCGGTGGTCTTCGCGCGCTCGACCGAGGAGGTGGCGACGGTCGTCCGGCTTTGCGGCCGCGAGGGCATCCCGGTCATCCCCTTCGGCGCCGGCACTTCGCTCGAAGGCCAGGTGAACGCGCCACGGGGCGGGATCAGCCTCGACCTGTCGCAGATGAATCGTATCCTCGCCATCCATGCCGAGGACATGGATGCGGTGGTCCAGCCTGGCGTGACGCGGACCCAGATCAACACCCATCTGCGCGCCACCGGCCTCTTCTTCCCGCTCGATCCCGGCGCGGATGCGAGCCTTGGCGGCATGGCGGCGACGCGTGCCTCGGGCACCACCGCGGTGCGCTACGGCACGATGCGCGACGCGGTGCTGGCGCTTGAGGCCGTCATGCCGGACGGCTCGGTCATCCGCGGCGGCACCCGCGCCCGCAAGAGCGCGGCCGGCTACGACCTGACGCGGCTCCTGGTCGGCGCCGAGGGTACGCTCGGCGTCATCACCGAACTGACGCTGCGGCTTCAGCCGGTGCCGGAGGCGATCACCGCGCTCTCCTGCAGCTTTCCTGGCGTGCGCGAGGCCTGCGAGGCGGTGATCGCCGCGCTTGCCTGCGCGGTGCCCGTGGCGCGGATCGAGTTGATGGACCTTGCGACCGTGCGCGCCGTCAACGCCCATTCCGGCATCGGCCTGGCCGAGACGCCGCTCCTGATCACCGAGTTTCACGGCTCGCCCGCCGCCGCGGCCGAGGCCGAGGCGACCTTCCGCGCGCTGGCCGAGGGCTGCGGCGGCCACGCCTTCCGCACGGCCAGCACCACCGAGGAACGCAGCCGGCTGTGGAAGGCCCGGCATGACGTCTTCTGGGCGGTCTCGGCGCTGCGCCCGGGCGCGCGCGGCATCAGCACCGATGTCTGCGTCCCCGTCTCACGGCTGGCGGACTGCATCGCGGCCGCCGAGGCGAAGGTAGCGGAGGTCGGGCTGGTCGCGCCCATCGCCGGCCATGTCGGCGACGGCAATTTCCACCACCTGATCCTCGTCGACCCGGACGACGCCGCCGAATGCGCCCGCGCGGCGGACTATATCGGCTGGCTCAACGACCTTGCCCTGTCGATGGAGGGGACCTGCACCGGCGAACACGGCATCGGCCAGGGCAAGCGGAAGTATCTGCTGCGCGAGGCCGGCCCGGCGCCTGCCCACATGGCCGCGATCAAGGCCGCGCTCGACCCGAAGGGCATCATGAACCCCGGCAAGATTGTCGGAGAGGCGGGCTGCCGTGGCCCGGCGGCGTGAAGACCTGCTGACCGCCGAGGATTTCCGCCGCGCCGCCCGGCGCCGGCTGCCACGGCTGTTCTTCGACTACATCGACGGCGCGGCAGGGGACGAGATCACCGCCCGGCGGAATTGCGCGGCCTTCGCACAGATCGCGCTGCAACCGCGCGCGCTGCGGGACGTGTCGGATCGCTCGCCCGGATCGCGCTTTCTCGGCGGTTCGTTCGACCTGCCGCTGATGCTGGGGCCGATCGGATCGCTCGGCATGTTCCGCGCCGGCGCCGAGACGGACGCGATCCGCACCGCCCACCGCTTCGGGATTCCCGTCTGCCTGTCCGCCTTCGCCATGACCGGGCCCGAGGACATGCCCGAACCGCCGCGGCCGGGAGACGCCTGGCAGCTCTATGTGCTGAAGGAGCGCGGCCGTACCGGGGCGATCGTCGACCGTATCGCCGCCGCCGGCTTCGGGACGCTGTTCGTCACCGTCGATACCGCGGTGTCGGGCCTGCGCGAGCGCGACATCCGCAACGGGCTGCGCCGGATCACCCGCCCGAACCCGGCGATGCTCTGCGACATGGCTCGACATCCGCGCTGGCTTCTCGATCTCGTGCGGGTCTGGCCGCCGCAGATGGGCATTGCCAGGGGGTGGCCCGAGGCGGGCCGGTCCTATCTTGAACAGGCGGCCTACCTCGCCGGCCAGATCGATCCGTCCTTCGACCGGCGCGGCCTCGAATGGCTTCGGGCGCGCTGGAAGGGGCGACTGGTCGTCAAGGGCGTCCTGCATCCGGACGATGCGCGGGTCTGCCTCGACGCCGGGGCCGATGCCATGGTCGTGTCCAATCACGGGGGCCGGCAACTCGACGGGGCACCCGCGACGATCGCGGCGCTGCCCGCCATCGCCGCGGCCGTGGCAAGCCGGGCCGAGGTGCTGCTCGACGGCGGCATCCGGCGCGGCGCGGACGTGGTCAAGGCGCTGTCGCTCGGCGCCGATGCCTGCCTCCTCGGCCGGGCCTATGTCTTCGCGCTCGCCGCAGCCGGGGAGGCGGGGCTTGCCGCATGTCTCGGCCACCTGCGGCAGGAATTCGACACGGCCCTCGCGCTGCTCGGCAAGGTTTCCCCCGCCGACCTGGGACCGGAGGACGTTTCGGCGGGATGGGCGTGAGGGGCCACCCGATGCTCCGCGCCGCCGACCGGACGCGCTATCGGATGGCCGCGTCGACCTGCCATTCGACCGGCACCGTCAGCGCCTCCGGACGCAGCACGGCGTCGAGCCTGTCCTTCGCCATCAGCCCGCGTTCCAGCACGATCTCGTAGACCCCCCTGCCCGACCGGTGCGCCTCCATCGCGACCTCGGTGGCGTTGCGGTAGCCGATATGGGGATTGAGCGCGGTGACGATGCCGATGGAGTTCTCGACCGTGCGGCGCAGCAGGTCGCGGTTCGCGGTGATGCCGCGGACGCAGTTTGCCTCCAGCGTCAGGCAGCCGGCGGCAAGGTGGGCAAGGCTGCGGTGCAGGCTGTAGAAGATGACCGGCTCGAAGGCGTTCAGCTGCAACTGGCCCGCCTCGGCCGCCATGGTGATCGTCATGTCGTTGCCGATGACCTCGAAGGCGATCTGGTTCACCACCTCGGGGATCACCGGGTTGACCTTGCCCGGCATGATCGACGAGCCGGCCTGGCGCGCCGGCAGGTTGATCTCATTGAGTCCGGCGCGCGGCCCCGAGGACAGAAGGCGCAGGTCATTGCAGGTCTTCGACAGCTTCACCGCGACGCGCTTCAGCACGCCCGAAAGCTGCACGAAAGCGCCGCAATCCTGCGTCGCCTCGACAAGGTCGGGGGCGGTGATCAGCTCGATCCCGGTGATCTCCGACAATTTCGCCCGTACCAGTTCGGCATAGCGCGGATGCGCGTTGATGCCGGTGCCAATGGCGGTGGCGCCAAGGTTGATCTCGCGGATCAGGTCGACCGCCTCGGCCAGACGCGCCTCGTCCTCGGCCAGCATCCGGGCATAGGTGCCGAACTCCTGGCCGAGCGTCATCGGCACCGCGTCCTGCAGCTGGGTGCGCCCCATCTTCAGCACGTCAGCGAATTCGGCCGATTTCGCCGCGAAGCCCTGGCGCAGCACCGCCATCGACGCGACCAGCCGCTCGACGCCCGCACGTGCCGCCAGCTTCAGCGCCGTGGGATAGACATCGTTGGTGGACTGGCTGGCGTTGACATGTTCGTTCGGGTGCAGGTGCTGATACTCGCCCCGCGCGTGACCCATCAGTTCCAGCGCGCGGTTTGCGATCACCTCGTTGGCATTCATGTTGGTCGAGGTGCCCGCGCCCCCCTGGATCAGGTCGACCACGAACTGGTCGTGGAGCGCACCCGCCCGTATCTCGCGGCAGGCCGCGACAATGGCATCACGCCGCCGCACATCCAGCAGGCCAAGCTCGGCATTGGCCTCGGCCGCGGCCTGCTTGATGCAGGCCAGCGCCACGATCAGATCCGGCGTGTCACCGATCCGCTGACCGGTAATGGGAAAGTTCTCGATAGCCCGAAGCGTATGGATCCCCCAGCAGGCCGAGGCGGGAACCTCGCGGTCACCGATCAGGTCGTGCTCGGTTCTTGTGGCGGCGGTCATTGTCGGTCCTTCCGGGCATAGCGGTCCGGACGATGAAACACCGGGTCTCATCGCGGGGCGCGCAGGGTGCTGTCTGTTGGTGGGCCGGATCGGTCGACCGCCCGGCGGAACGGGTCATACGCCGCTTGCGAGACCTGATCCAATGCCAAGAGCGACTGGGTTATTCCGGATTTGCATAGGTCCTTCCGCCCGCCGCCTTCCAGACCCGCTCGACCACCGCGCGCGACCGCCCGGCATTGCGATAGAGCCGGATTTCCATCGGCAGCTCCGGCGCCACCACGGTCAGGCGCCCGGCCGCCAGTTCGGCCTCGACCAGCTGCCGTGGCAGCCAGGCGATGCCGTGTCCTTCCAGCACCATGAACTTCAGCGCCTCGGCCAGCGAGTTCTCGTTGACATGGACGACCTGGGTCGGCGGCGCGCCGGGCTGGTTCTGGGCCAGCGCGGCCAGCAGCCCGAGAAACGAGCCGCGCGAATACTGCAAGAGCGGCAGGCGCCCTCCCCTGTCCTGCCATATGGCAAGGTGCACAGGGTTCGCCACGGCGGTCAACCGGTCCTCCCCGATCGTCGCATGGGGAAAGCGCGCCGGGTCCAGCGGCACCGGAACGCTGGGGTGATGATAGGTCAGCATGAAGTCGTAGCCGCCCTCGACCAGCGCCTGAAGGCAGAGCGCATAGTTCTCGGGCAGCACCCGCGTGGCGATCTCGCCCACCTGGCCGCGCACCCCGGTCAGCCAGCGCGGCAGGAAGGTCAGCGTCAGGCTGTGCAGCGCCGTGATCGCGATCGAGGCGGCCGGCCGCTCTGCGGCGCTGCGTCCGCCAAGCCCGGCGCGACCCTGGTAGATCAGTCGCACGATCTCCTCCGCCGACTCGCGGAAGGCCCGCCCGTCGTCGGTCAGCCGGATCGGATAGGTGCTGCGGTCGAGAAGGTCGGCGCCGAGCCAGAGTTCAAGCGACCGGATGCGCCGGCTGAATGCCGACTGGGTGACATTCCGGTTCCGCGCCGAGGCCGAGAAACTCTTGGTTTCGACTAGATTCAGGAAGTCCTCAAGCCACTTCAGGTCCATCGTCGCCCCCTCTCATGCCCCGATCTGCTCTGCATCCCGCCCGCCGGGGTATCTGGCGCCACGGACATAACAGTTGGATACGGCTTGTCACCTTGTCGCAAGCGATTGCGTCATTGCCCACCGGGAGCCACCTTGCGCAGCTTTCACGGTACAGCCAGTCCCGCCCTGCATCTGCTCCGGGACGGACAGGCCGCGCAGGGATTCCATCCCGAAAGTGGCCAGGAAGGTCTCGGTGGTGGCGAAAGTGTAGGGCGCGCCGCGGCGCGGTTCGCGCGGGCCGGTCCCGATCGGGTCTCGGTCCACCAGACGTCCGATCAGGTCACGGCTGATCTCGCGCCCGAAGATCGCCTTGAGCCCGTCGCGGCCGATCCACCGGTGGAAGGCGATCGCCTCCAGCACGGCGAGGTCGGCCGGTTCTGTCGCAAACTTTGGTTCTTGACCGATGTGCGCCTGAGGATCGACGGTTTCAGGGGGCTGGGGCACTTCCGAGGGTGGATTGTGATCTCATTCAAGGGCGCTTCGATTCCGAAGGAAGTCGTCCCTTTCGCGGTCTTCTTCTACGTCCGCTACACTGTGTCGTACCGAGATCTGGATGAGATACTCCGGGAGGGCAGCGTGCAAGTAGACCACGCGACACTCAAGCGTTGGGTCGCTGAGAACGGCGGCGCAATAATAGGCCATGGTAGCGGCGGATGATCCGGCTGCGGGCGGCGTAAGAGTGGCCACATTTGCCTTTCTGGCGACAGGGAAGGCGGGAGGATTTTCACCGTGGACTTGTATCGCAGGGCACGCCTGGCCTGCTCGGAGGGGATGAGCCAGCGTGAGGCGGCGCGGCGTTTCGGGATATCGCCGATAGCGAGAAGAAGATGTTGAGCTTCTCCGTGTCGCCCGGGTATCGCCGCAAGCCACCGGAGAGGCAACCGAAGCTGGATGGGTTCACCGAGATAGTCGATGCCTGGCTCGAAGCCGATCTCGGCGTCCATCGCAAGCAGCGGCACACGGCCAAACAGGATTTCGAGCGGCCGCGAGAAGTTCGTGTCACTGGCCCATGCGCCTAGGCATGCCCAGGCAGACTTCGGCGAGGCGATGGTGATCATCGGTAGCGTCGAGCAGAAGGCGCCTTTCTTCGCTTTCGACCTGCCGCAGAGCGATGCCCGGCTCACGTCCGGGCCTATCCGGCGGCGACCCCCGAGGCCTGGATCGACGGGCATGTTCACGCATTCGGCTTGTTCGGTCGGGTGCCGGTGTCGGTACTCTACGACAACGACAAATGCCTCGTAGCGCTGATCCTGCCGGATGGCAGCCGCAAGCGATCGAAGCCGTTCAGCGTATTCCTATCGCATTCCCTGATCCGCGACCTCTATGGCCATCCCGGCAAGGGCAACGACAAGGGCGGCGTCGAGGGTCTTGTCGGCTATGCTCGGCGCAACTTCATGGTGCCGGTGCCGCGCTTCCCCTCCTGGGAGGTCCTCAACACCTGGCTGGAGGCGCAATGCCACAAACGCCAGGGCGACATTCTCCGCGACACACCGAGACGATCGGGGAACATCTCGCCGGGGTCTGGGGGCGATGGCGGAACTGCCGCCGGCGCCCTTTTACGCCTGCGATCAGGCAAGCGGGCGGGTCAGTTCGCAGGCGCTGGTGCGCTACAAGACCAACGACTATTCCGTGCCGGTCGTCTACGGCCACCGCGATGTCCGGCTGCGTGGTTATGTCGACAAGGTGGCGATCGGCCGCGGCGGAGATCTCATCGCCCGCCACCCGCGCAGCTATGAGCGCGAAGACGTCGTCTTCGACCCGGTCCGCTACCCCCCGCTGATCGAACAGAAGATCAACGCGTTCGATCAGGCCGCTCCGCTGTTGGACTGCGGCCTTCCGCCCGAGTTCGAGACCCTGCGGCGGCAGATGGAAGCGCGTATTCGGAAGGCCGGACGCCGGGAGTTCATCCAGGTTCTGCGTCTGCTGGAGGCCTTCGGGCTCGACGATCTGCATGCCGCCGTGAAGACGGCCCTGCGCATGGGGGCCGTCAGCTTCGATGCCGTCAAGCACCTGGTCCTGTGCCAGGTGGAGAGGCGCCCGCCGAAGCCCGACCTCGATCTCTATCTCTGTCTCTATCTGCCGCGGGCCGATGTCGGAACGACTTCGGCGGCCAGCTACATGTGCCTGGTCTCGGAAGATGCCCGATGACCAACGCCCCCAAGTTCCTGCTCGCCCATCACCTGAAGACGCTGGAGCTGCCTACCTTCCTCAGGGAATACCAGAAGCTCGCGCGCCATTGCGCAACAGAGGGGCAGGATCACGTCCGGTTCGTGGCCCGCGTGGTGGAGCTCGAACTGATCGACCGCGAACGGCGGATGGTCGAGCGGTGCATCAAGGCGGCGAAGTTCCCGGTCACCAAGAGCCTCGATTGCTTCGACTTCACCGCCATCCCGAAGCTCAACACGATGCTGGTGCTGGAACTCGTCCGCGGAGAATGGAACGAGCGGCGCGAGAATGTGATCGCCCTCGGCCCGAGCGACACCGGCAAGACCCATGTCGCCCTCGGCCGCGGGCTGGCGGCTTGTCAGAAGGGCCTGGCCGTCGGCTTCACCACCGCCGCGGCTCTGGTGCATGAGCTGATGGAAGCCCGCGACGAGTGGCGTCTCCTGCGCCTGCAAACGCAGATGGTCGGATACAAGCTCCTGATTATCGACGAGCTGGGCTCGTGCCCTTGAGCAAGACCGGTGCCGAACTGCTGTTCGAACTGATCTCGCAGCGCTACGAGCGCGGCGCCACGCTGATCACCAGCAATCTGCCCTTCGACGAATGGACCGGGACCTTCGGCTCCGAACGCCTCAGCGGCGCGCTGCTCGACCGGCTCACCCATCATGCCCACATCCTCGAGATGAATGGCGACAGCTATCGGCTCGCCCAGAGCCGCGCCCGCAAGACCACCAAGGTCGACTGGTCACATCGCGCAGATTTGGCCCGCTCGGCCAAAGCGCCATCGCCTGCGCCAGCTATCTGGGAAGCGCGCGGCCACGACGCTTGCCGTCCGGTCACTGGCCCGGTCTTGCGCCGCCGCGTGGCCGGTTTTGTCGCCGCCGTTGACAGGAGAAAGGCACCGGCGCCCCCAGGAAACGCGCGAACAGGACGGAGCGCCGGTGCACTGGTATCAGGCTTGCGCCTGACACTAGCTGACAGTTCTATCTCTTGAGGTTGCCGTCCTTGATTTGTGTCAAGTCGGCGCGAAGTTCTGCCGGGCTTCATCGGGCCGGGTGCGAGCCTGACGGCGTGCCCAGGCGATGAAGGCACGCACAGACGGGCGCTGCGGCCCGGGGCGCGTGACCAGGAAATAACCGTCGTTGTCGCCGCTCTCGAACAGGGGGATCAGCCGTCCGGCGGCGATGTCGGCGGCAACGAAGGCGCGTGCGGTGAAAGCGACGCCCTGGCCGTCGCGCGCCGCATCTGCCATCAGGTTTCCCGGAAGCGAGGTCATGCCGGCGGTCGCGCGGGCGATACCGAAGCGCTCCAGGAGTTCGGTCGCCTCGTTCGTACCGAGTTCCTGCATCCAGGGCAGGTCGGCGACATCGGCAACCGATTCGATGCGCCTGTCGCCGATCAGCGCCGGCGCGGCGACCACCACGATCGGCGACGGCACCAGAAGCTCGGCATCGAGACCCGGCCATTCGCCGCGGCCGTAGCGGATCGCGAGGTCTGCATCGCCCGGCCCGATCCGCCGGGCTTCGCTGGACGCGTCGATCACGAGGTCGATGTCGGGATGGCGGGTGCGGAAATCGGCGAGCCGCGGCATCAGCCAGCCCGCCGCGAAGGACGGCGTGGTCGTGACCATGAGCGGCCGCCCGGCGGTCTGGCCACCCAGTTCCTCGATGGCCCGCGCGATCTCGCCGAAGCCGGCGTCGAGCGCCGCGGCCAGTCGCCTGCCCTCGCCGGTCAGGACCAGACCGCGCGGCGTGCGGTCAACGAGCGGCACCGAAAAATGGGCCTCGAGCGCGCGTATCTGCTGGCTGACGGCCGCATGCGAAACGTTCAGCCGCCGGCCGGCCGCGGTAACGCTGCCGGTCTCGGCGAACACCGAGAACGCGCGCAGCGCGCTGAGCGAGGGAAGGGTCAGCCACGGAATCATGTAAGCACACCTTACATGACCGAATTCTTCCTGTGTCGCAATCCGCTTGGGGAACATGCATGCTGAAGATCGGAAGTCACCCCTCGGAGTGCGGCCAGATGTTACAGATACTCGGAGCGTCCTTTCACTGTGCAACGTTCACCGACCGGCCGTGGTGGCATCACAGCCGCTCGTGCGAGCGGGCAGAGCGGTGCCACCCGGATGTGCGGTTGCCACGTCTGCGCCTGGTCGCCGGCGGATGAGCGATTTCTCCGGCGCCCCTCGGGCGCCGGGAAAGCGCCGCTCGTCCCGGTCTATTCGCCGCCACCGCGGCTGTGAACCCAGGCCGCCACCGCGCGGATGTCGGCCTCGCTCAGGCGTCCTGTCCAGGACGGCATCACGCCGAAGCGGGCATTCGTGACGGTCTCGGTCAGGGCCGCCTGATCGCCGCCGAAGAGCCAGATCGCGTCGGTCAGGTTCGGCGCGCCCTGCGCCCGATCGCCGGTGCCGTCTTCCATGTGGCAGGCCGCGCAGTTGTCGGTGAAGACAACCGCGCCCTCGCCGGCGAGGGCGGCGTCATGCTCCTGGCCCGAGATCTGCAGGACGTACTGCACCACCTGGTCGATCTGCTCCGGCTCCAGGAGACCGTCGGCGCCGAACTTCGGCATTTCCGAATAGCGCGCGTCGGCGTCCGTGGTGTTGCGGATACCGTGGGTGATGGTGGTGTGGATGTCCTCCATCGTGCCGCCCCAGAGCCAGTCGTTGTCGAGAAGGTTGGGGTAGCCCATCGCGCCAGCCGCGCCGGAACCGTGGCACTGCGCGCACCAGGTGCGGAAAATGGCGCCGCCGGCGTTCTGGGTATAGTTGGCGAGTTCCTGGTCGGAGGCGATCGCGTTCAGGTCCGCCGCCACAAGCTTCGCCTCGATTGGCGCGTTCGCTTCCTGGTAGCGTTGGATCTCGGCGGCCACGTCGGCGCGGGTGTCCTGGCCCAGGAGGCCTTGCGTCGCGCCCGAGACCAGCGGCCAGGCCGGATAGGCGACCGTGTAGGCCACGCCCCAGATGATCGTCAGGTAGAAGGTCCAGAGCCACCAGCGCGGCAACGGATTGTTGAACTCCTGGATGCCGTCCCACTCGTGGCCGGTGGTGTCCGGATCAGATTTCGTCGTCACGGGTCGCTTGCTCATTTCGAGGCCTCCTGCGGGCGGGCTGCGACGCCCTTGCCGCGCGCGGGTTTGTCTTCATGCCGGAAGGGGATGTTCGCGATGTCCCGGTGCAGCGCCCGCGACCCGGGCCGGAAGGCCCAGAGCACGATCGCGCCGAAGAACAGGAAGAGCGCCAGCAGCACCCAGCTGTCCGCGAATTCCCTCAGAAGCGAATAGAGGTCCATCGCTTCGCCTCCTCAGCGGGCCATGTCGGGCTGGAAGGTCGTGAAGTCGACCATCGTGCCCAGCACCTGAAGATAGGCGATGAGCGCGTCCATCTCAGTGATGCCCGGCTGCCGGTCGAAGTTCGAGACGACCACGTCCTTGCCGCCCGGGAAGGCGGCCGACCCGTAGCGTTCCTGCAGCCCCGCGGTATCGGCATTCGGATCTGCCTGGGCGGCGAAGTCCGCCTTGGCGAGCTCGATCATCTCCGAAGTATAGGGCACGCCCACCATCGCGTCGGTCGAGAGCCGGTCCGCGATGTGCTCCGGCTCGATCAGCCGGTTCGCGAGGAAACCGTACTTCGGCATCACCGATTCCGGCACCACGGATTGCGGGTCGGTCAGGTGGTCGATGTGCCACTCGTCCGAGTAGCGGCCGCCGACGCGGGCGAGGTCCGGTCCCGTCCGCTTCGATCCCCACTGGAACGGATGGTCGTACTGGCTCTCGGCCGCGAGGCTGTAATGGCCGTAGCGCTCCACCTCGTCGCGCATCGGGCGGATCATCTGGCTGTGGCAGACGTAGCAGCCCTCGCGGATGTAGATGTCGCGGCCGGTCAGTTCCAGCGGCGTGTAGGGGCGCACGCCTTCCACCTTCTCGATCGTGTTCTCGAGGTAGAAGAGCGGTGCGATCTCCACGATTCCGCCGATCGTCACCACCGCGAAGGCACCGATGAGAAGCGCCGTCGCATTGGTCTCGAGGTACTTGTGCTTTTCAAGAATGGACATGGTCCGAAGCTCCTCTCACTCGGCCGGAACGGCGTTGTTGGTGCTGGCGACCGCCGGCTGTTTCGCCACCGTAGCCCACAGGTTGTAGGCCATGATGACCGCGCCAGCGAGGTAGAGCACCCCGCCGAGGGCCCGCACCACGTACATCGGGAACTTCGCGGCAACGGTGTCGGCGAAGGCGTTCACGAGGAAGCCCTGGCTGTCGACTTCGCGCCACATCAGGCCCTCCATGATCCCGGTCACCCACATCGAGGCGGCGTAGAGCACGATCCCGATGGTGGCGAGCCAGAAGTGCCAGCTCACCAGACTGAGGCTGTAGAGCCGTTCGCGGTTCCAGAGCCGCGGCACGAGGAAGTAGAGCGCGCCGAAGGTGATCATGCCGTTCCAGCCGAGCGCGCCGGAATGGACGTGGCCGATGGTCCAGTCGGTATAGTGCGACAGGCTGTTCACGGCCTTGATCGACATCATCGGGCCTTCGAAGGTCGACATGCCGTAGAAGCCGACCGACACGACCATCATCCGGATGATCGGGTCGGTCCTGAGCTTGTCCCACGCGCCCGAGAGCGTCATCAGGCCGTTGATCATGCCGCCCCAGGAGGGCATCCACAGGATCACCGAGAACACCATGCCGAGCGTCGCGGCCCAGTCCGGGAGTGCGGTGTAGTGCAGGTGGTGCGGGCCGGCCCAGATATAGAGGAAGATCAGCGCCCAGAAGTGGATGATGCTGAGCTTGTAGGAATAGACCGGGCGTTCCGCCTGTTTCGGCACGAAGTAGTACATCATGCCGAGGAAGCCCGCGGTCAGGAAGAAGCCCACCGCGTTGTGGCCGTACCACCACTGGGTCATCGCGTCCTGCACGCCCGAGAAGACCTGCACCGATTTCGATCCGAAGACGGACACCGGAACGGAAAGGTTGTTGACCACATGCAGCATCGCGATGGTGACGATAAAGCTGAGATAGAACCAGTTCGCGACGTAGATATGCGGCTCCTTGCGCTTCACGATCGTGCCCATGAAGACCGCGAGATAGGCGACCCAGACGATCGTCAGCCACCAGTCGGTTAGCCATTCCGGCTCGGCATATTCCTTGGACTGGGTGGCACCGAGGATGTAGCCCGTCGCCGCCAGCACGATGACGAGCTGGTAGCCCCAGAACACGAACCAGGCGAGGTTGCCGCCCCAGAGCCGCGCCGCAGAGGTGCGCTGGACGACATAGAAGGACGTCATGATGAGGGCGTTGCCGCCGAAGGCGAAGATCACCGCCGAGGTGTGCAGCGGTCTGAGCTTGCCGAAGTTCAGGTAGCCATGCGCGAGATCGGAGAAGTTGAGCGCCGGGAACGCGAGCTGAAAGGCGATGGTGACGCCGACGAGGAAGCCGACGACGCCCCAGAACGCAGTGGCGATGACGCCGGCACGCACCACGCCGTCATTGTATTCGTTTTCCAGCGCCGGCCGGCGATCCCCCGTGGTCCTCAGAACCCAGAGGAAGGTCAGCGCGGCGGCGATCATCACCGTCAGCGCGTTGACCATGTAAGCCAGATCACGCGCATAGTTGGCGGCGATCGCGGCCAGAACCGCGATGGCGCCAAGCGCGGCGAGCTTGATGTAATCCCACATGTCAGCGTTCCCTCGTCATGCCCTGTCCGCCCGATTCGTCTCGATACGGGTGGTGAAGGTCTGGCCGGGTTGTGCGGGCGGACCCTAGACGTCGCCTTGATCTGGGTCAAATCGCAGGGCTGGCAGGCTTGATCCTTGTCAAAGCGGCAACGCTGCCGGAGTTGCACATTCTGTGGCAGGATGCCCCGCGCAGCAAAGGAGACGCCTGATGGCTTTCAAGTCGATTCTGACCGTAGTGACCGATCCCGCGGTGGCCGCCTCGCAGCTTGACGCGGCCGTGGCCCTCGCCAGGCGCGAGGATGCGCACCTGGATGTGCTCTGCATCGGCGTGGACAGGACGCAGACCGGCTATTACTACGCCGGCGCCACCGCGATCCTCACCCAGGAAGCCTACAACCAGGCCAAGGAGGAGGCCTCGGCCACCGAGGCCGCCGTCAAGGCCCGGCTCGGGCGCGAGGACATCCGCTGGGGCGTCGATTCGGCAGTCGCCCAGATCGGGGCGCTCGGTGGGCCGGTGGCGATGCTCGCCCGCTTCTGCGACCTCGTCGTGCTCTCGAAGCCCTATGGCAAGGCAGGTGGACCGGCGGCCGAGGCGATCCTCGAAGCCGCTCTCTTCGAGGGCCGCGCGCCCGTGCTCGTCCTGCCCGAGGGCTTCACCGGCGCCGAGTTCGGCCGCCGAATTGTGCTAGCCTGGAACCAGAGCGACGAGGCGCTGATGGCCGCGCGCACCGCACTGCCGCTGCTCAAGGCCGCCTCCGAGGTCGATATCACGATCATCGACCCGCCCACCCACGGGCCAGAGCGGTCGGACCCGGGCGGCATGCTGTCGCAATACCTCGCGCGGCACGGTGTCCACGCCGAGGTCTCGGTGCTGGCCAAGACCCTGCCCCGCACCTCCGAGGTCCTGTCGCGCCATGCCCGCGACGAGAACGCCGACCTGATCGTGATGGGCGCCTACGGCCATTCCCGCTTCCGCGAGGCGATCCTCGGCGGCGCGACACGCAACATGCTCGAGATGGCCGACATTCCGGTCTTCATGGCACACTGAGGCAGATGGGCGGGCGGCGCGAGCCGTCCGCTCGCACCGAGGGGTCACTCCGCCGCAAGGGCCGCGTCGATGTGCCCGTCGGTATCGGCCGTCAGCGCAGGCGATGAACAGCGCCGCGCACGGGGTCAGATGGAGCCGCCGTCGACCATGAAGTTGCTCGCGGTGCACATCGCGCTGTCGTGAGAGGCGAGGAACAGGACCATTCGTGCCACCGCCTCGGGCGCGATCGGGTCGGGCAGGCACTGCCGCTTCAGGTGCGCGGCCAGCGCCTCGGGCGTCACCCAGAGCGCCTTCTGCCGCTCGGTCATGATCCAGCCGGGGACGACCGTGTTCACCCGGATACGGTCGCGGCCAAGTTCGCGCGCCATCGACCGGGTGAGGCCATGGACGGCGGACTTCGCGGTGGCATAGACCGGCAGGCCGGCCACCGCCTCCCACCAGGAATTAGACCCGATGTTGATGATCGAGCCGCCGCCCGCGCGTGCCATGCCCGGGGCGACGGACTGGATGGCGAAGAACATGTGGCGCAGGTTGGTGGCGAAGCGCTCGTCCCAGTAGCCGGGCGTGACCTCGCGCCAGTCGTGCCGGTCGTCGCGCGCCGCGTTGTTGACGAGAACGGTGAAGGTCCCCGCCTCTTCCGCCAGTTCGCCGAGAGCGGCCTGCGTCGCCGCGATGTCGGTGAGATCGCAGTGCCGCCAGACCGCCTGCGTCGCCTCGGCCACACCCCGGGCTGCCGCCGCGTCCCGGTCAAGGAAGGCGACCCGCGCACCCTGCCGCGCGAAGGCCGCGACAAGTTCGGCGCCGATGCCCGAGGCGCCGCCGGTCACGATGACGGACCGGCCGCGCAGGCTCGGATAGGTGGCGTGGCCGGGCGGGGCGACATCCGTCATGGCGCGGCCTCAGCCGAAGAACCCGCCATCGGCATCGTCGCCCGCCTCTTCCAGCAGCACGTTGTAGTCGGGGACTGTGACATGCCGCTTGCCCTCGAGCTCGATCACGCCGTCGCGCTTGAGGGCCGAAATCTGCCGGCTCACCGTCTCCAGCGTCAGTCCGAGATAGTCGGCCATGGCCTCGCGGGTCAGCGGCAGGTCGAAGACCAACTTGCCCTGCGGCTTGCGCAGGTGGAGCGCCGCGTCGCGCCGTCCGACGATGGCCAGAAGGCTCGCGATCTTCTCGCGCGCCGTCTTGCGACCGAGGAGCAGCATCCACTCCCGCGCCGCATCAAGCTCGTCGAGCGTCATCTCCAGGAGCCGCTGGCCGATGTGCGGGGTTCGCGCCATCATCTCCTCGAAAGGCTTCTTGCGGAAGCAGCACATCAGAAGGTCGGTCGTGGCGATCACGTTGTAGGGCGCCCGGTCGCGGCCCGGCCGGCCGACGAAATCGGAGGGGAAGAGAAGGCCCACGGTCTGCGTCCGACCGTCTTCCATCACCTGCGTCAGCGTTGCCACGCCCGAGACCACCGAGGCCACGAAGTCCATCCGGTCGCCGGCCCAGATAAGCGTCTGGCCGGCCTCGAAGCTCCGGTAGAACTTGATCGCATCGAGCGCGGCAAGCTCCTCCGTCTCGCAACGCGCGCAGACCGCGTTGTGACGGATCGGGCAGCTGCCGCAGTTCGGCGCCGAGTGGAGGACTTCAAGGACGGTCATCTGTGGATTTGATATAGGTCAAGGATTCCCCGGTTCGCGCTGCCTAAGGCTAGGCGCATGGCAGACGAAGCGCAACTCGCGCGGCTCGGATTATTTGACGCGCGTGTCCCGCGCTACACAAGCTATCCGACTGCGCCACATTTCAATTCGGACGTGAACGCAGGGATTTTCCGCGATTGGGTGCGGGCGATTCCCGAAGGCGGCCGTATCTCGCTTTACATGCATGTGCCCTTCTGTCGCAGGCTCTGCTGGTTCTGCGCCTGCCGCACACAGGGCACCGTCTCCGACGATCCGGTGCGCGCCTATGCCGAGGTGCTGCAGGCGGAACTGGCGATTCTCGCCGCCGACCTGCCGCGGGGTGTCACGCTCTCGCGGCTCCACTGGGGCGGCGGTACGCCGACGATGATGCCGCCGGAGGTCATGGCCGAGGTCGCGGGCGCGGTCTTCAAGGTGGTGCCGCTCGGTCCGGACGCAGAGTTCTCCGTCGAGATCGACCCGAACGAGATCGACGACGACCGGCTCGACGCACTCGCCGCAGCCGGGATGAACCGCGCGTCGATCGGCGTGCAGGACTTCGATCCCGCGATCCAGGAGGCGATCGGCCGCGACCAGACCTTCGAGGTGACGAAGCTTGCCATCGACAAGCTCCGCGCGCGCGGCATCGCCTCGCTCAATGCCGACATCCTCTTCGGCCTGCCCTTCCAGAACAAGGAACGCATCGCCACCTCGGTCCAGAAGCTCCTGTCGCTCGGCCCCGACCGGGTGGCGCTCTACGGCTATGCGCATGTTCCGTGGATGGCGCGGCGGCAGGTGATGATCCCCGCGGACGCGCTGCCCCGCCCGGAAGAGCGGCTCGCGCTCTTCGAGACCGCGCGCGATCTTTTCGTCGCCGACGGCTACGCGGAAATCGGCATCGACCATTTCGCCCTGCCCACCGACGGACTCGCCGTCGCCGCGCGCGAGGGCAGGCTCCGGCGCAACTTCCAGGGCTACACCGACGACACGGCCTCCGTTCTGGTCGGTCTCGGCGCCTCCTCGATCTCGCGCTTCCCGCAGGGCTATGCCCAGAACGCGCCGAGCACTTCCGCCTATACCAAGGCGGTCCGGTCGGGCGAGTATGCCACCGCGAAGGGTCACGTCTTCCGGGGCGAGGATCTGCTCCGCGCCCGGATGATCGAGGCGCTGATGTGCGACTTCCGCATCGACCTCGCAGAGATGACGCGCGATTTCGGTGGCACGGACGCACAGGTGCGCGCCATGTTCGACCGCGCCAAGGCGGAGTTCGGCGAGATGGTCGAGGTCTCGGCCGGCGCCTTCGCCATCCCCGAGCGCGCCAGACCCCTCACCCGTATGATCGCGCGGGCCTTCGACGCCTACGATCTGTCAAAGGCGGGCCACAGCCCGGCCGTCTGACCCTCAGGACGCCCCGCCGCGCTCCACGAAAGACACCAGCCGCGGCAGGCAATGGCGTTTCAGGTCGCAGCCCTCCGCCACCGTCCGCCGCGCGGCCGCGCGCAGCGCCGCGCCGCCGCCGGGGTTGGCCAGCGCCTCGATCAGCGCCGCCGACCAGCCGGACACGTCAAAGAAATCGACGAGCCGCCCGTTCTCGCCGTCGCGGATCATCTCCTCCACCGGCGGCGTGCGGGAGCCGACGACGAGCCCGCCCGCGCTCATCGCCTCCAGCAGCGACCAGGACAGGACGAAGGGGTAGGTCAGATAGGCGTGCACCCGCGCCACCTGCAGGAGCGACAGGAACTGCGCATAGGGCACCTGGCCGAGGAAATGCACGCGCGAAAGGTCAAGCCGGTCGCGCACCTCGGACAGGAATATCTCCTTCCAGGTCCGCCCGCCGGACGGCGCGGGACCATAGCTCACGCCGTTGCCGCCGACGATCACCACCTGCGCCTCCGGCCGGGCCTTCAGCACCTCGGGCAGCGCCCGCAGAAAGACGTGATAGCCGCGGTAGGGCTCGAGGTTGCGGTTGACGAAGCTCACCACCTCGTCACCGGCGCTCAGCACGCGGCCGCCCGGAAGGGTGAGGCGCGCCCCGGGGTTCGGGCAGGCACGGTCGGTGTCGATCCCGTCATGGATCACGGTGATCCTGTCGCGGAAAGCCTCGGGGAAGGTCGAGGCCTGCCAGTGTGTCGGCGCCAGTGCCGCGTCGGCGTCGGCAAGCGCCATCATCAGATGCGTCCGGCGTGCCGAGGTGCGGAAGCGGCGGCCGAGGTCGTCGGTCTGGAACTCCGGGTCGAAGTCGGCGTCAAGCCCGCGGGCGTGGTAGAAGAACTCCGCATAGGTCAGATGCCGGGCCTCGGGCCAGACCTCGCGCAGGAAGAGCGTCTCGCCCCAGCCGCCGTGGCCGAAGACCACGTCGGGGACGAAACCCTTGTCGCGGCGCAGTTGCGCGGCGGCCCGCGCGACCGAAAGGCCACGCTCCGCGGCCTCGGCATAGGTCTTGGCAATCCCTGCGACTCCCGCGGCCCCCGGCTTGCGGTAGCGCAGGACAGGCACCGGCGAGGGGCGCGCATTGCCCTCGTCGGTGAGGCCCAGGACCGTGTGCCCGCGCGCCGCGAGCGCCGGAGCGAGGTGCAGGAACTGGCCGGGAAAGTTCTGGTGGACGAAGAGGATCCTCATTGCGCCTGCGCCGCTCGCCCGAAGGCCGCCGCCATCAGCTCGCGGGTGTATTCCGTCTGCGGCGCGTCGAAGATCGCATCCGCCGGCCCCGCCTCCACCACGTCGCCCGCCTTCATGACGATGATCTTGTGGGCCAGCGCGCGCACCACCCGCAGGTCGTGGCTGATGAAGAGATAGGCGAGCCCATAGCGCCTCTGCAGCGCCCGCAGAAGCTCCACGATCTGCACCTGCACGGTCATGTCGAGGGCCGAAGTGGGCTCGTCCAGCACCACGACCTTCGGGCGCAGGATCATCGCGCGGGCGATGGCGATGCGCTGGCGCTGTCCGCCCGAGAACTCATGCGGATAGCGCGCCATCGTGGCCGGGTCGAGCCCGACCTCGGTCATGATCTCGGCCACCAGCGCACGAGGCTCGCGTCCCTTGTCGAGTCCGTGGACCGACAGCCCCTCGGCGATGATCTGCTCCGCCGTCATCCGGGGCGAGAGGCTGCCGTAGGGGTCCTGGAAGACGATCTGCATGTCGCGGCGCAGCTTCCGCAAGTCCCGCGCCGGCCAGGCCGAGATGTCCTGGCCGAGGTAGAGGATCGGTCCCTCGCTCTCGATGAGGCGCATGAGGCCGAGCGCGAGGGTCGTCTTGCCCGATCCGCTTTCGCCGACGATGCCCAGCGTCTCGCCCGCCCGGACCGAGATCGTGGCGGCGTTCACCGCCTTCACATGGCCGACCGTGCGGCGCAGGAACCCCCGCCGGATCGGGAACCAGACCCGCAGGTCCTTTGTCCGCACGATCTCCTCGGCCCCCTCCGGTACCGAATCGGGGCGGCCCTTCGGCTCGGCCGCCAGCAGTTTCCGGGTGTAGGGGTGCCTCGGGCTGGCGAAGATTTCCGCCACCGGCCCCTGTTCGACGATCGCGCCTCCCTGCATGACGCAGACCCGGTCGGCGATGCGCCGGACGATGCCGAGGTCGTGGCTGATGAAGAGCATGCTGAGCGACTCGCGCGCCTTCAGCTCAGCCAGCAGGTCGAGAATCTGAGCCTGGATGGTCACGTCAAGCGCGGTCGTCGGCTCGTCGGCGATCAGCAGCTCCGGCCCGTTGGCCAGCGCCATGGCGATCATCACCCGCTGCCGCTGGCCGCCGGACAACTGGTGCGGATAGTCGGCAAGCCGGCGCTCCGGGTTGTCGATGCCGACCTTCTCCAGCAGCTCCACGATCCGCGCCCGCGCCGCCGGGCCGGTAAGCCCCTGATGCAGCGCCAGGCTTTCGGCCAGCTGCTTTTCCAGCGTGTGGAGCGGGTTCAGCGAGGTCATCGGCTCCTGGAAGATGAAGCTGATGTCGTTGCCGCGCACGTCGCGCAACGTGGCCTCGTCGGCGCCCACCATCTCGCGCCCGAGATAGGTCACGGACCCTGCGATCTCGGCATTCTGGCCGAGAAGCGCCACGGTCGAGAGCGCCGTCACCGACTTGCCCGACCCGCTTTCGCCCACCAGCGCGACCGTCTCGCCCTTGGCCACCGTGAAGCCCACGCCCTTCACGGCATCGATCACCTTGCCGTCCTGGCGGAAGCTCACCCTCAGGTCGCGGATGTCAAGCACGACCCCGCCCGGTGCGGCCCGTCCCGCGGTCATTGGGACACCAGTGCGCTGGTAAGCAGGACCGACCAGCCCGCATTGGCAAGCGCCAGAAGCTGGAGCATCGCCGGCGCGGGTCGGCCCGATCTGGCCAGCCAGCATGCCGCTGCCAGCAGGAACAGGGCCGGCGCGAACGGCACGAGGAGAATCATCAGCCCGCTCCGCAGCACCCGAAGCGGCTCCGCTTCCCCCGACAGCGCCGCGGCCGCGAACATCCAGACCAGCCAGCCATGGCAGGCGGCGGTCGTTGCCAGCGCCGCAAGATAGACCAGATGGCGGACCCGGCCGGGCGGTGAGACGGGGAAGGCGGTCATCGGAAGGTCTTCCGCGGGTCGAAGGCATCGCGCACGCCTTCGAAGATGAAGACGAGGAGCGAGAGCATGATGGCAAAGGTGAAGAAGGCCGAGAAGCCGAGCCAGGGCGCCTGCAGGTTCGACTTGCCCTGCAGCGCAAGCTCGCCCAGCGAGGGCAGGTTCGAGGGCAGGCCGAAGCCGAGGTAGTCGAGCGCTGCAAGCCCGCCGACGGCGCCGGCGACGATGAAGGGCAGGAAGGTCAGCGTCGCCACCATCGCGTTCGGCAGGATGTGGCGGAACATGATGACGCGGTCGCTCACGCCCAGCGCGCGGGCGGCGCGGACATACTCGAAGTTGCGCGCGCGCAGGAATTCCGCCCGCACAACGCCTACGAGCGCGGGCCAGCCGAAGAGGATGGTCACGAAGACGAGGAGCCAGAAGCTGCGCCCGAGGATCGCGAAGAGGATGATGATGACGTAGAGGCCGGGGGTGGAGCCCCAGATTTCCAGAAGCCGCTGGAAGATCAGGTCCACCCGGCCGCCGAAATAACCCTGCACGGCGCCCGCCGCGATACCGATGAGGCTGGAGACCGAGGTGACGATCAGGGTGAAGAGGATCGACAGGCGGAAGCCGTAGATGATCCGCGCCAGCACGTCCCGCGCGGTGTCGTCGGTGCCGAGCCAGTGGTCCCTGTCCGGCGCCGAGGGCGCGGTGCCGACGTTGTTCACCGTCGAGTAGCTGTAGGGGATGGGCGGCCAGACCATCCATCCCGCTTCCACGGCCGCGCCCGCGACCTCGCCGTCGGCCGCGTCCGCCATGACGCCTTCGGGATCGTCCCAGCAGGCCTCGAGACCGCCCGTGCGGATGAGGCATTGAACCGCGGGGTCACGGTAGATCGCCTCGGTCTTGAAATCGCCGCCGAAGGTGGTCTCTGGATAGAAGCGGAACACCGGCATGTAGAGATCGCCCCGGTAGCTGACCAGGATTGGCTTGTCATTGGCGACAAGTTCCGCCGCCAGCGACAGCGCGAAGAGGGCCAGGAAGATCCACAGCGACCAGAAGGCGCGGCGGTTGGCCTTGAAGTTGCGCCAGCGGCGCTGGTTGAGCGGCGACAGGGCCATCAGCCTGCCCGCTTCTCGAAGTCGATCCGCGGATCGACGAGCACATAGGTCAGGTCGCTGAGAAGCCCGATCACAAGCCCCAGGAGCCCGAAGACGTAGAGCGTGCCGAAGACGACCGGGTAGTCGCGCGCGACGGCCGCCTCGTAGCCGAGCCGGCCGAGACCGTCGAGCGAGAAGATCGTCTCGATCAGCACGCTGCCGCCGAAGAGGACGGAGAGGAAGAGCCCGGGGAAGCCGGCGATGACGATCAGCATGGCGTTGCGGAAGACATGGCCGTAGAGCACGCGCTTCTCGGTCAGCCCCTTGGCCCGCGCCGTCAGCACGTACTGCTTGTTGATCTCGTCGAGAAAGCTGTTCTTCGTCAGAAGCGTCAGAGTGGCGAAGCTCGAGATGGTGGAGGCGACGACGGGCAGGGTGATGTGCCAGAAGTAGTCGCCCACCTTCGCCAGCAGGCTGAGGTCGTTCCAGTTGTCAGAGACGAGGCCGCGCAGCGGGAAGATACGCCAGTAGCTGCCCCCGGCGAAGAGGACGATGAGGAGGACCGCGAAGAGGAACCCGGGGATCGCATAGGCCACGATGATCGCCCCGGAGGTCCAGGTGTCGAAGCGCGACCCGTCCTTCACTGCCTTGCGGATGCCGAGGGGGATCGAGATGAGATAGGCCAGAAGCGTGGACCAGAGGCCGAGCGTGATCGACACCGGCATCTTCTCGATCACCAGATCCACGACCGAGATGGAGCGGAAATAGCTCTCGCCGAAGTCGAAGCGCAGGTAGTCCCACATCATGTTCAGGAACCGCTCGGCCGGCGGCTTGTCGAAACCGAACTGCTTTTCAAGCTCGGCGATGAAGTCGGGCGGCAGGCCGCGGGCGCCGAGATACCGCTCGTCGCCGCCGTATTGCTGCTCGCCCATGCCGCTGTCGCCGCCGCCCGAGATGCCCTGGAACACGTCGCCCTGGCCCTCGATCCGGGCGAGGATCTGCTCGATCGGCCCGCCCGGCACGAACTGGGTCAGCGTGAAGTTGATCAGCATGATCCCGAAGAGCGTCGGAATCATCAGCAACAGCCGTCTCAGGATATAGGCGCCCAAGGTCCCGCTTTCCGCTTCTCAGTAGGCGCCCTGCGCCTTCAGCGCCTCGGCCGCCTCGGCGTCGTACCACCAGAAATCCAGTTCGCCAACCTGCAAGGGCGGCAGGGCGTCGGGATGGCGGTAGAAGTCGTAGTAGGCGACCCAGGTGTCGGGGTTGTACCAGAGCGGGATGTCAAAGACCTTGGCCCGAAGCGCCCGGTCGAGCGCGTGAACGGCGGTCCTCAGGTCCTCGATCTTTGTGGCGCCGACGACATGGCCGATCAGCCGGTCGATGCCGGGGTCGCGCAGTCGCATCAGGTTGCGCGAACTGTCGTCTGCGGTCTTGGAGCCGAACCACTGCTCCAGCCCGCCCGAGGGCTCGAAGTCCATGTCGAAACCCTGGTTGGCCAGGTCGAAGTCGCCCTTCCGCCGCCGCTCGACATACTGCGAGATATCGACCCGTTCGAGCTTCCCCCTCACGCCGACCTGCGCGAGGTTCTCGATGAAGGGATTGATGAAGCGGTCGTAGAGCGGGCTGTACTGGATGATCGTCAGGTCCAGCGCCTCGCCGGCCGCGTTGCGGCGGATGCCGTCGCTGCCGATCACCCAGCCCGCCTCTTCGAGGAGCGCCGCCGCCTTGCGCAGGATCGCCCGCGCCGGCCGGTTGTTAGTCGCGTCATGCGCGACCGGCACCTTCGGGTCCTCGGTCAGGATCGCGGGGTCGAGGAGGCCCTCGTCCACCAGCGGCTTCAGCAGCGCGAGCTCTCCCTCGCCGGGAACGCCGATCGCGGCAAGGTCGGTGTTCGACCAGAAGGAAACCGGGCGGTCGTAGAGACCGTATTGCAGCGTCTGCTTCGACCAGTCGTAGTTGAACATCATCCCGATCGCCTCGCGCACGCGGATGTCCTGCCAGCGCGGCCGGTCGAGGTTGAAGACCCAGGAAAGCCGCGTGCCGACATTGCCGTCGGGGATCGTCTCGCGCTTGACCCAGCCCTTCTCGACCGCCTGGAAATCGTAGCCCTGGGCCCAGTCCTGAGAGCTGTTTTCGGTCCGGAAGGTGTAGTCGCCGGCCTTGAAGCCCTCGAAGGCGGCGTCGCTGTCGGCAAAATACTCCACCCGGATCCGGTCGAAGTTGTTGCGGCCACGGTTGAAGGCGAGGTCATTGCCCCAGTAGTCGGGGTTGCGCTTGTAGATCACCCGCGTATTGAAGTCGAAACTGTCGAGCACATAGGCACCGGTCGAGAGGAACGGCGCCTTCGTCGCCTTGTCGAGCCGCGCGCCCGTCTTCTCGAACCAGGCCTTCGAGAACACCGCCGTGCCGCCGGCGAAGCCCACCCGGTCGCGCATCGGCGCGGTGCCGGTGAAGTGGAAGGTGATCCGGTGCGGATCCTCGACCTCGACATGGTCGATATAGCCTTCAACCACGCGGCGGTACTCGAGGATGCCCTGCGTCTGGAAGAGGTTGAAGCTGTAGGCAACGTCCTCCGCCGTCATCGGCGTCCCGTCGGAGAAGGTCACGTCCTCGCGGAGGTTGAAGGTCACGAACGACAGGTCGGCGGGGTATTCGAGCGTCGTGCAGAGGAAGCAGTAGATGCCGTAGGGGTCGTCGGCCGTCGAGGTCAGGATGCTTTCGCTGCCGATGGTGTTCAGCGCCGCCGGCACGCCGTCGCTGGCATACTGGTTGAAGCTGTCGAAGCCGCCCTGCGACCAGATCGAGATTTCGCCGCCCTTCGGGGCCTCGGGGTTGACGTAGTCGAGATGGGCGAAGTCGGCCGGGTATTTCAGCGCGCCGAAGTTCGAATAGCCGTGCGAGATGGTGACGGCCTCCTGGGCGCGGGTCATTCCGGCGAGGCCGAGCCAGAGCCCGGCAGCGATCCCGAGCGCGGCCAGGGACGCCGCTAACCCCGGCGCCGCGACGGCCGAGGCGGTTCCGCATGCCGCCGAGGATGCAATCGTCTCTCTCGCCATCGGTTCCTCCCCGCGCAGACCCTGCCCCGGCCAAGCTAGAACGGCGCGGCCCGGGGCTTCAAGTTGCGAAGTTGTGAGAAACCGCGCGAATACGTGATCCGTCGCCCCGACAGACGAAAAGGCCGCCCGAAGGCGGCCCGTCGCATCCTGCGGATCGCGGACGTCAGCCGCCGAGCGACTGCAGGTAGGCGATGAGGTTCGCCCGGTCCTCGACCTTGGGCAGGCCGGCGAAGGACATCTTCGTGCCCGGCACGACGCCCTTGGGGTTGGTCAGGAAGGTTTCGAGCGCCTCGGGCGTCCATTCGCCGCCATGCGCTTTCATCCCGTCGGAATAGCCGAAATCCGCGACCGAGGCGACCACCCGGCCGACCACGCCGTCGAGATGGGGGCCGGTGATGTTCGTGCCATCCACCTTGTGACAGGCCTTGCACTTGCCGAAGACCTTCTCGCCCGCCGCCGCATCGGCCGAGGCCAGCAGCGTCGCGAAGTCCGGGCCTTCCTCGGCCGCGGGGGCCGCTTCGCCGCCCGCCTCGCCGGTATCGACCGAATAGGCCTGCGCGACTTCCTCGCCACCGTGGCTGGCGGGCGCAGTGTTGTAGAGGCCTTCGGCCGCCATCTTGCCGAGAAGGAAGATCAGGAAAGCCCCGCACAGCGCGCCGCCGGCCTTGGTTATCGTCATCGTGTCGAGCATGTCGCGCCTCTGTGCTGGCAAAACCTTGCGGCCGTATCTATCCGCTTCCCCTGCCGGGTTTCAAGGTATAGTTAGCGCGGCGAGACGCCCGGCCGGAGTTGCCTCCACGGGCTGCCGCCGAGGAGCCCCCCCGCCATGACCGGACAGATCGCTGCACGCATCGCCTTCCAGGGAGAGCGCGGCGCCTATTCCCACCAGGCCTGCCTTGACGCCCGCCCCGGCATGGAGCCGCTGCCCTGCCGCACCTTCGAGGAGGTGATCGCGGCGGTGCGGACCGGCGCGGCCGACCTGGCCATGCTGCCGGTGGAGAACACGACCTATGGCCGCGTGGCCGACATCCACCGGCTGCTGCCGGAATCCGGCCTCTTCATCGTCGGCGAAGCCTTCGTGCGCGTGCACATCAGCCTCATGGCCCTTCCCGGAGTGCAGATCGAGGAGATCGAGAAGGTCCGCGCCCATCTCGTTCTCATCCCGCAATGCGCGGCCTTCCTCGCCCGCTACGGCATCCGCGGCGAAGCCGCGGCCGACAGCGCCGGCGCGGCGGCCGCGGCTTCGCCGCGGAT
>NZ_WBUS01000031.1 GCF_008933605.1 Albidovulum sp.
GCACCCCACTCGGGCACGGTCGCGGCGACGGGGCGGGCAAGGCTCTCGCAGAGGTCGAACCGGCGCGGCGCGCGGCCGATGGCGCCGTCGGCCACGAGGCAGCCGAGAATGCGGCTCGCGTCGCCGAGGTCGCTTCGTAGCGGCAGGAGCACCATCAGGCCCGTGAGCGGGGGCTTTCCGAAGCCGCCCTCGCCGGCAAGCGTCAGGTCCGCCGTGCATGGCCCCGCGAAGACGCTTTCGAGAAGGAAGCCGACATCCTGCCGCGCGGCCGGCGTGAAGAGGGTCGTGAAGGGCATCCCGCGCACCTCCATCCCCATCAGGTCGTTGAGATGCATCCCGGCGAGGCGGAACCGCGCGACACGCGGCGCGATCCGTTCCAGCACGAAGGCACGGTCGAGCGACCGCTCGATCCCGCGCGGATCGACCTCCGACCGGTAGGGTGCGGCGCGGCCGCCGCGCAGCGCCTCCCAATAGGCCCGGACCTCGGCAATCGCCGCGGGCCCCGTCGCCCCGCGATGCCCGCCGAGGGAAACGACCTTGCCGTGGTGTCCGTCGAACTCGTCCATGTCACACCTGCCGTGCTTGATCCCTTGCCGGCCGCCCCGCGCGTTGTCGTCACGTTCAGGTCCTGTTAACCCTAGGGCCGCAATGCTTACTGAAACGTAAATACACCAGCGGCCGTCAGGCCCGGAGGGAAAAACTCTTAAATGGTAAACGCTTCGCTCGTCTCCATGACGGGGTTCGCCACCCGTCGCGGCAGCGCGCCCGGCTTCGACTGGACCTGGGAGATTCGCTCCGTCAACGGCAAGGGCCTCGATGTCAGGCTGCGGCTGCCCGACTGGATCGACGGGCTGGAACCGGCGGTCCGCGCCGCCGTGGCGAAGGTCGCGGAACGCGGAAACATCACGCTCGGCCTCAGGCTCGCGCGGGGCGCGGGCGGCGAAGTGCTGAAGGTGAACGCCGGCGGGCTCGACGCCGCCCTCTCGGCGCTCGCGGTGGTGCGGGCGCGGGCCGAGGCGGCGGGGTTGCCGCTGGCGGAGACCTCGGCGGCCGCGATCCTTTCCTTGCGCGGTGTTACCGAGGCGGGGGGCGAGGCCGAGGACACTGCGCCGCTCCTTGCCGCGCTGCTCGCCGATCTCGACCCGCTCCTCGCCGATTTTGCGGCGATGCGGCGGGCCGAGGGCAGTGCGCTCGCGGGGGTGATCGCGCGACAGACCGACCGCATCGCCGCGCTTGCCGCAGAGGCCGCCACCGCCGCCGAGGCGCGCCGCCCCGAGATGGCGCGCAGCCTGAGCGAGGCGCTCGCCCGCGTGATGGCCAGCGCGGCGGAGGCTGATCCGGCCCGCGTGGCGCAGGAACTCGCCCTTCTCGCCGTCAAGGCCGACGTGACCGAGGAACTCGACCGGCTGGAGGCCCATGTCGGCGCGGCGCGCAAGCTCCTGGCGGCGGGCGGCGCGGTGGGCCGCAAGTTCGACTTCCTGATGCAGGAATTCATGCGCGAGGCGAACACGCTCTGCTCCAAGTCCGGCAATGCCGGGCTGACGCGGATCGGGCTCGACCTGAAGCACGTGATCGACCAGATGCGCGAGCAGGTTCAGAACGTGGAATGATGATGAAACGCAAGGGTTTGCTGATCATTCTTTCGTCGCCGTCGGGGGCAGGGAAATCGACGCTGGCCAAGCGGCTGATGGCCTGGGACCCGACCCTGCGGTTCTCGGTATCGGCCACGACGCGCGCGGCCCGACCGGGCGAGGTCGACGGCAGGGAGTACTACTTCCGCTCCCGCCAGGACTTCCTTGCGATGGTGGCGGCGGGTGAGATGCTGGAACATGCCGAGGTCTTCGGAAATCTCTACGGCTCGCCCCGGGCGCCTGTGGAACAGGCGATGGCCGAGGGGCGCGACACGCTCTTCGACATCGACTGGCAGGGCGGCCAGCAGATCCGCAATTCGGTGCTGGGCAAGGACGTGGTCTCGATCTTCGTGCTGCCGCCCTCGATCGCGGAACTGGAGCGGCGCCTCAGGTCGCGGGGGCAGGACAGCGACACGGTGATCGCCGGCCGCATGGCGAAATCGGAAGCCGAGATCAGCCATTGGGCGGAATACGACTATGTCTTGGTAAACGACGATCTGGATACGGCCGAGGCGAACCTGCGGACGATCCTTCTGGCCGAACGGTTGCGCCGCGACCGGCAGCCGTGGCTCACCGACTTCGTCCGTGGCCTCAACCGGGAGTTTGATGCAAGATGATCTGGGAACTCGATGGAATCACACCGGAAATCGGAGATGACGCCTGGATCGCTCCGGATGCCAACGTGATCGGCAAGGTGGTACTCGGGGCGGGCGCGAACGTCTGGTTCGGGGCCACGCTCAGGGGCGACAACGAGGAAATCCGCGTCGGCCGCGGCACCAACATCCAGGAAAACACCGTCTGCCACACCGACATGGGCTTTCCGCTGGCGATCGGTGCCGACTGCACCATCGGCCACAAGGCGATGCTGCACGGCTGCACCATCGGCGACGGCACGCTGATCGGCATGGGGGCCACCGTGCTGAACGGCGCGCGGATCGGCAGGGGCTGCCTGATCGGGGCCGGGGCGCTCATCACCGAGGGCAAGGATATACCCGACGGCAGCCTCGTCATGGGCGCGCCGGGAAAGGTCGTGCGCCTGCTCGACGGCGCCGCGCAGGCGCGGCTCCTGGCCTCTGCCGCGCACTACCGCGAGAATGCCGCCCGCTTCGCCCGCGGTCTCAGGCCGGCCAAGGACCGACCCTAACCCTTCTCGCTGCCCGGCAGCAGCACGAGATCGAAGGAGAGCCCGGCCACGTGGCCCCGAACCTCGGCCCGCACGGCCTCGGGGCGGGGCAGCGGCATGGTGAGGGCAAGAAGCCGGCCACCGAAGCCTGATGCGGCCAGAAGCTCGGCAAGATCGAGCACGTCGAAATCCGGCCCGAAGAGCGGCGCGACGACGATGTCCGGCGCCACCTGCGCCAGAAACGCGGCGGTGACCTGCTGGAACCGGGCGAAGACGCAGGCCAAGGGCGGCGTCCGCATCAGCGGATCGAGCTGTCCCGCGGCCAGATCGACCGCGAGCACCCGGCTGCCCGATGCGTCGAATGCGGCCTGCGGCATGTCCGGGGACGACCCCGACTTCGGCCCCGCGGCGTCCGGATCGTCACCCTGCACTGCCTGTCCCCAACACATCGCGTCTGTCCGGTCGCGGGCGCCCGGGTCGCATGGCTCGACCTTGGCGGGAAGCCGCTGATCCGCGTTCTGCCAAAACGTGTATCAGCCCGCGCGCGGCGCGCCAAGGGTGCGCCGGGTTGATCCGCCGGCAATTTGCCCCGACACAGGGGGAGGCAAATCGCGGGGGGACCGGAATGCAGGCAACGGAGATTCGCGAAGTCCTCCAGGCGGTTCCAGTGGCCATGCTTCTCGTCGGGCCGGGCCAGCGCGTGCTGGCGGCGAATCACGCAGCCTCCGTCCTCTTCGGCCTTGCGCTCGAAGGGCGGACCTGCAGCACCTTCCTGCGCCACCCGGACTTCCTCGACGGGCTCGAGGCCTGCCTTGGCGAAGGGCGTCGCGGCACCGCCCGGATCGTCCTGACCGGGACATCGAGCGAGACGCATCTCGCGCTCGGCTTCACGCCGATCCTGGCAGAGGAGGGGCGCTGCGCGCTCGTCGCCTTCGACGACCTTTCGGCACTCGAACACGCGGTGGCGATGCGGCGCGATTTCGTGGCCAACGTCAGCCACGAACTCAGGACCCCGCTGACGGCCCTCGTGGGCTTCATCGAGACGCTGCGCGGCGCGGCCCGGGACGACCCCGCCGCGCGGGACCGCTTCCTCGGCATCATGGAACGCGAGGCGGGGCGGATGATCCGGCTCGTCAGCGACCTTCTGTCGCTGAGCCGGGTGGAGGCCGAGGAGCGGCGCCGCCCGGACGAGCAGGTGGACGTCATCGGCATCCTGCGCACGACGCTTGCGAGCCATCGCGATCAGGCCCGGGTGGCCGGGGTGGACCTGGTGCTCGACACCGAGCGCGAGGCGGTGACGGTGCGCGCTGACGCGGATCAACTTGCGCAGGTCTTCCACAACCTCGTCGAGAACGCGATCAAGTATGGCGCCAGCGGCCAGATCGTGACGGTCCGGGTGCGCCGGCTCGACCGGGAACCGGTGCTGCGCAGCCCGGCGCTCCAGATCGAGGTCATCGACCAGGGTGAGGGCATCGACGCGCTGCACCTGCCGCGCCTGACGGAGCGATTCTACCGGGTCGACAGCGACCGTTCGAGGCAGAAGGGCGGCACCGGCCTCGGCCTCGCCATCGTGAAGCACATCGTCAACCGCCATCGCGGCCGGTTCAGGATCGAGAGCGAGGTCGGAAAAGGCAGCCGTTTCATCGTGGTCCTTCCAGCCGACTGACGCGGCGCAGGTCGTGGCAGGCCGGGCGGTGTCATGAAAGCGTTACATGCCTGTCACAAAAGGATAGCTGCGCGCGCCTAGAGCGTCGGGTGAGGTCGCCGTCGGGTGGCGGCCGCAAACGACTTGCAGGAGAATGCAATGAACACCGCGAAACTCACCGTCTCGGCGCTGGCGATGGCCGCTGCTGCCTCGGCCGCGGACGCGCGCGACCAGATCCAGATCGCCGGGTCGTCGACCGTGCTTCCCTACGCCACCATCGTCGCCGAAGCCTTCGGCGAGAATTTCGACTTCCCGACCCCGGTCGTGGAGGGCGGCGGCTCGGGCGCCGGGCGCAAGAAGATGTGCGAAGGCGTGGGCGAGAACACGATCGACATCGCGAACTCCTCCAGCCGCATCAAGCAGTCGGACATCGACACCTGCAACGCCAACGGCGTGACCGAGATCATCGAGGTCCGCATCGGCTATGACGGCATCGTCTTCGCCTCGGATGTGAACGGGCCCGAGTTCGCCTTCACCCCGGCGGACTGGTACAACGCGCTCGCCGCCGAGGTCGTGAAGGATGGCGCGCTCGTCGCCAACCCGAACAGGACCTGGGCCGACGTGAACGCCGCGCTGCCCGCACAGGACATCCTCGCCTTCATCCCCGGGACCAAGCACGGTACCCGGGAGGTCTTCGACGTGAAGGTGCTGGAGGAGGGCTGCAAGGCCTCCGGCGCGGAAGAAGCGCTCGTCGCCGCAAAGGGAGAAGAGGACGGCAAGAAGGCCTGTCTCGCGCTGCGCACCGACGGCCTGTCGGTGGACATCGACGGCGACTACACCGAGACGCTGGCGCGGATCGCGGCCAACGCGAACGCCGTCGGCGTCTTCGGGCTCTCGTTCTACCAGAACAACACCGACAAGCTGCGCGTGGCCACGATGGGCGGCGTCGTGCCCTCGGTCGAGACCATTGCCTCGGGCGACTACCCCGTGTCGCGCCCGCTCTACTTCTATGTGAAGAAGGCGCATCTCGGCGTGATCCCCGGCCTGCAGGAGTACATCGATTTCTTCGTCTCCGACGACATGGCCGGCCCGGACGGCCCGCTCGCGGACTACGGCCTCGTGTCCGACCCGGAGCTTGCCGCGACGCAGGCCGCCGTCGCCGCTGGGACCGCGATGGGCCCGCTGGAGTGATCTTGCGAAAACGGGTGGTGCCCTTCCGGGCGCCCCCGGTCCACCGACTGCTGCCTGAACTCTTTCGTGGCTGGGGGCCATGACCAACGGAATCCTCGTCCTGATCGTGATGGCGCTTGCCGCCGCCGCCCATGTCCTCGCCCGCCGGCGGTCGCTTGCCGTCGTCGCGGGCGACATCAAGAAACTTCATTCGTTGCCGGCCCACCATGGCCAGACCGGGTTCCTCTTCACCGCCGTTCCGGCGCTGCTGCTGATGGCGCTCTGGCTTGTCGTGCAGCCCTTTGTGATCGACGCGCGGGTGGGCGGGATGATCGCCGACAGCGACGTGCCCGCAGGCTCGACACACGAGCTTGTCATGGCGGACGTGCGGCGCATCAGCGACGGGCTCGATACCGTCGTGGCGCTCGGCGGGTCCGGCGAAGAGGAGGCCCTCGCCTCAATGCGCGCGGATTCGTCCGCAGTCCGCGCCCGTCTTGCCAAGGCCGGGGTCGCACTGGGCGACAATGTCGGCGACGCAGCATTCACCGCCGCCGCGGCGCACCGTGCCCTGGTGCATTCCGGCCGCAACGCCATGACGGCGGCCGTGCTCGCGCTGGCCGTCGCCGGGCTCGGCTTCGGCCTGTCGCGCGTCCGGCCCGACTTCCGCGCCCGCATTGCCTCAGAAAGATTCGTCACCGGACTGCTGATCGCCTCCTCGCTCATCGCGATCCTGACAACGCTCGGCATCGTCGCCTCGCTCCTTTTCGAGACGCTGCACTTCTTCCGGCTCTATCCGGCCTCGGATTTCTTCTTCTCGACGGTCTGGAACCCGCAGTTCCGCGGCGGCTCCGACCTCGGCATCTGGCCCTTGCTCTGGGGCACGATCTACGTATCGCTGATCGCGCTTGTCGTCGCCGTGCCGGTCGGGCTCATGTCGGCGATCTATCTGTCGGAATATGCCTCGGCGCGGATGCGCGCCTGGGTCAAGCCCGCGATCGAGATCCTCGCCGGAATCCCCACGATCGTCTATGGCCTCTTCGCGCTGATCACCGTGGGCCCGATCCTCCGCGACTACTTCGCCCAGCCCTTCGGCCTCGGCTCCTCCTCCTCATCGGTGATGACCGCAGGCATCGTCATGGGGATCATGGTCATCCCCTTCGTCTCCTCGCTTTCCGACGACATCATCAACGCCGTGCCGCAGTCCCTGCGCGACGGGTCGCTCGCCCTGGGCGCGACGCCCTCCGAAACGGTGCGCCAGGTGGTCTTTCCGGCGGCGCTGCCGGGGATCGTCGGCGCCATCCTCCTCGCGGCCTCGCGCGCCATCGGCGAGACGATGATCGTGGTCATGGGCGCGGGCGCGGCGGCGAAACTGTCGCTGAACCCGTTCGAGGCGATGACGACGGTGACGGTCAAGATCGTGAGCCAGCTGACCGGCGACACGGAGTTCGCCAGCCCGGAGACGCTCGTCGCCTTCGCGCTCGGCCTGACGCTCTTCGTCATGACGCTCGCGCTCAACATCCTCGCGCTCTACATCGTGCGCAAGTACCGGGAGCAGTACGAATGACCGATGCGACGGTTTCCCTCCCGCGCCCGGTGCCGCAGGGCGGATCGCTCTTCACGCTCGACGGGCGGGTGAAGCGGCGCAATGCCGCCGAGGCGCGGTTCCGGGCCTACGGGATGACCGCCATCGTCCTCGCGCTGATGGCGCTCGTCTGGCTCCTCTACTCGATCTTCGCCGCGGGGCTGCCGGCCTTCCAACAGACCTTCGTCACGATGCCGGTGATGCTCGATCCCGCCGTTCTCGACAAGAACGGCAACCGTGATCCGGCCGATCTGGCAAAGGTGACGACCGTCGGCTACTCGAAGGTCCTCGCCGCGAGCTTCGTTGCCGCGGCCGAGGCCGCCGGGGTCGACACCGGCGATCTCAAGCCGAAGGACATCGCCGGGCTCCTCTCCGAGGAATCGGCCGCGACGCTGCGCACCCAAGTGCTCGCCGATCCCGCGCTGATCGGCCAGACCATCGAGTTCACCGCCCTCGCCGGGGGCCGGATCGACGGCTACTACAAGGGCCGCGTCACGATGGCGAGCGCCAAGGTCGATTCCAACGTGAAGCCCGAGCAGCTGGTGCTTGCCGATGCGCTGAAGGCAAAGGGGATGCTGGTGCAGTCCTTCAACGCGGGCTTCCTCACCATGCCGGACGCCTCCGACAAGCGGCCCGAGGCCGCCGGCCTCGGCGTCGCCATCGTCGGGTCGTTCTACATGATGATCGTCGTCCTCGTCCTGTCGCTGCCGATCGGCGTCGCCGCCTCGATCTACCTCGAGGAGTTCGCGCCGAAGAACCGGCTGACCGACATCATCGAGGTCAACATCGCCAACCTCGCGGCCGTGCCCTCGATCGTCTTCGGCATCCTCGGGCTTGCGGTCTTCATCAACTTCGGCGGCCTGCCGCAGTCGGCCCCGATCGTCGGCGGCCTCGTGCTGACGCTGATAACGCTGCCGCGGATCATCATCCCGACGCGCGCCGCGCTGAACGCGGTGCCGCCGTCGATCCGCGACGCGGCCCTCGGCGTCGGCGCTTCGAAGCTGCAGTCGGTCTTCCACCAAGTCCTGCCGCTCGCCATGCCCGGCATCCTCACCGGCACGATCATCGGCCTGGCCCAGGCGCTCGGCGAAACCGCGCCGCTCCTTCTCATCGGCATGGTGGCCTTCGTGCGCGACTTCCCCGGCGCGCTTCCCGGCGGCCTCTTCGACCCGGCGGCGGCGCTTCCGGTGCAGATCTACAACTGGACGCAACGCGGCGACCCCGGCTTCGTCGAACGGGCCTCGGGCGCGATCATCGTGCTGCTCGGCTTCCTTCTCATCATGAACGCGGTGGCGATCTTCCTGCGCCGCAAGTTCGAGCGGCGCTGGTAGGGACCGGCCAACATGGCGGAGACAAGACCCATGGACGACATGCGACTGGCCGACAGCGCGGTGAAAGCCGCCGAGACCAAGATCGCCGCGCGCAAGGTGCAGGTCTTTTACGGCGACAGCCACGCGATCAAGGACGTGGACATCGACATCGCCGACCGCACCGTGACCGCCTTCATCGGCCCGTCGGGCTGCGGCAAGTCCACCTTCCTGCGCTGCCTCAACCGGATGAACGACACCATTCCGGCCTGCCGCGTGGAGGGCGACATCCTTCTCGACGGCGAGGACATCTACGACAAGCGGGTGGACCCGGTGCAGCTTCGCGCCCGCGTCGGCATGGTGTTCCAGAAGCCGAACCCGTTCCCGAAGTCGATCTACGAGAACGTGGCCTACGGCCCGAAGATCCACGGGCTGGCCCGCAACAAGGCCGAGCTCGACGAGATCGTCGAAAGCTCGCTGAGGCGGGCCGCGCTCTGGAACGAGGCGAAGGACCGGCTTTCCGCGCCGGGCACCGGCCTCTCGGGCGGCCAGCAGCAGCGCCTTTGCATCGCGCGGGCCATCGCGACCTCGCCCGAGGTGCTGCTGATGGACGAACCCTGTTCCGCGCTCGACCCGATCGCCACCGCCCAGGTGGAAGAGCTGATCGACGAGCTTCGCGCGCAGTTCTCGGTGGTGATCGTGACCCACTCGATGCAACAGGCTGCGCGGGTGAGCCAGCGGACGGCGTTCTTCCATCTCGGCAACCTCGTCGAGTACGGTGAGACCGGCCAGATATTCACCAATCCGCGCGATCCGCGCACCGAAAGCTACATCACCGGCCGGATCGGCTGAGGGAGACACCGACATGGAAAGCCAGCATATCATGCGAGCGTTCGACCGTGATCTCGAAGGGATCCAGGCGATGGTGATGCGCATGGGCGGGATGGTCGAGGCGGCCATTCTCGAAGCCGGCCAGGCGCTCGAGGCCCGCGACGACGAACTCGCCGAGAAGGTGCGGATGGGCGACAAGGCGATCGACGCGCTCGAGGAGAAGATCGGCGAGGAGGCATCGCGGCTGATCGCGCTGCGCGCGCCCACCGCCGGCGACCTGCGCATCGTCCTTTCGGTCATGAAGATCGCCGCGAGCCTTGAACGGGTCGGCGACTATGCGAAGAACATGGCGAAGCGCGCCAACGTTCTCGGCCAGATGACTGCCATTCCGGGTGCCGGCGGATCGCTGCGGCGCATGTCCAAGACTGTCGTGCAGATGCTGTCGGACGCGCTCGACGCCTACAACACCCGCGATGCGGCGCTGGCCGAGGACGTGCGCAACCGCGACCGCGAGGTGGACCAGATGTACAACGCGCTCTTCCGCGAATTCCTCACCCACATGATGGAAGACCCGCGCAACATCACCGCCTGCATGCACCTGCATTTCATCGCCAAGAACATCGAACGCATGGGCGACCACGCAACGACGATCGCCGAACAGGTGATCTATCTCGTGACCGGCGTGATGCCCGAGGAGAACCGGCCAAAGGCGGAAACCGTGACCGCCATCGGGGTCGGGGGAAAATGACATGCCGGCGCCGACCGTCCTGATCGTCGAGGATGAACCCGCCCAGCGCGAGGTCCTGGCCTACAACCTGGAGGCCGAGGGCTACCGCGTGGCGCAGGCCGACAACGGCGAGGAAGCGCTCCTGATCGTTTCGGAAGGGGCCCCAGATCTCATCGTGCTCGACTGGATGCTGCCCAATGTCTCGGGCATCGAGGTCTGCCGCCGGCTGAAGTCCCGCCCCGAGACGCGCGCCGTCCCGATCATCATGCTCTCGGCCCGTTCGGAAGAGGTGGACCTCGTCCGCGGGCTGGAGACGGGGGCGGACGACTACATGGTCAAGCCCTATTCGGTGGTGGAACTGATGGCCCGGGTGCGCACTCAGTTGCGCCGGTCGCGCCCCTCGGCCCTGGGCGAGACGCTGGAATACGAGGACATCACGCTCGACCCCGAGACCCACCGGGTGCACCGGAGCGGCCAGCTGCTGAAGCTCGGGCCGACCGAGTTCCGGCTGCTGACGACGCTTATGGAGAAACCCGGGCGGGTCTGGAGCCGGGAACAACTGCTCGATCGTGTCTGGGGCCGCGACATCTACGTCGACACGCGCACGGTCGACGTGCATGTCGGGCGGCTCAGGAAGGCGCTCTGCGCCCATGGCGGCGAGGATCCGGTGCGCACGGTGCGCGGCGCGGGCTACGCGCTCGGCTGACCGGCGGTCGTGACGACGCTCATTCGTCGTCGCCGTAACGCGCGTCGTCGTCGAGTTCCTCCTCGCCCTCGGGAAGGAACTTGCCGGAGAGGCGGATCGAGTGGTCGTCGTGGCGCGGGTCCATCACCACGTCCGACGGAAGCTCACCGGCGAGCCAGTCGCGGATCTCCTCGCGCGCGTCCGCGGCTTCCTGGCCGGTCAGCTCGGCGACGTAGGCGATGAAGGCACGCTGGTCGCCGTCGATCTCCTCGAGCTCGGCCTCGTCGGCGTCGGGCCATTTGTCGAGGATCGCCTCGAAGAAGGCGGGCCAGTTCTCCTGGACGTGGTGCCATTTCATGGGCAGTCTCTGCGGATTGGTGGTCGTCTGTCCCAATGTGCACACGAAGGGACGGACGCGAAAGGGGGCGGTTCGGCAAAATCGTCGCGGCACAGCCGCGGGGGTCGGCGGGGCGGGGCCGATTTTCGCCGGCCGCCGGCCCGGCAGGGGCCGAGGATGAGGTCAGAACCAGCTCTGTACGGTGCGGGCGCCGGCCGACACGTCGTCGCCGACCCCGGCGACGGTGTTGCAGGCGGCGAGCGTGGCAAGCGCGGCGATCAGGATCAGTTTCTTCATGCTTTCAGTCCTCGTACCACCAGACTTCAGGCTGGAAGCCCGGCCAGTCCCCGTATAGCGGAATCGTTTCGGGGTAGTGAAGATGGGAGGAATGGGCGACCCGCGAGACCTTCGAGTACCAGACCGGGATGACATAGCGGCCCGCCGTGAGAATCCGGTCGAGCGCCTGGGTCGAGGCGATCAGTTCATCGTAGTCATGTGCCCCGACGAGGTTCCGGACCATCGCGTCCGCTGCAGGCACGGCCATGCCCATCCAGTTGCGGGTGCCCGGCTCGGTCACGCCGGCAGAACCCCAGTAGAGCGTCTGCTCGTTTCCGGGGGAGAGCGAGAAGCTGCGGCTGTACCAGGCCATGTCGAAGGCATAGTTGTTCGTCCGCTCCTTGTACTGCGCGCTGTCGACGACGGTGACGCGCGGCGTGATGCCGATGGTCTTCAGCGCCTCGGCATAGATGTCGACGACGGTTTGCGCCTCCGCCGCGCCGGACGCGAGCACGATCTCGAAATCGAAGGGCTTGCCCTCGGCGGTCCTCAGGGCGCCCTCCTGCACCGTCCAGCCGGCCTTCTCGAAGAGATTCAGCGCCTGGCGGAGGTTCTTGCGGTCGATCGCCTTCGCGGCATCGCCCACGGGCAGGTCGTAGCCCTCGATCGTTCCGGGCGGCAGGTCGGCGACGAAGGGTGCCAGAAGCTCCGCAACGCGTCCGGTTGCGGCGCCGTGGTCCATGCCGAGGACCGAGTTCGAGAAGTAGGAGGTGATCCGCGGCTCGGTGCCGAGGTTGATCGTCTGGTTGATGAACTCGAAGTTGAAGGCGAGGATCATCGCCTCGCGCACGCGCCAGTCGGCAAAGATCCGGTTGCGGGTGTTCATCACCAGGCCGGTGATGCCCGAGGGGCGCCGGTTCGGGATCTCGGCCTTCACCACCTCGCCCGAGGCGAGCGCGGCGAAGTCGTACTGGGTCTGCCACTTCGCGGCGCTCGACTCGCGCAGGCTGGTGATCTCGCCCGCGGTGAAGGCCTGGAAGATCACGCCCGCGTCGGCGAAATAGTCATAGCGGATCTCGTCGAGGTTGTGCTGGCCGCGGTTGAACGGCAGGTCGCGGCCCCAGTAGTCGGGATTGCGCCGGAAGGTGATCTGACGCCCGGGCTCGAACCCCGCCACGACATAGGGGCCCGATCCCACCGGCGGTTCCAGCGTCGTCGCGGCGAAGTCCTTGCCCTCCCACTGCGCCTTCTTGAGGATGGGGCGCATCCCCATGAGCAGCGCGAGTTCCCGGTCCGGGGCGCTGAAGGTGAAGCGGACGGAGCGGGGGCCGGTCTGCTCCATCTTCGCCACCTTGCTCCAGGCGGTCTGGTAGCGCGGATGGCCCTGCGTCCCGAGCGTCTCGTAGCTCCACATCACGTCCTCGACGGTGACCGGGTTGCCATCCGAGAATCGCGCCTCGGGCCTCAGCACGAACTCGACCCAGGTCCGGTCGGCGTCGGTCTCGACCGATTCGGCGAGAAGTCCGTAGAGCGTGAACGGCTCGTCGATGGAGCGGCCCATCAGCGTCTCGACCGTGTGCAGGCCGAGGCCCCAGGGGGCGTTTCCCTTGAGGATATAGGGGTTGAGGGAATCGAAGCCGCCGGCCTCGGCGAAGACGATCCGGCCACCCTTCGGAGCATCCGGGTTGACATAGGGAAGCGACACAAAATCGGGTGGGAGAGCAGGGCGGCCATACATAGCTATGCCGTGCTGCGGCTCGGCCCCCGCGGCGCCGGCGACCAGGAGCGCGATGGCCAGGGCCGCGGCGCGGCGCACCCGCATGAAAATCTCCGGTCGCATTTTCGCAACAATCCCTTCCCGCCGTGTTTCACTGGCCCGACGCTATCCCCGCATCCCTGCCTTTTCAAACTTTTAGCTTGGCCGTCAGCGAAGGACCGCGTATAAAGTCATCACTGCTCGATAGGTTTCTTGCCTGTATGAAACCTGCCTCAATGACTTGACGCCCGCCTCGTGCGGGCGTTTTTTTTCGGCCTTCACGGAATCCCGCAAGCAACCGCCGCCGGTCGAATCGCTCGCGCCGCAAATCCCGTCGCGATCCCGGAACGATAGCGTGAATGCGGTGGATTTTGCGCCCGCGGCGTCTATGTTTGCTGCAATGCAATATCACAGGAGGCGCAGATGTCACTTTCCGGCAAGACGGCAATCGTGACCGGTTCCAATTCCGGCATCGGCCTCGGCACCGCGCGCGAACTGGCCCGGGCGGGCGCGAACGTCATCCTCAACTCCTTCACCGACCGCGACGAGGACCACGCGCTTGCCGCCGGCATGGCGAAGGAGTTCGGCGTGGCGGTCCGCTACATCCAGGCCGACATGTCGAAGGGCGAGGAATGCCGGGCACTGGTCGAGAGGGCGGGCGGCTGCGACATCCTTGTCAACAACGCGGGGATCCAGTTCGTCGCGCCCGTCGAGGAGTTCCCGGTCGAGAAGTGGAATGCCATCCTCGCGATCAACCTCTCCTCCGCCTTCCACACGATCGCGGCGGCCCTGCCGGGGATGCGCGCGAAGGGCTGGGGGCGCATCGTCAACATCGCCTCGGCGCACGGCCTGACCGCCTCGCCCTTCAAGTCGGCCTATGTCGCGGCCAAGCACGGGATCGTCGGGCTGACCAAGACCGTCGCGCTTGAGGCGGCGGGCAAGGGCGTGACCTGCAACGCGATCTGCCCGGGCTATGTGCTGACGCCCCTGGTGGAGGCGCAGATCCCCGAGCAGATGAAGGTCCACAACATGGACCGCGAGCAGGTGATCCGCGAGGTGATGCTGGAGCGCCAGCCCTCGCGGCAGTTCGCCACGGTGGAGGAGATCGGCGGGACGACGGTCTTCCTCTGCTCGGCGGCCGCGGCGCAGATCACCGGGACGACGATCTCGGTCGACGGCGGCTGGACCGCCCTCTGACGCGCGCGGGGGCGCCGCCCCCGCGCCCCCGAGGTACTTGGGGCAAGATGAAAGGCGGCGGCCCATGCGCCGGATCAATCTCGCACTTCAGGGCGGCGGCGCGCACGGCGCCTTCACCTGGGGCGTGCTCGACAGGCTGCTCGAGGAAGAGGACATCGAGATCGCCGGCATCTCAGGCACCTCGGCGGGGGCGCTCAACGGTGCGGCACTGAAGGCCGGGTTGGCGATGGGCGGGCGGACGGCAGCGCGCGAGAATCTCGACTGGCTCTGGACCCAGGTGGGGGCGGTCGGCGACATGCGGCTCGGCACCTGGTTCCGCGCCTTCCTGCCGCTCGCCGGGGTCTGGTCGGGCGTGACCGACCGGCTCCAGCCCTTCTCGCCCGTCGACGTCGCCACCCGCGTCCTGAGCCCCTACGACTTCGGACCCTTCTACGCCAATCCGCTTGACCGCATCGCGCGGGCTTTCCGCTTCGAGCACGTCTGCTCGGCGCCGGGACCGGAGTTCTTTGTGGCGGCGACCAACGTCCGCACCGGCAAGATCCGCGTCTTCCCCTCGGCGGAGATCACGCCGGAGGTCATTCTCGCCTCGGCCTGCCTGCCCACGGTATTCCAGGCGGTGGAGATCGAGGACCCGGCGACCGGGATGACGGAAGCCTACTGGGATGGCGGCTACACCGGCAATCCCGCGCTCTTTCCGCTCTACGCCCGCCACCTGCCGCGCGACATCCTCGTGGTCAGCATCAATCCCCTGGTGCGCGACGACGTGCCGAGGATCGCCTCCGAGATCCAGGACCGGATCAACGAGATCAGCTTCAACGCGTCGCTGCTGGCGGAGTTCCGGGCGATCAACTTCGTCAAGCGGCTCATCCGCTCGGGGGCGATGAGCGCCGAGGCGATGAAGGACGTTCTCGTCCATATCGTCGCCGACGACGACCTGATGGACCATCTCTCGGCGGCGAGCAAACTGACACCCACCCCCGGTCTTCTCTTCGCGCTGAAGGCGGCCGGGATCGCCGCCGCCGAACGCTTCCTCGCGGCGCACGGCGACAAGCTCAACGTCGAGAGCTCGGTCGATCTGCCGCGGATGTTCGGCTGAGGGATCGCCGTCACTTCGGAAGCGCGGAGGGCTCGGTCGGGCGCGGGGTGTTGGGGTAGACGAGGCCGGCGGAGATGATGAGCTTCGCCGCGTCCTCGACCGACATGTCGAGGAAGATGACATCCTCCCGCGGCACGTAGAGGAGGAAACCGGAAGTCGGGTTGGGCGTGGTCGGAAGGAACACGGTGAGGACTTCGTCGGCCGGCAGCCTGGCGAGGATCTCGCCCTTGGCGGGGGTCGAGACGAAGCCTACCCCCCAGACGCCGGGGCGCGGATACTGGATGAGGCAGGCCTTGTCGAACTTCGCTTCGGTCTGGCTGAAGACCGTTTCGGCCACCTGCTTCACGCCGTTGTAGATCGAGCGGATCACCGGCATCCGGTCGACGATGCTCTCGCCCCAGGCGATGAGCGACCGGCCGATGAGCCCCTTGGCGATCCAGCCCACGAACACGGTGAATATCAGGAAGACGACCACTCCGACGCCCCGGACGTTGATCGCCGTGTCGTCGCCGAAGAGGTCCTTGATCAGCCTGTCTGGCTGGTAGGCGGCCGGGACGAAGGGCAGGACCCAGCCGTCGATCCAGCCCGTGACGGTCCAGATCAGCCAGAGCGTCAGGCCGACGGGCGCGACGACGACGAGGCCGGTCAGGAAGTTCGCCCGCAGGCGGGCGATGACCCCGCGCCGTCGCGGCGGATGGTGCGGCCCGGTCTCCGGTCCCGTCGGTTCGGATGTCATTGCGTGTTTCCCCCAGCCTCCGCCCGGGAATGTATGGGGTCGCGGACCCGCTCACAATGGGGTGTGCGGGGCTTCGCGTGCGATGGCGGCGGCGATCCGGGCGGCGAGGCGCGCGTTGTTGAGGACCAGCGCGATGTTGGCCTGAAGCGACCGTCCCCCGGTCCGTTCGAAGATCCGGGCGAGGAGGAAGGGCGTCACCTCCTTCGCCGAGATCTCCCGTGCCGCCGCCTCGGCGAGCGCCGCCTCGATCGCCGGCACGATCTCCTCCCGCGGGATCTCGGACTCGGGCGGGATCGGGTTGGCGACGAGCTGGCCGCCCGCGAGCCCGAGCCCCGCGCGCATCAGATGCGCGGCCGCGATCTCCTCTGCGCGGTCCATGCGGAGCGGCGCCCCGAGGCCCGAGGAGCGCGACCAGAAGGCGGGGAAGTCGTCCTGTCCGACGGCGATCACGGGGACGCCGAGCGTCTCCAGCACTTCGAGCGTCTTCGGCAGGTCGAGGATCGCCTTGGCGCCTGCCGCGACCACCGTGACAGGGGTGCGGGCGAGTTCCTGGAGGTCGGCGGATAGATCGAAGCTCGTCTCGGCGCCCCGGTGGACGCCGCCGATGCCGCCGGTGGCGAAGACGGCGATCCCGGCGAGATGGGCGGCGATCATCGTCGCGGCGACTGTCGTGGCGCCGGTGCGCCCCTGCACGAGGCAGGCCGCGATGTCGGCGCGGGAGAGCTTCATGACCTCGCGCGCCCGGGCGAGCGCCTCCAGCTGGCCGTCGTCGAGCCCGACATGGAGCCTGCCTGCCATGACGGCGATGGTCGCGGGCACGGCGCCGGCGGCCCGGACCTCCGCCTCGACCTGGCGTGCGGTTTCCAGATTCTGCGGGAATGGCATGCCGTGGGTGATGATTGTCGATTCCAGCGCGACGATGGGTCTGCCGGTGCGGCGGGCGTCGGCAACTTCGGGCGAGAAGGCGAGGGGGGCGGTCATGACACGATGTCTCCCGAGACGTAGAGGGCGGCGGCGGCCAGCGCGGCGTCAAGCGCGCCGGCGCGGGACTCGCCCCGGCGTTCGGCCGCGATATGCGCGGCCATGAAGGTGTCGCCCGCGCCGGTGATGCGGGTGATAAGGACCGGGGGCGGCTCGGCCGTGAGAATGCCGTCGGCGGTTCCGTCCGCGCTGGTCCGGCCGCCGTCGGTGACGAGGACACGCGCCGCACCGCGCGCGACAAGCCCCGCAGCCGCCTCGGGCGCCGAGGCGAAACGGCGCTGGCAGAGCAGCCCCGCCTCCTCGAGGTTCACGTAGAGCGTTGCGCGCGGCACGGGCAGGAGCGGCAGGAGCCGCTCCGCCTTGCCGGGCGAGGCGGGCGCCACGCGGAGATCGGCCGCAGAAAACAGCGGCGATGCGGCGATGTCGGCCAGCAGCGCCTGGGTGAGGTTGCCGTCGAGCGCAACCGGGCCGGCCCAGGGCGCGGCAGCCGTGGCGAGCGTGCCGTCGGCGAGCGGACGCAGGATCTTGTCGCCCGCCGCCTCGAGCGAATGGGCATCGGCAATGGCGGCGATGAGGCCGTTGCCCCCCTCCACCGCCATGTAGCGGTCGGTCGGCAGGTCCTCGGAGCGGTAGACGTGATCGGTCACGAGGCCGAGGCGGTTGCAGGAGGCGACGAGTTCGTCGCCTTCGGGATCGCGGCCGATCGCCGTCAGGATCGCCGGGCGGAGCCCGAAACGCGCAAGCGTCATCGCGATGTTCATCGCGACGCCGCCGGGAAGCCGGGTGATCCGTCCGGGCACGTCCGCGCCCGACACCATGTGGGCGGGGGTGCGGCCGATGATGTCCCAGAGGACGGAGCCGATGCAGAGGATGTCTGGGCGCGCGGTCATGCGCGACCTTTGCCGCGAAACGGGCGGGCTCGCAAGCTGGGCCCTCCGTCAGCCGCTGAGCGGATAGCGGTCGGGTTCCTCGAAGACGTCCATCGCCACGGTCCCGGCCGGGATGCGCGCCGAATGGACGGTGCCGGCGGGGATGTCGTAGCTTTCGCCCGGGCCATAGCGGCGGGTCACGCCGCCGATGGTGAACTCGATCGAGCCTTCGAGTATGGTGCCCCACTGCGCGCCATGGGAATGCGGCGGCAGGTCGAAGTCGCGCAGGAAGGTGAAGAAGACCACGAGCCCCGCCTCCGAGCGCAGCGCATGGGTGCGAACGTCGGTTTCGGGGAACGGCAGATCCACGCCGGGCAGGGCGCGGATGAAGGCGGCAAGGGGCACGGGAAAGGTCCTTTCGATCACATCGGGCACATTGGTTGGCCGCGGCGGGGGCGCTGTCAACGCCGACGCAAGGGGTCAGTGCAGTGGTGGCTGGAAGGCCTGTTTCACGAACTGCCGGAAGAGCAGGATCTGCCCCACGATCATGTGCGGCTCGCCGAGCGCCTTGCCCATGACGATGCCGCCTTCCACGACGGTCGAGACCATGTCGGCCAGCGCGTCGAGGTCGGTCTCCTCGCGCGGCGGGTAGACGGCGGCGATCTCGTCGAAGATGGCGCGGAACCGCGCCCGCCAGCCAAGGACGGCCCGCCGGTTCAGGTCGCGCACCGCGGCGTCGAAGAGCCTGTCCTGGTAGGCCGCGGTCGCGACGATGCAGCCCGGATGGCCGTTCGGCATGTCGGCGAGCATTTCGGCCAGCAACCGCAAGCCGATCAGCGCCGAATGCAGCGGGTCCTCGTTGAGCTCGCGCGCCCGCGCCCAGAGGCTGTCGAATATCTCGTCCTCGATTTCGATATGCCGCTCGATGAGCGCGCGGGCGAGGGCATTCTTGTCCGGGAAGTGGTAGAAGAACCCGCCCTTGGTGATCTCCGCCGCCGCCACGATCTCCTCGATGGAGGTGGCGTCGAACCCCTTCTGAAGAATGGCATCCTGGGCGATCTCGAGGATCCGGGTCCGGGTCTCTGCACCCCGCGCCGCCGTGCGGGCCATGGTCGATCCTCCGTGGATTACTGTACCGCCGGTACGGAAACTCTGCCCCGGGATGCCGGCCCTTGCCGGGGCGAGATCATTACAGCTTTGTTATTCAAATGAATTTTCGCGTCCAACCCATCTATACCACGTTCCCGGTATCTCTCAAAGCCCGTCGCGACTAGTCATCCGGCATCTTGATGCAAGGAGTTTCAGACATGCAAAGTCACAAGACACGCGCACTCGTTTCGCGCTTTTCCGACCGGTTCTGGCTGGCCGATGGCGGGCTGGAGACGACGCTCATCTTCCATCACGGGATCGACCTGCCGCATTTCGCATCCTTTCCGCTGCTCCGGTCCGACAAGGGCCGTGACCGGCTGGCCGCGTATTTCGACGGTTACCTCGGCGCGGCGCGGATGCACGGTGCAGGCTTCGTGCTCGACACCGCCACCTGGCGCTCGGGCCAGGGCTGGGGCGCGATCATGGGGCTCTCGCCCGAGGACATCGACGACGTCAACCGCGATGCGGTGACTTTCGCGCGCGGCGTCGCCGCATCGCCCGCGGCGGCGGGTCTTGACATCGTGCTGAACGGTGTCGTCGGCCCGCACGGCGACGCCTATGCGCCCGACCGGGTGCTGAGCGCCGCCGAGTCGGAGGACCTGCACGGCCGCCAGGTGCGGACGCTGGCCGGGGCTGGGGTCGATATGGTGACTGCCACCACGATTCCCACCGTGGGCGAAGGCATCGGCATCGCGCGGGCCGCGATCAGGGCCGATGTGCCCGTCGTGATCTCCTTCACGGTGGAGACGGACGGCCGCCTGGTCACCGGGCAGCCCCTTGGCGAGGCGATTGCCGAGACCGAGGCGGCAACCGGCGGCGCCGTCGCCTGGTACGGCGTCAACTGCGCCCATCCCGACCACTTCCGCGGCGTGCTGGAGGGCGACTGGCGCGGCCGGATCGGCATGGTCCGTGCCAATGCATCGCGCAAGAGCCACGCGGAGCTGGACGAGTCCACCGAACTCGACGCGGGCGACGCGGCCGAACTTGCCGCCGATTACCACGCGCTGATGGCGGTGCTGCCCGCACTCCGGGTGTTCGGCGGCTGCTGCGGCACCGATGTCAGCCACGTGGCCGCCATCGGCCATCGCTGCGTCGCGCACGGCCACGCGATCGGCAATCACCGGAAAGGACTGGCGCATGCTGGCTGACATGAGGAAGAGGTGGCAGGCAAAGCGGCACCGGGCGCGGACGCGCCGCGCTGTGGCGGGAATGCCGGACCATCTCCTGCGCGACATCGGCCTTGCGCCGGACGACAGGGGCCGGCGCGTGCTGGACCATCTGCTGCGCACCGGTCCCTGAGGTGTCCGGCCCGGCCCGCTCAGGGTTCGGGCCGGTCCAAAGCGGTTTGGCATTTGCCTGCAGCCGGTCGATAATGGGGCAGCCCGCGCCTGTCCCCCTGGCGCACCAGACTGCAGGAGACCTCATGCCCGACCCCCGTGCGCCCCGCCTTTGCGTGCTCATCGACGCGGACAATGTTCCCGCGGTCTATGCGGAGGCGATCTTCGAGGAGATCGCCGCCCTGGGCGAGGCCTCGGTCCGCCGCATCTACGGCGACTGGTCGGCGCAGCGGCTGAACAAGTGGGCGGAGAAGGTGGCCGCCCTTGGCCTCGTCGCGGACCAGCAATTCGCCAACACCAGGGGCAAGAACGCCAGCGACATCGGCCTGGTGATCGCGGCGATGGATTTCCTGCATTCGGGCCTGTTCGACGGCTTCGTGCTGGTCAGTTCCGACAGCGATTTCACGCGCCTGGCGGCCCGCATCCGCGAACAGGGTCTGGATGTCTTCGGCATCGGCGAACAGAAGACGCCGGAAGCCTTCCGCATGGCCTGCAAGCGGTTCATCTATGTCGAGAACCTCGTCGCCGGGCCTGAACCAGCGATCCAGGCCAGCCCGCCGGCCGCCCCCCGCGAGGCGCCGAAGAACGCCACCGGCAAGGAGCCGGCGGTGAAGGCGATCCCGCTGATCGTTGCGGCGATGCGCGCCATCGGCGGTGACGAGGACTGGTATTCGCTCGGGCAGGTCGGACAGTTCATCGTGCAGGCCAACCCGGATTTCGATACCCGCACCTATGGCAGCGCCAAGCTCAGCGACCTTCTGCGCAAGATCTCCCGGTTCGAGGTCAAGGCGGATGCCGCCAACCACCTGATGGTCCGCGACCTTGCCTGACGGCGGGGCGCATCCGGCACCGCCGGCCGGGGGTTGCGCGACGTGGCGATCCGGTCTATACGCGCGCCACTTCACAGGCGAGGCTTGGGCTTTGCGGGGAGACATCCCGCACGGTCCGCCGGTTGGGGGCAACCCCTGATGGCTTCGCCGAGGCGCAAACCGGAAAGGACATGGACATGGCGCTCCCCGATTTCTCCATGCGTCAGCTGCTTGAGGCTGGCGTTCACTACGGTCACCAGACGCAGCGCTGGAACCCGCGGATGGCCGAATACATCTACGGCGACCGCAACGGCATCCACATCATCGACCTGACGCAGACGGTGCCGATGCTCGACGCCGCGCTGAACGTCATCCGCGAGACGGTGGCCAAGGGCGGCCGCATCCTCTTCGTCGGCACCAAGCGGCAGGCCCAGAAGCCGGTCGCCGAGGCGGCGGAAAAATGCGCGCAGTACTACATGAACCACCGCTGGCTCGGCGGTACGCTGACCAACTGGAAGACCGTGTCCCAGTCGATCCAGCGCCTGAAGCAGATCGACGAGGTCCTGGGCGGCGGCGCCGCCGGCCTGACGAAGAAGGAACGGCTCGGCATGGAGCGCGAGCAGGCCAAGCTTCAGGCGGCCCTCGGCGGCATCCGCGAGATGGGCGGGCTTCCCGACCTTCTCTTCGTCATCGACGTGAACAAGGAAGACCTCGCCATCCTCGAGGCGCAGAAGCTCGGCATCCCGGTCGTGGCCGTGGTCGACACCAACTGCTCGCCCAAGGGCGTGGACTACGTGATTCCGGGCAACGATGACGCCGCGCGCGCCATCGCGCTCTACTGCGACCTCGTGAGCCGCGCCGCGCTCGACGGCATGTCGGCCCAGATGGGGGCGGCCGGTATCGACCTCGGCGCGCTGGAAGAGGCGCCCGCGGAAGAGGCCGTGACGGAAGCCTGAGCGCGGGCGGGGGCCGCGAGGGCCCCTGTCATCCGACAGTCATCAGGCGGGGATATGCCCCGCCTGACCCATTTCAAGATGAAGGAGAGCCAGCCATGGCGATCACCGCTCAGATGGTGAAGGAACTGCGCGACGCGACCGGCGCAGGCATGATGGACGCAAAGAAGGCGCTGACCGAGGTGAACGGCGACATGGAAGCCGCGATCGACTGGCTGCGCACCAAGGGCCTCGCCAAGGCCGCCAAGAAGGCGGACCGGGTCGCGGCCGAGGGCCTCGTCGGGATCGCGGTGAAGGACGGCCGCGGCGTCGCCATCGAGATCAACTCCGAAACGGACTTCGTCGCCAAGAACGCCGACTTCCAGCAGATGGTGCGCGACATCACCGAGCTCGCGCTCCAGACCGGCGAGAACGTGGAGGTGCTGCGCGCCACCCACCTCAACGGCAAGCCGGTGGAACAGGTGATCACCGAGGCGATTGCCCGTATCGGCGAGAACATGAATCTGCGCCGGGCGCATGTGCTGGAGGGCGACACCGTCGTCTCCTACGTCCACAACGCCGCCGCCGAGGGCATGGGCCGGATCGGCGTGCTCGTCGCGCTGAACGGGCCCGAGGCCAAGGCGCGCGAGATCGGCCGCCAGTTCGCGATGCACATCGCCGCAAGCGCGCCCTTGTCGCTGTCGGAGGCGACGCTCGACCCGGCGATCGTGGAGCGCGAGCTGGCCGTCCAGACGGCCAAGGCACTGGAAGAGAACGCGGGCTCGGCCAAGCCGAAGCCGGAACAGGTGATCCACAACAACATCATCCCGGGCCGGATGAAGAAGTTCCTCGCCGAGAACACGCTCCTTGGCCAGGCCTTCGTGATCAACCCCGACGTCACCGTGGCCCAGGCCGCGAAGGACGCGGGCGTGGAGATCACCGGCTTTGCCCGCGTCGCCGTCGGCGAGGGCATCGAGAAGGAGAAGGAGGACTTCGCGGCCGAGGTTGCGAAGACGCTCGGCGCCTGAGTCGCTCAGGCTCCGAGGCACGGTCGGGCAAGGGGGCGCGGCACCGCGCCCCTTTTTGCTGTGCGGATCGGGATGAAAGGGCGGTGCGTTGTCCCGCAGGGAAACGCACCGCCACGAAACGCGCCCGCGCCTGTCGGGGGACGGGGACAGGGCGCGTCCTTTGCCGCACCGTCCGGCTGGACTATGCATCCGGCCGGTTCGGCATCCGGTTTCCCGGGCTCCCCTTTCCCCCGCAAAGCGCGGGTTGGTCCGGGGCGCTGTTCCTGGCCAAGGCCACCACTCTTGGAACAGCCCGACACTATCCGAGTCGCGCGTGGCGCGACTGACGCGGATCAATGCACGCGATGCCGCCGGCGGGCCGATAAAAAAGGCGGCGCGTCTCCCGACCGGGAAACGCACCGCCCATAAAGCGCGCCGCACCTGTTGGGGATGAGGACAGGGCGCGTCTCTGCTGCCGGGTCTGCCAGGCGGAAAATACGCCCGACAGGCCCAGCATCCGGTTTCCCGGGCTCCCCTTTCCCCCGCAAACTGCAGGCTGGTCCGGGGCGCTGTTCCTGGCCAATGCCACCACTCACGGAACGAGGGGATTATTGCCAGCTTACCTCGGGTCAAGAAAGTAAGGGAATCCTTACCCGTCTGAAATCGAAAGATAACGACCGCCTCCAGCACGCCATCGGGTGGCCGTGGCGCAAGCGTCCCGGTCACTCCATCTCGATCGTGCCGGGCGGCTTCGAGGTGACGTCGTAGAAAACGCGGTTGACGCCCTGCACCTCGTTGATGATCCGCGTCGCGGTCTCGGAGAGGAAGTCGTGGGTGAACGGGTAGTAGTCGGCGGTCATGCCGTCGACGCTCGTCACCGCGCGGAGCGCGCAGGCATAGTCGTAGGTGCGCCCGTCGCCCATCACGCCCACGGTCTTGACGGGCAGGATCGCGGCGAAGGCCTGCCAGATCGAATCGTAAAGCCCGTGGCGGCGGATCTGGTCGATGTAGACCGCATCTGCCCGGCGCAGGATGTCGAGCTTCTCGCGCGTGATCTCGCCGGGGCAGCGGATGGCAAGGCCGGGGCCGGGGAAGGGATGGCGGCGGATGAACCGCTCCGGCAGGCCGAGCTCGCGGCCCAGGGCGCGCACCTCGTCCTTGAAGAGCTCGCGCAGGGGTTCGACGAGCTTCATGCCCATCTTTTCCGGCAGGCCGCCGACGTTGTGGTGCGACTTGATGGTGACAGAGGGCCCGCCCGAGACGCTGACGCTCTCGATGACATCGGGATAGAGCGTGCCCTGGGCGAGGAACTCGGCGCCGCCGATCTCCTTCGCGTGTTTCTCGAAGGTTTCGATGAACAGTCGCCCGATGGTCTTGCGCTTCGTTTCCGGATCGGAAACGCCTTCGAGCGCCCCGAGAAAGAGCGCGCTTTCATCGGCATGGATCAGCGGCAGGTTGTAGTGCTCGCGGAACATCGATACGACTTCTTCGGCCTCATTGAGCCTCAGAAGCCCGTGATCGACGAAGACGCAGGTCAGCTGCGCGCCGATCGCCTCGTGGATCAGGATCGCGGCGACCGAGCTGTCCACCCCGCCCGAGAGTGCGCAGATCACGCGTTTCGTGCCCACCTGCGCCCGGATCTTCTCGATCGCGTCCTCGCGGTAGGCGCCCATCGTCCAGTCGCCGGTGAATCCGGCGAGGCGCACGAAATTCTCGTAGAGCTTCGCCCCCTTCGGGGTGTGGTGCACCTCGGGGTGGAACTGCACGGCGTAGAAGCGGCGCGCGGGATCGGCGGTGATGGCGAAGGGCGCGTTCGGCGAGGTGCCATAGACCTCGAACCCCGGCGCGAGTTTCGACACGTGGTCGCCGTGGCTCATCCAGACCTGTTCGCGGCCCTCCGCGAACCAGCCGTCGAGGAGCGGCAGGCGCTCGTCGGCCGGCGTCACATAGGCGCGGCCGAACTCGGCGGTGCCGTGGCCGCGTTCGACCTTGCCGCCCAGACAATGCATCATCACCTGCTGGCCGTAGCAGATGCCGAGGATCGGCACGCCGAGGTCGAAGACCGCCGCCGGCGGCATCGGCGCCCCCTCGGCGAAGACCGACGCCGGACCGCCCGAGAAGATCACCGCCCTTGGGGCGAAATCCTTCAGGAAGGCATCGTCGACCCGGTTGAAGGGGTGGATCTCGCAATAGACCTTAAGCTCCCGCAGGCGCCGCGCGATGAGCTGCGTGACCTGGGACCCGAAGTCGATGATGAGCAGGCGCTGATGGGCATGTGTCATGGCCGGGGAATAGGGTTTTGCCCGGAGCCGCGCAAGGGGGCGCTGCCCCTCCCGACGGCCTTCCGGCCGGTCACCCCGCGGAGTATTCGCATCACGGTGAAAATCTCAGGCCGCCTTGGCCTTGGCCCTGAGGAGCATCCCGTAGAGATCGCGCGGATCGTCGGGGTCGGCGATCATGTCGAGCGGCTCGCTGTAGGGATGGGCCTTCAGCTGGTCGTGGATGTAGCGCAGCGCCGAGAAGTCCTCGATGGCGAAGCCGACCGAGTCGAAGAGCGTGATCTGGCGGGCATCGCTGCGGCCCTTGGCGGCGCCGGTGATGACCTGCCAGAGCTCGGTCACCGGATGGTCGGCGGGAAGCTGCTGGATCTCGCCCTCGATCCTTGTCTGCGGCGGGTATTCGACGAAGATCGACGCGCGCAGGAGGATGTCGCGGTGAAGCTCGGTCTTGCCGGGGCAGTCGCCGCCCACCGCGTTGATGTGGACGCCGGCGCCGACCATGTTGTCGGTGAGGATCGTCGCATGGTTCTTGTCGGCCGTGCAGGTCGTCACGATCTGCGCGCCCTCCATCGCCTCTTCAGCGGTCCGGCAGGGGGTGACGCGGAGCCCGGAGCCGGCGAGGTTGCGCTGGCATTTCGCGGTCGCGGCGGGGTCGATGTCATGCAGGCGGACATGGGTCACGCCGCAGACCGCCGCGAAGGCGAGCGCCTGGAATTCGGCCTGCGCGCCGTTGCCGATCATCGCCATCGTCGTCGCGCCCTGCGGCGCGAGGTGCTTCGCGGCCAGGGCCGACATGGCGGCGGTGCGGAGCGCGGTCAGGATCGTCATCTCGGTCAGCAGCACCGGGTAGCCGGTCTCGACCTCGGCCAGAAGCCCGAAGGCGGTGACGGTCTGTAGCCCGGCCCGGATGTTTCTCGGGTGGCCGTTCACGTACTTGAAGCCGTAAAGCGCCCCGTCCGAGGTCGGCATCAGTTCGATCACGCCGACCTCGGAATGCGAGGCCACGCGCGGCGTCTTGTCGAAGCTTTCCCAGCGGCGGAAGTCGGCCTCGATGCAGGCGGCAAGGTCGGTCAGGACGCGCTCGACGCCAACGTGAAGGACGAGCTTCATCATGTTGTCGACGCTGACGAAGGGCACGATGTTGAGGTTCTGCATGGCGGTCATCCGAAGCTGCGGGTCGGCCGGTCGAAGACCTTGCGGCCCATGAGGGAACCGACGAGTTCCACCATCAGTTTCGCGGTGCGGCCGCGCTCATCGAGGAAGGGGTTCAGCTCCACGAGGTCGAGCGAGGTGACGAGGCCGCTTTCGTGGAGGTGCTCCATGACCAGGTGCGCCTCGCGGAAGGTGATGCCGCCGGGGACGGTGGTGCCGACCGCGGGTGCGATGCCGGGGTCGAGGAAGTCGACGTCGAGCGAGACATGGAGGAAGCCGTTCGCGGCCCGCACCCGGTCGAGGAACTCGCGCAGGGGCGCGACGATGCCGCGTTCGTCGAGCACCCGCATGTCGCAGATCACCATGTCGGTGGCCAGGAGGCCCGCATGTTCGGCCGGATCGACGGAGCGGATGCCGAAAAGGCAGATGCGCTCGGCCGGGACCCGGCCGGGGAAGGGCGGGAAGGCGTCGAAGCCCGCCTGGCCGGCGATATAGGCGACGGGCGTGCCGTGGAGATTGCCCGACTGCGTGGTGAGCGGCGTGTGGTAGTCGGAATGCGCGTCGAGCCAGAGCACGAAGAGCGGCCGGCCCAACTCGGCCGCATGGGCGGCGACGCCCGCGACCGAGCCGAGCGAGAGCGAGTGGTCGCCGCCAAGGAAGATCGGCAGCCCGTCCCGCATGGCGGCGCGACCGGCGTCGGCCAGCGCCGCGGTCCAGGCCACGGTCTCGGTCAGGTGGTGGACGGCGGGGTTGGGG
>NZ_WBUS01000224.1 GCF_008933605.1 Albidovulum sp.
CTCGATCCCGGTCCCGGCAAGCGCCTCGCGGAGTTCGGGCAGCCGCGCCGCGTCGGCGATCACCGCCACTTCGGGCCGGAGCGCGCGCGCCTGTTCGGCGAGCCGGCCGACGTTCGAGCCGCCGGTGAGGGCGACGAGGCGGAAGGCCTGGCGCCCGCCCTGCCGCTGGACGAGGTCGACGGTGCTTTCGCCGATGGACCCGGTCGCGCCGAAGATCGAGAGGCTGCGCATGGCTCAGAACCGGACCGAGGGCACGTCGGTCAGCTGCGCCACCAGAAGCATGAAGATCGCCGCGCCGAGAAGACCGTCGAAGCGGTCCATGAGCCCGCCATGGCCGGGGATGAGGTTCGAGCTGTCCTTCACGCCCGAGCGCCGCTTGATCGCGCTTTCGGCGATGTCGCCCATCTGCGAGGCAAAGGCGAGAAGCGCCGAGATCCAGAGGAGGTCCACCCCGGCGGTGGAAAAGCGCAGGAACACCGCGCCGACGAGCGCCGCCGCGATCCAGCCCGCGACGGTGCCCGACCAGGTCTTCTTCGGGCTGATCGCCGGCCAGAACTTCGGTCCGCCGAGGATGCGGCCGGCGAAATAGCCAGCGATGTCGGTCACGACGACGACGAGGATGAGCCAGAGGAGCCAGAGCAGGCCGAAGCCCTCGCGGAAGGCGACGAGGCCGTAGCAGGCGACCATGATGAGGGCCGCGTAGATGGCGTAGACGGCCCGCATCGGCCGCTTCGGCCGGACGGTCCCGTAGAGCGCCGGCAGCAGGAGGAGCGGCACCAGATAAGGGTCGCGCGTCCAGAATACCACGCCGAGGATGATCGCCGCGACCGCGCCGACCATCACCGCCTCGTCGGGCCGCGAGCGGTCGGTCATCGCGCCGAGTTCCCAGACCATGAGGCCGCCGGCCACGGTCGCCAGCGTCGCGAACCAGGGCCCGCCGAGCCAGATCAGGGCAAGCCCGCCCGCGGCCATGGCCGCGCCGGAAATCAGCCGGGGGAGGAGATCACCCCATTTCGCGGGGTCGCTCATGCCGTCAGGGCGCCGCCGTAGCGGCGCTCGCGCCGGTTGTAGCGCGAGAGGATCGTGGCCAGTTCGTCGGGCGTGAAATCGGGCCAGAGCGTATCCGTGAATTCGTACTCGGCATAGGCCGACTGCCAGAGCAGGTAGTTGGAGATCCGCATCTCGCCGCTCGTCCGGATCACGAGATCGGGGTCGGGCAGGTCGGCGGTGTCGAGCCGGCGGGCGAAGGCCGCCTCGTCGATCTCTTCCGGCCGGATCCGACCGGCCGCCGCGTCCTCGGCCAGGGCGCGTGCGGCGCGCGCCAATTCGTCGCGGCCGCCGTAATTGATCGCGACGGTGAGGTGAAGCCGGTCGTTGCCCGCCGTGCGCGCCTCGATCCCGGCCATGAGCTTCTGGAGCTTCTTGTCCAGCCGCTCGCGCCCGCCGATGAACCGCAGGCGTACGCCCTCGGCCGAAAGCCGCTGCGCCTCGGACTGGATGTAGCGGGCGAAGATGGTCATCAGCCCGATGACTTCCTCGGTCGACCGCTTCCAGTTCTCCGTTGAGAAGGCGTAGAGCGTAAGGTAGCGGATGCCGAGCCCCGGTGCGGCCTCGACGATGGAGCGCACGCGCTCCGCCCCCCGGCGGTGGCCGACGAGCCGCGGCCAGCCGCGCGCGGTGGCCCACCGCCCGTTGCCATCCATGATGATGGCGACATGAGCGGGGCTCTCTCCCGTGATGTCCTTCGCGGCCATTGGCCCTGCCCTTTCCGCCCCCGGATGCCGGTCACCCGGCGCGGTCCTTTCAGACCTGCATGATTTCCGCCTGCTTGCCTTCCAGCGCCTTGTCCACGGCGGCAATGTAGCGGTCGGTCAACGCCTGGATCTCGTCATGCCAGAACTTCTGGTCGTCCTCGCTCATGCCGTCGGTCTTCGCCTTCTTGATCTGGTCCATGCCGTCGCGGCGCACGTTGCGGACGGCCACGCGCGCGTGCTCGGCGTACTGGGCCGCCACGCGCGTCAGTTCGCGGCGCCGTTCCTCGTTCAACTCGGGGATCGGCAGCATGATGATCGTGCCGTTGAGCTGGGGATTGATGCCGAGCCCGCTGTCGCGGATCGCCTTTTCCACCTTCGAGACCAGCGCCTTGTCCCAGACGTTGATCGTGACCATGCGCGGCTCCGGCACGTTGATCGTGCCGACCTGGTTCACGGGCGTCAGCGCGCCGTAGGCATCGACCATGATCGGCTCCACCATCGTGGCCGAGGCGCGCCCGGTCCTGAGCGTGCCGAATTCGTGGCGGAGCGAGGCCATGGCCCCTTCCATCCGCCGTTCCAGATCGTCGATGTCGATGTCGATGTCGTCGGACATGGGTCTTTCCGTCTCTTTCCCGGCGGTTCCCGGGGCCGTCACTTGCTCGTCTGGCCATTCGGCCTTCGCCCGGCCCTTTAGCATGAAAGGCGCAAGCCGCGATAGGATTTCAACCGCCAACCAGCGTGTAAGTTCCGCTTCCGGCGAGAATGCCGCGGAATCCGCCGGGTTCGTCGAGCGAGAACACGATGATCGGCAGCCTGTTGTCGCGGGCGAGCGCGATGGCCGAGGCGTCCATCACGCCGAGGTGCCGCTGCAGCACCTCGTCGTAGCTCACGGTGTCATAGCGCTTGGCGTCGGGGAACTTCTTGGGGTCCTTGTCGTAGACGCCGTCGACCTTGGTGCCCTTGAAGATCGCCTCGCAGTTCATCTCGTTGGCGCGCAGCGTCGCGGCGGTGTCGGTGGTGAAATAGGGGTTGCCGGTGCCGGCGGCGAAGATGCAGACGCGCTTTTTCTCCAGGTGCCGGACAGCGCGGCGGCGGATGTAGGGCTCGCAGACCTGGTCCATCGGGATGGCCGATATGACGCGGGTGAAGACGCCGAGCGCCTCCAGCGCCGCCTGCATGGCGAGCGCGTTCATCACGGTGGCGAGCATGCCCATGTAGTCGGCGGTCGTCCGCTCCATCCCCTGGGCGGAGCCTTGCAGCCCGCGGAAGATGTTGCCGCCGCCGATCACCATGCAGATCTCGACCCCGAGGTCGTGGACGGACTTCACCTCTGCGGCAATGCGGGCGACGGTCGGGGGATGCAGGCCGTAGCCCTGATCGCCCATGAGAGCCTCGCCGGAGATCTTCAGAAGAACGCGCTTGTACTTGACCTTGGGTTCTTCCGCCCCGTCCATACCACTGCTCCGCTTGCCGCTTTCCCGGTTGCGGCGCAAGATGGCGGAAATCGGCGGCGTGTTCAACCACGGTCGGCGGGATTCCCGCCAGCCAGGTGGATGTGCATGCGCCAGGGACAGCAATAGGCAGGACGCTGGACTTCATCGCGGATATCGACCCCGGGCGGCCGGTCCTGATCGCCGGGCCCACCGCGTCCGGCAAGTCGGCGCTGGCGCTCGCCATCGCCGAGGCGCAGGGCGGCATCATCGTCAACGCAGACGCGCTGCAGGTATGGTCCTGCTGGCGCATCCTGTCCGCCCGCCCCTCGCCGGCCGAGGAGGCGCGCGCGCCCCATCGCCTCTACGGCCATGTCGCGCCGGGCGCGGACTATTCGGTCGGGCACTGGCTGCGCGAGGTGGCGCCGCTCCTCGCGGGGCCGCAACGCCCGATCATCGCCGGCGGCACCGGCCTCTACCTCAGCGCGCTGACCGAAGGGCTGGCCGAGATCCCCGGCGTGCCGCCCGCCGTGCGGGCCGAGGCCGACGCCAGGATGGCCG
>NZ_WBUS01000225.1 GCF_008933605.1 Albidovulum sp.
GTCCCCGGAGTGCGCCCGCGCCCTCGTGCCGCACCTGCCCGCCGCACCTTCCCGCCGCACCGGGCCGGCCGCGACGCAGCCCGGCAACAGCCGGCGCACTTGCCCCGCGCCGAAGCACAACCGCCGTTGCGGGCCGCGGCCCTTTCTCCCATCATCGGCGCGGCAACGGCGTGCGGAAGGCCCCCATGAAACCGATCCTCGTCCTCAACGGACCCAACCTCAACCTTCTCGGCACCCGCCAGCCGGAGATCTACGGGCGCGAAACGCTCGCCGACGTCGAGACGCTCTGCGCATCGACCGCGGCGGCGAGGGGCCTCTCCGTCACCTGCCGGCAGTCGAACCGCGAGTACGAACTGATCGACTGGGTGCAGGCGGCGCGGAGCGAAAACGCCGCCATCGTCATCAACCCCGGCGCCTTCAGCCATACCTCGGTCGCCCTCCTCGACGCGCTCAACGCCTTCGACGGGCCGGTGATCGAGGTCCACATCTCGAACATCCACCGGCGCGAGCCCTTCCGCCACCATTCCTACGTCTCCACCCGCGCCGAGGCGGTGATCGCCGGCGCGGGCGTGCAGGGTTACGCCTTCGCCGTCGAACGCGCGGCACGGCTCCTGAAGGGATAAGGCGCATGGACATACCCCGGAACCGCTTCAAGGCCCGTCTCGTCGCGGGCGAGCTGCAGTTCGGCCTCTGGTCCACCATCCCCGAGCCGACGGCGGTGGAGGCGCTCGCGGGCGCCGGCTTCGACTGGATGGTGCTCGACACCGAGCACACCGCCGTCGAGGTCGCGGCGGTCCTGCCGCTCCTGCAGGCGATGGCACCCTGGCCGACGGCGCCGGTGGTGCGGCCGAGCGTCAACGACACCGCGCTCATCAAGCGCCATCTCGACCAGGGCGCCCAGACCCTTCTCATCCCCTACATCCAAAGCCGGGCCGAGGCCGAGGCGGCGGTCGCCGCCACCCGCTACCCGCCCGCCGGGGTCCGCGGCGTCGCCGGCACGATGCGGGCGGCGGGTTACGGCCGGATCGGGGGCTACCACGGCAAGGCCGACGCCGAGATCTGCCTGCTCCTCCAGGTCGAGACCGCCCTCGCCCTGTCCCGGCTCGAGGACATCGCGACGACGGAGGGCGTGGACGGCATCTTCATCGGCCCGGCCGACCTCGCCGCCTCGATGGGCCACCCCGGCCAGACCGGCCACCCGGAGGTGCGGGCGGCCGTCCTCGACGCCGTTGCCCGGCTCGGGCGGCTCGGGCGGCCGGCGGGGCTCCTGACGCAGGACGAGGCCTTCGCACGCGCCTGCATCGACGCCGGCGCCCGCTTTGTCGCCCTCGCGGTGGACATGTCGCTCCTCGTCGGCGCCGCCGACGCGCTCGCCGCGCGCTTCCGCGCCTGACCTCCGCGACCCGCCCTCACAAGGTTACCGGATACCCTTGCCGGGCGGCGGCAGGGCCGTCCGCTCAGGCGCTCTGGCGGCGGTTGTGCAGGATCGAGGAGACGAGCGCGATGCCAATGAAGGCAGAGCCCAGCACGCCCGTCACCAGTTCCGGGATATGCCAGAGCGTCTGGGCGAACATGATGACGCTGAGGACGAGGATCGAGTAGAACGCCCCGTGCTCCAGGTAGCGGAACTCCGAGAGCGTCTTGCGCTCCACCAGCATGATCGTCATCGAGCGGACGTACATCGCGCCGATGCCGAGGCCGATGGCAATGAGGAAGAGGTTGTGGGTCAGCGCAAAGGCGCCGATCACGCCGTCGAAGCTGAAGGAGGCGTCGAGCACCTCGAGGTAGAGGAACGCTCCGAGCCCGCCCGCGGCCGCCGTCCGCGCCGCCTCGCGCTGGTCGAGGACATGGCCGAGCACCTCGACCGCCAGGAAGGTCAGGAGCCCGCTAACCGAGGCGAAGAGGAAGCGGTCCACCTCCTCGTCCGGCAGGACCGAGGCGAAGATCATCACGACCGCGAGGACGAAGGCGATCTCGAGCCCGCGGATCGAGGCGCACCGGCGCAACCGGCATTCCAGCGCGCGGATCCAGTCGACCTCCTTGCCCTCGTCGATGAAGTAGCGCAGCGCCACCATCATCAGGAAGGTGCCGCCGAAGGCCGCGATCGGCAGATGCGCCTCGGCGATGATCTCGGCGTATTCGTCGGGCCGGAACGCCGCGAGCCGGAGCGCCGCGAAGGGACCGATTCCGGCCGCCACGACGACGATGAGCAGCGGAAAGATGATCCGCATGCCGAAGACGGCGATGAGGATACCCCAGGTCAGGAACCGGTGCTGCCAGACCGGCGTCATCTGTTCCAGCTTGTTGGCATTGACGATGGCGTTGTCGAAGGACAGCGAGATTTCCAGGATCGCCAGCACCACCCCGATGAGGAAGAAGCTCGTCGCGCCGGCAAGCCCGTGCCCGTATCCCCAGCCGAGCCAGAAGGCGAGGGCGAGACCCGCTGCCGTGAACAGGAAAGCCCAGCGGAAGTAGTGCATGGCAGTGGACATGAAGGGCTCCGTTCCGGCCCTGCCGGGCCGATGGGGTTGGCCGGGACATAGGGGCGCGGGCGGCAAAGAGCAAGGTGCGCGCCGGAAGGTGCCTGCGTGGAGGGGCGATCGTGCCCGCGCGACAACAGCGGGCCGCCACCGCGGGGCCGCCGCGACAAGGGCCGCGAAATGTCACCCCCGCGCCGCAAAGGCGCCCGGATTGCAGGGCATACAGGCCGTATCAGCCGAGGAGCTTATGATGGATTTTGTTACCCAGTTCTCTTTCGACGAAGTTGCCGCGAGCCTTCTGGCCTGCCTCGTGATCCGCGAACTCATGATCCTTGCGCTTCCCGACCACATCGCCGGCCCCGGCGGCTGGCTCGTCGATACCGGCGAGGAAGAGGTCTGAGCCCCACTTCGCCTTCCCGCGCACGATCGTTGCCCTGCGGGTAGCCAATCGCTCCGGAATGTGATCTGTCTGCCGCGGCGGCGACCGCCCTCATGCGGTCCGGGACATGGCAGCGGAACCGGGCATGGATCACATCACGCCAGACGGCAGCGGCGAGGGGCGCGACGGCAAGCGCGCCTTCCGCGCGGCACTCGGCCGCTATGCCACCGGCGTGACCGTGGTGACGGCGCAGAGCCCGAAAGGTCCGGTCGGGATCACCGCCAACAGCTTCACCTCGGTCTCGCTCGACCCGCCGCTCGTGCTCTGGTGCCCGGCGAAAGCCTCGGCGCGCTTCTCCGCCTTCACCGCGGCCGGGCACTACGCGATCCATGTGCTCGCGGCCGACCAGCTTGACCTTTGCCACCGCTTCGCGCGCGCGGGCAGCGACTTCGCCGGGCTCGACCCCGGCACGACGCCCGAGGGATTGCCGCTGCTCCCGGGATGCCTCGCCCGCTTCGACTGCGCGGCCCATGCGGCGCATGACGGCGGCGACCATGCCATCCTCGTCGGCCGGGTGCTGCGCGCCTTCGTTCGGCAGGGCACGCCGCTGCTCTTCTGGCACGGCCGCTACGGCGATTTCCTCCACCGCGACTGAGCCGGGCTCAGCCGCGCAGGAAGACCGCGAGATCGCCGACATCGGTTCCCGTCGGCCCGCTCCGATAGACCGCGCCGATCCATTCCAGGACCTCGGCGGCCCGGCCGCGGCGGCGCGCCTCCTCGGCGTCGATCCCGGCGGCGGCGAGTTCCGCGAGCGTGCCGCTGTCCACGACGACCCCCGGGGCAAGGCCCGCCGCACCGCCGCCATCGCTCGCCGTCAGGA
>NZ_WBUS01000226.1 GCF_008933605.1 Albidovulum sp.
CGCCCCGCCCGACCCGCACGGCCGGAACTTCTGCCGCCCCGCGACGTGCCGCGCCGGCGGCCCGGCACGCGGGAGGGGCGGATCGCGCTCCTGCACGCAATCGCGCATATCGAGCTCAACGCCGTGGACCTCCACTGGGACATCGTCGCCCGCTTCGCGGATGTGCCGATGCCGCTCGGATTCTACGACGACTGGGTGAAGTCGGCGGACGAGGAATCCAGGCATTTCAATCTGCTCTGCGATTGCCTTGAGACCCGCGGCAGCTTCTACGGGGCCCTGCCTGCCCATGCCTTCATGTGGCGCGCGGCCGAGGATACGGCGCACGACCTGCACGGGCGGCTCGCCGTCGTGCCGATGGTGCTCGAGGCGCGCGGGCTCGACGTGACGCCCGGGATGATCGCGATCTTCGAGAACGCGAACGAGACGGAGGCCGTGGCGGCCCTGCGCACGATCTATGCCGAGGAAGTCGGCCATGTCGCCTACGGGGTGAAGTGGTTCAACTGGCTCTGCGGACGCGAGGGGCTGGACCCGAAGGAGGTCTTTCACGCCCTTGTGCGCCGGTATTTCCCCGGCTCCCTGAAGCCCCCCTTCAACGCCGAGAAGCGCGCCGAGGCGGGGATGCCGCCCGATTTCTACTGGCCGCTCGCGGACGAGGTGGCCGAGGCGCCGGGGACCGCCGGCTTCCGCTAACCCAAGGGAAATCCACGACATGCCGGATGCGGCGTCGGCGGGAATCTGCCGAAACCGGCGGCTTCCGGCCGGGTGGCCGCCGGGAGCCGGCTTAATCCTTGCCGCTGACGGAACCGGACGCTAATCCCGGACCAGCGGGACCTGTGGGGATGGGTCCGGCGAAATGCGATAACGAACACGGGGGACCGGCGTGCCAGCGCGACTCATCGGCCGTTTCTACGCTGCCTTGGAAAGACGACTTCCGGAACAGCGCCTGTTCCTCCGATCGGACTCCGAGACACGCTTCATCCGGCTGAGGCCGATCACCCAGGCCGTAGCGATGTCGGGCTTCTCGGTTCTCCTGGCCTGGACCATCGTCGCCACGGCGATCCTCCTCATGGATTCGATCGGCTCGGGCAGTGCCCGCGAACAGGCGCGGCGGGAGCAGGCAAACTACGAGGCCCGCCTCGACGCGCTCTCGGTCGAGCGCGACCAGAGGGCCCAGGAGGCGGTGGCGGCGCAGGAACGCTTCGCCCTTGCGATGCAGCAGGTCTCGGCGATGCAGTCGGCGCTCCTCGCCTCCGAAGAGCGGCGCAAGGAACTGGAAACCGGCATCGGCGTGATCCAGGCGACGCTTCGGCGGACGATGGGCGAACGCGACCAGGCCCTCGCCCGCGTCACCGAACTGGCGGCCGTTGCCGCCGAAGGGCCGCAGGCCGCCGCCAGCGCCACGCCGTCCGGCGCCGATGTCGCCGATACGCTGGGCGTGCTCACGGCCGCCCTCGGCCGCACCGCCGCCGAGCGCGACGCGATGGCAGAACTGGCCGACGCGGCGAAGGACGAGGCGGACGAGATTGCCTACGAGAAGCGGCTTCTGGAGGAACGCCACGACGAGATCTTCGCCAGCCTCGAGGAAGCGGTGACGATCTCCATGGCGCCACTCGACAAGATGTTTTCCTCCGCGGGGCTTGATCCCGACGATCTCATCGAAGAGGTCCGCCGCGGCTATTCAGGCCAGGGTGGCCCGCTCGGGCCGCTCGCCCCGCCGGTCGTTCCGGGCGGCGATGCAAGCGCCGAACGCGCCGGCCGCATCCTCGAAGGGCTCGACCGGATGAACCTCTACCGGCTCGCGGTCGAGAAGGCTCCCTTCGCCATGCCGCTCAAGACCTCCTTCCGCTACACCTCAGGTTTCGGCCGCCGCTGGGGCCGGGCGCACGAGGGCATCGACATGGCCGGTGCCATGGGCTCGCCGATCCTGGCGACCGCCGACGGCACGGTGACCCATGCCGGATGGGAATCGGGCTACGGCAACATGGTGGAGATCCGGCACGAGTTCGGCCTCGTCACCCGCTACGGCCACATGTCGAAAGTGCGCGTGGAGGTTGGCCAAAGGGTCTCGCGCGGGGACAGGATCGGTGATATGGGGAATACTGGCCGCTCCACCGGCACCCATCTCCACTATGAGGTGCGCACGGGCGGCACTGCTGTGAACCCGATGACGTTTATCAAGGCGGCCAACAATGTTTTCTAAAAGCAGGATCAACGAACCCGGACCCAAGTCGGCGACGCCGGCGGAGCCCCCGAAGGCACCCGAGTCTGCCGCCTCGAAGCCTGCCTTCGACTACATGTCCACCGCGCCGAAGCCGAAACCAGGGGCCTCGGTCCTTTCCGCGGACCTGACCATCACCGGCAACGTGAAGACCTCGGGCGACATCCAGGTCGAAGGCGTGGTCGAGGGCGACATCCGCGCGCATCTATTGACCGTGGGCGAAAGCGCCACGATCAAGGGCGAGATCGTCGCCGACGACATCGTGGTGAACGGCCGCGTGATCGGCCGGGTGCGGGGCCTCAAGGTGCGGCTCACCTCGACCGCGCGGGTCGAGGGCGACATCATCCACAAGACCATCGCGATCGAGAGCGGCGCCCATTTCGAAGGCTCGGTGCAGCGGCAGGAAGACCCGCTGTCGACAGGCGCCCCGAAGCTCGCCGTGGCCCCGACGACCGCCGCGGGCAACTGACGCACTCCGACGCGACATGAAGGCCGGGGCGGGTCCGCCCCGGCTTTTCGTTTGCCGCAAGGGGGCGCCCCCGCCGGCGGCGGCTCAGCCCCGCTTCCCTTTCGCCCTCCGGCCGCGCAGCCAGGCCAGCAACGGCTTGACGTCGAGCCCGATCACCAGAACGCCGAGCGGGATCATCCAGAACCCGAGCACCGGAAGGAACCCGACGATCCCGCCCGCGACGAGGCAGAGGCCAAGGAGCGTCCGCGCCCCAGGCGGGACGCGCTGGCGGATCCGGACGAGCATCCGCTTCAGCCGCGCCTTGAGGGTCTTCCAGCGGTCCATCCCGCCGACATGGGGCGCCTCCGGCCGGCCGGGAAGCCCCCCGCGCCGCCGGTCGCGCCCGCTTCCGCCATCCGGTCCGCTCACGCCGCCACCAGCGCCGCCGCCTTGGGTGCGCCCAAACCCGCCGAGCGCGGCACCACCCGCAGCGTCCGGAGCGCGTTCAGGATCACCGCGACGTCGATCACTTCCTGCAGGAGCGCGCCCTCCACCGGGTTCAGGTAGCCGAGCGCCGCCGCGACCATGCCGAGGACGGAGAGCCCGATCCCCGCGACCACGCTCTGCAACGCGATGGCGCGCGCGCGCCGCGCGACTTCCATGCCCGCGCAGAGCCGGTCGAGCCGGTCGACGAGCAGCACGACCTCGGCGGCCTCCGCCGAAGCGGCGGCGCCCCGGGCGCCCATCGCCACACCCACGTCGGCCGCCGCCAGCGCCGGAGCGTCGTTCACCCCGTCGCCCACCATCATCACCGGCCCGTCCTTCCGCTCGGTCAGGACGAGAAGCACCTTCTGGTCCGGCTTCAGTTCCGCCCTCAGCCCGTCGAAGCCGAGCCCGCGGGTGACATGTTCGGCAACGTCGGCGCGGTCGCCGGTGGCGAGAAGGATCCGCCCCACGCCCTCCTGCCGCAGCGCCCGCAGCGTTCCGGCGACGTCGGGGCGGAGCGGGTCGGCCATCACCAGCCGCCCGGCGAGACGGCCGTCCACCGCCACGGCGACGAGTAC
>NZ_WBUS01000227.1 GCF_008933605.1 Albidovulum sp.
GTCCTCGGCCTCGTCTTCCTCGAGGTCGCGGAGGAGGAGGAGGAACCCGTCATCGCCGCCGCCATCGAGGAGCGCGCGGAGGACACCGGGACCGAAGAGGAGGTCGAGCACGCAGCGATCTTCGCGGCGCTGACCGAAGCCGGGGACGACGCCGGGCGCTTCGAGGAAGACCTCGCGGAAGCGCCTGAGGACATCGAATCGGTCGTAGCCGAGGAAACCGCCGACGAGGGTGAAGACGAGGGACACGCGGCGATCCTCGCCGAGATCGGCGCAGCCATCTCGGCTTCGCAGGAAGACGCGGAGGCCGACGAGGCCCTGTCGCGCGATCTCGCGGCGATTGCCCGCGACGCCCGCCGGGACTCCCACGAGGGTCGCGCCATTCTCGAAGACCACGCCGGCGATGGCGACGCGTCGATGGAACGGCTCATGGAAGAGGCGAAGTCGAAGCTCGAAGGCGACGAGAGCCGCCGCCGCTTCTCGGCCATCGCGCATCTGAAGGCCGCCGTCGCCGCGACCGTGGCCGACCGCAAGCTGAAGCCGCAGGCGATGCCGACCGACCAGGCCGGCCCGGACGAGGACATCGACCGCTACCGCGACGACCTGTCGAAGGCCGTCCGCCCGCGCCGCCCGGTGGCCGAAGGCACGCCGGCGACGCGCCGCCCGGCACTCAACGACCGGCCCGCGCCGCTGGTGCTCGTCTCCGAGCAGCGCGTCGATGTTCCGGCCGACGAGATCCGGCCGGCCGCCGTCGTCCGCCCGCGCCGGATCGGTGCCACCGCGCTCTCGGTCTCCGAGGTCGAGGAGGATTTCGACGACGAGGCGCCGCTCTCGCCCGAGGAGGCCCGGAGCTTCGCCGAGTTCGCCGACCGCCTCGGCGCGACGAACCTTGCCGACCTTCTCGAAGCCGCCGCCGCCTATACCGCGACGGTCGAGGGCCTGCCGCATTTCTCGCGTCCGCACATCCTGAAGAAGGTGTCGGGCTATACCGAGGAGGACGAATTCACCCGCGAGGATGGCCTGCGTTCCTTCGGGATGCTGCTCCGCCAGGGCAAGATCCAGAAGATCAGCCGCGGCCAGTTCACCATCACCGAGTCCTCGCGCTTCATGGAGCAGGCGCGCCGCGTGGCGCGCTGATCCCGGCACTGGCGGTAACCCCGTGTCAGGCGGAGCGGTCCCCGGACCGCTCCGTTTCCGTTTCCGGATCGGGCTTGCCGATGCCGCGGAAGACGAAGCGGAAGGGCAGCGCCCAGAGGAAGCCTAGCGTCACGTAGACGGCAAGCTCGGCCAGCAGCGGCAGCCGACCGTAGCGGTCGTTGATCCAGCCGGTCAGCGTCACCGCCGCGACGATGTAGGCGGGCAGCCCCACCACCAGGATCAGGGCCGAGAGACGCCGGCGGGTGCGGTACGACAGCGCCATCAGTCGGCGAAGGGGTCGGTGACGAGGATCGTGTCCTCGCGCTCGGGCGAGGTCGAGAGCATGGCGACCGGGCACTGGATCAGTTCCTCGATCCGGCGGACATACTTCACCGCCGCGCCGGGAAGGTCCGCCCAGCTCCGCGCGCCCTCGGTCGAGGCGCTCCAGCCCTCGACCTCCTCGTAGACGGGGGTGCAGCGCGCCTGCTGGTCGGCCGCAGTGGGCAGGTAATCGAGTACCTGGCCGTCAAGTTCGTAGCCGGTGCAGATGCGGATCGTCTCGAACCCGTCGAGCACGTCGAGCTTGGTGAGCGCGATGCCGTTGATGCCGGAAATCGCGCAGGTCTGGCGCACCAGCACCGCGTCGAACCAGCCGCAGCGGCGCTTTCGCCCCGTGACCGTGCCGAATTCGCGCCCGCGTGTGCCGAGCCGCTCGCCGTCGGCATCCTTCAGCTCGGTCGGGAACGGCCCCTCGCCCACCCGGGTCGTGTAGGCCTTCACGATGCCGAGCACGAAATCGATGGCGCCCGGCCCGAGGCCGACCCCGGTCGCCGCCTGGCCCGCGATGACGTTGGAGGAGGTCACGAAGGGATAGGTGCCGAAGTCGATGTCGAGAAGCGAGCCCTGGGCTCCCTCGAAGAGGATGCGCTTGCCCGCCCGCCGCGCCTCGTTCATCACCTTCCAGACCGGGGCGGCGTAATTCAGGATCTCCGGCGCGATGGCGTTGAGCTTGCCCAGAAGCTCCGCGCGGTCGATGGGCGCGAGCCCGAGGCCCGCGCGCAGCGCGTTGTGGTGGACGAGCGCGCGGTCCACGCGCAGCTCCAGCGTCGCCGGATCGGCGAGGTCGGCGACCCGGATCACCCGGCGGCCCACCTTGTCCTCGTAGGCCGGGCCGATGCCCCGCCCGGTGGTGCCGATCTTGGCCACGCTCGCCTGCGCCTCCCTCGCGCGGTCAAGCTCGCCATGGTAGGGCAGGATCAGGGGCGTGTTCTCGGCGATCATCAGCGTCGCGGGGCTGATCTCCACCCCCTTCTCGCGGATCGCGGCGATTTCCGAGACGAGGTGCCAGGGGTCGAGCACCACGCCGTTGCCGATGACGCTGAGCTTGCCGCCCCGCACCACGCCCGAGGGCAGCGCGTTGAGCTTGTAGACCTCGCCGCCCACGACGAGCGTATGGCCTGCGTTGTGCCCGCCCTGGAAGCGGGCAATCACGTCGGCGCGTTCGCTGAGCCAGTCGACGATCTTGCCCTTGCCCTCGTCCCCCCACTGGGCGCCTACCACAACGACATTGGCCATCGGTCCTGCTCCTTGCACCGGCAAACGGGCCCCGTATAGCGGCGCCCGACAGCCGACGGAACCCCAATCTTGGCGCCCCCTGCCCGGCCAGCGGCAGCGGTCCCGGGCGGCGATTGACACAGGTCAACGTCCTGCGGCCCGATCTGCCGCATGATATCTTCAGGTTGGTCCGCGTCGCCGGGCATCCTCCGGCGTGCCCGGGCGGGGCATCTCAATCGGAGGTCTCAGCATGGCATTCGTTCGCGACATTCTCGACGCCAAGGGCCGCGGCATCTACCGCGTCGGCCCCGACGACATGGTGCTCGCCGCACTCAAGCTTATGGCGGAGCGCGACATCGGCGCGGTGCTCGTGACCGAGGGCGACCGGCTCGTCGGCATCTTCACCGAACGGCTCTACGCGCGCGAGGTCTTCCTCAAGGGCCGCGCCTCGCCCGGCACCCGGGTCGGCGAGGTGATGGAGCGCGACGTGATCACGGTCTCGCCCGACGAGACGGTGGACCTCTGCATGGCGCTGATGACGGAACACCGCATCCGGCACCTTCCGGTCATGGAGGCAGGCCGCCTCGCCGGCATGATCTCCATCGGCGACCTGATGAAGCGCATCATCGAGGACCGGGAATTCGACATCGGCCAGCTCGTCGACTACGTCGCCCGGTAGTGCCCTGCGAACGCCCGGACGGGGGCGCGACTGAGGGGGTTGCGGCGCGGGGCGCATCGCCCTAGATAGGCGCGTCGGCACGTGACAAAGGCCCCGCCCATGGAAAACGTCCTCCTCACCGTCCACCTGATCATCGCGCTGATGATGATCGGCGTGGTGCTCCTGCAGCGGTCGGAGGGCGGCGGGCTTCTCTCCGGCGGGGGCGCCTTTTCGGCGCGGGGCGCGGCGAACGCGCTGACCAAGGTCACCTGGATCCTCGCGGTCGCCTTCATCGCCACCTCGATCACGCTCACGGTCCTCGCCGCCGAGAAGTCGAAGGGCGGATCGGTCCTCGACACCGCGGGCGAGGACCGTGAG
>NZ_WBUS01000032.1 GCF_008933605.1 Albidovulum sp.
GGCGCGAGCCGCTCGATGGCCGAGGCCGCGTCCGGTACCGGCGCGCGCGGGTCGGGCGACATGCTGGCCCTCTCCCGGGCGGCAGCGAGGCTTGGCGCGGACCTCCTCTTCTGGCCGGCGAGCTATTCCTTCTACCCGGTCCTGTCGCGCGTGCCGAAGCTCGTCTGCATCCACGACACGATCCCCGAACGCTTTCCGGACCTGATCTTTCCCACCCGCCGCAACTTCCGGCTCTGGCAGGCGAAGAGCTGGCTCGCCCGGGCGCAGGCGCGGCGCATCCTCACGGTCTCGGAGGCTTCCGCCCGCGACATCGCCGCCATGCTCCACGTCGCCCGCGAACGGATCGACGTGACGACCGAGGGCGCCGACGCGACCTTCCGGCCCGTCAGCGAAGCCGCGCGCCTCGCCCGCGCCCGCGAACGGCTCGGGATCGCGCCGGAGGACCGCGTGCTGACCTATGTCGGCGGCTTCAACCGCCACAAGAACGTGCTGCGCCTGATCGAGGCGATGCCGTCGATCCTGGGCCCCTGCCCCGAGGCCCGGCTCGTCATCGTCGGCCGCACGACCGGCGCGCGGTTCTGGGACAACATCGACGACCTCAAGGCCGGCGCGACGAGGGACGCGCGCGCGTCCGACCGGATCACCTTCACCGGCGAGATCGCCGATGCCGAGATGGCGGAGCTTCTCGCGACCTCCGAGGCGCTCGTCTTTCCCTCGCTCTGGGAGGGCTTCGGCCTTCCGGCGGTCGAGGCGATGTACTGCGGCACGCCCGTCCTCGCCTCCGACCGCGGCTCCCTGCCCGAGGTCGTTGGCGGTGCGGGGCTCTTCTTCGACCCCGAGCGGACGGACGACCTCGCCGCCGCGGCGATCCGGCTCCTCACCGAGCCGGGCCTGCGCGCCTTCCTCGGCCGGGCCGCCGAAGAGCGCGCAGTACGCTTCACCTGGGAGCGAAGCGCGGAGCTGACGGAACAATCCTTCCTCAGGACGCTCGGCCGCGCCTGACGCTCAGTGCGAGGCGCCGAAGAGCGGCGCGATGACGCGGGTGGCAACCGGAACGAGGGCCATGCCGAGCAGGAGGCCGAAGAGACCGTCGAGCACCGCGGTCACGAGCCAGTCAAGGAAGCCGGCAAGACCGCCCCCGACCCTGTGGGCCACAGCCTCGGCGAGGTGATGGATCTGGTCGTAGAGCCAGGGCCAGCCCAGAACGTCCATCCCGTGGATGATGATCGACCCGCCCACCCAGAGCATGGCGAGCGTGCCCACCGTGGACAGGAGCGCCATGAGCTTCGGCATCCCCTTCACGAGCCCGGTGCCGACCGCGCGGCCAAAGCCCGTCCGCGCCGTGGCCGCGGTATAGAGCCCGATGTCGTCCATCTTCACGATCAGGGCCACCGCGCCATAGACCGCCACCGTGATGCCGACGCCGACGACTGCGAGCGTCAGCGCCTCCATCCACCAGCTTCCGCCCGGAATGGCCGCGAGCGCGATGGTCATGATCTCCGCCGAGAGAATGAAATCTGTCTTGATCGCGCCGCGCACCCGCTCTTCCTCCAGGTGCGCGGGATCCCTCACGTCGAGATCGGCCTCGACCTCGGCATCGGCGTGCGGGAAGAGCTTGTGGAAGACCTTTTCCGCCCCCTCGAAGCAGAGATAGGCGCCGCCGATCATCAGCAGCGGGGTCACGAGCCAGGGCGCGAAAGCGTTGAGCAGCAGCGCCGCCGGCAGGAGGATCACCAACTTGTTGAAGAGCGAGCCCTTGGTGATCTTCCAGATGATCGGCAGTTCCCGCCTGGCTTCGAAGCCGTGGACGTATTTCGGCGTCACCGCCGCATCGTCGATGACGACGCCCGCGGCCTTGGACCCCGCCTTCGCGGCCATTCCCGCCACGTCGTCCACGCTCGCCGCCGCGACCTTGGCAATGGCCGCCACGTCGTCGAGTAGTGCGAGAAGTCCGCTCATCCGCCCGTCCCGTCCGCCCGTCCCGTCCGCCTGTCCCGCGCGTCGTGCCGATGTAACCCCCAGACGGGCGCGCCGGTTTCCGCCACAGTTGCGTCGTCTTCGCCGGATTGTGAAGCCTGTTTTCGCTAACACCGCTCCGTTTCCGCTAACATATTGAAAGAGCGGGTTTTCCTGCGTTTCCTCCTTTGCTATGGCGAAAGCAGACTCGCGCACCGGCCCGCGCAGGCGGCGTGGACCCGACACAGGAGAGCAGGACATGACCGTCACCATCGGCATTAACGGTTTCGGCCGCATCGGACGCTGCACCCTTGCCCATATCGCCGAGGCGGCGCGCAACGACGTGCAGGTCGTCAGGATCAACGCCACCGGGCCGATCGAGACCAATGCGCACCTCCTGAAGTACGACAGCGTCCATGGCCGCTTCGGCGGTCCGGTGAAGGTCGCCGGCAACACGCTCGACCTCGGCCGCGGGCCGATCGAGGTGATGTCCACCTATAACCCCGAGGAACTGGACTGGGAGGGCGTGGACGTGGTGCTGGAATGCACCGGCAAGTTCAACGACCGCGCCAAGGCGGCGGTCCACCTTTCGCGCGGCGCCAAGCGGGTGCTCGTCTCCGCCCCGGCAAAGAATGCCGACAAGACGGTGGTCTACGGCGTCAACCACCGCGAGCTGAAGGCGGACGACCTCGTCGTCTCGAACGGCTCCTGCACGACGAACTGCCTCGCGCCGCTCGCCAAGGTGCTGAACGACAAGATCGGCATCGAATCGGGGATCATGACGACGATCCACTCCTACACCGGCGACCAGCCGACGCTCGACCGCCGCCACAAGGATCTCTACCGCGCCCGCGCCGCGGCGATGGCAATGATCCCCACCTCGACGGGGGCCGCGAAGGCGCTGGGCGAGGTCCTGCCCGAACTTGCGGGCCGGCTCGACGGCACGGCGATCAGGGTGCCGACGCCGAACGTCTCCGCGGTGGACCTGACCTTCGTCGCTTCCCGCGACGTGACGGTGGCCGACGTGAACGAAGTCGTAAGGGAAGCCGCCGCAGGCTACATGGGCATGGTCATGGCCTATGACCCCGAACCCAAAGTGTCGATCGACTTCAACCATACGCCCTATTCCTCTATCTTCGCGCCCGACCAGACCAAGGTGGTGGGCAAGCGCACGGTTCGCGTGCTCGCCTGGTACGACAACGAATGGGGCTTCTCCTGCCGGATGGCCGACGTGGCCGGTGCGATGGGGCGGCTCCTGCAATAGGAGCCCCGGGGGGCGCCCGCGCCCCCGCCCATGAGCACCCGGATCGCGCTCTCCCTCGCCGTCCTGATCGCGGTGTTTATCGTCGTCGATGCGCTGTGGCTGCACCTCGGCGCGCCGCTCTTCCTTGCCCGCAAGTTCGCCGATTTCGTCGAATGGCTCGCCTTCTGGCGTTGAGGCCGCTACTCTGCCGTTGACGTCGCACCGGTTTTCTGGTGTTAGCGCTAACGAAAACTGCAGCCCGCACGGGAGGATGGCGATGACAGTCAAGGTGGCGATCAACGGGTTCGGGCGGATCGGGCGGAACGTGCTCCGCGCGATCGTGGAAAGCGGTCGGCGCGACATCGAGGTCGTGGCGATCAACGACCTCGGCCCGGTGGAGACGAACGCGCATCTTCTGCGTTTCGACAGCGTCCACGGCCGCTTCCCCGCCGAGGTCACGACGACGGAGACGACGATCGACGTGGGCCGGGGCCCGATCGACGTCACGGCGATCCGCAATCCCGCCGAGCTGCCCTGGGCCCACATCGACGTGGTGATGGAATGCACCGGCATCTTCACCGACCGCGACAAGGCCGCGGTGCATCTGGAGAACGGCGCCTCCCGCGTCCTCGTCTCGGCACCGTCGAAGGGCGCGGACAAGACCATCGTCTTCGGCGTCAACCACGAGAGACTGACGAAGGACGACCTCGTCGTCTCCAACGCCTCCTGCACCACGAACTGCCTCTCGCCCGTCGCCGCCGTCCTCCACGCGGCGGTGGGGATCACGCGCGGCTTCATGACCACGATCCACAGCTACACCGGCGACCAGCCGACGCTCGACACGATGCACAAGGACCTCTACCGCGCCCGCGCGGCGGCACTTTCCATGATCCCGACCTCCACCGGTGCGGCGAAGGCCGTCGGCCTCGTCCTGCCCGAACTGAACGGCCGGCTCGACGGCGTCGCGATCCGCGTGCCGACGCCCAATGTCTCGGTGGTGGACCTGGTGTTCGAAGCCGCGCGCGAGACCTCGGTGGAAGAGATCAACGGCGCCATCCGGGCCGCCGCCCAAGGCCACCTGAGGGGCATCCTCGGCTTCACCGAACGGCCCAACGTCTCGTCGGACTTCAACCACGACCCGCATTCGAGCGTGTTCCACATGGACCAGACCAAGGTCATGGACGGGCGCATGGTCCGCATCCTGTCCTGGTACGACAACGAGTGGGGCTTCTCCAACCGCATGGCCGATACCGCGGTGGCGATGGGAAAGCTGATCTAGACGCCTGCGGCCGCCATGCGCCCGACGCAAGGCGGCATTCCCGGAACGGCGATTGTTAGCGCTATCTCGATGACCATATACCTCCCGACGGCGGCAAGAGGCCGCCACGCGAAGGGAGCCGAAAATGGCCATAATCGAGAAACTCCGGACCGCCGCGCGGAAGCGCCGGGCCTATATCCGCACCCGCGACGAGATCGCCCGCCTCAGCCGGAGCGAGGCGCTCGATCTCGGCATCTACCCCGAGGACGCCGCCCGCATCGCCCATAAGGCGGTCTACGGCGAGTAAGGCCCGCTCAGCGCGCGAAACGGGCGGTGAGCGCGCGGTTGACGGCGGGCGTCACGAACTTCGACGTGTCCCCGCCCAGACGGGCGATCTCCTTGACGAGTTTCGAGGCGATTGCCTGGCGGCGCGCATCGGCCATGAGAAAGACCGTCTCGACGCTGTCGTCCATCGCCCGGTTCATGCCGACCATCTGGAATTCGTACTCGAAGTCCGCGACCGCCCTGAGCCCGCGGATGATCACCCGCGCACCGACATCGCGGGCGCAGTCGATGAGCAGGTTCTCGAACGGGTGAACGACAATCTCGCCGCCGGTGGCCTGCGCGATCGCCCGGCACTCTTCTTCGACCATCGCCACCCGCTCTTCCAGCGTGAAGAGCGGACCCTTGTCCCGGTTGATCGCGACGCCGATCACCAGCCGGTCGACGAGGATCATGGCGCGCTTGATGATGTCGGCGTGGCCGAGCGTGATCGGGTCGAAGGTTCCGGGATATAGACCTACGCGCATGACCTGCCTGTCCCCTTTCGGTTCGCGCCTTCACGCAACAGTAGCGCGCGGCCGAAAGCAATGAGTTTCGCCGCAATGCGGCGCGAAGGGTGTCAGTTGCCCATGATCATGCCGGCCAGGGCATCCTTCTCCATGGCCAGTTCCGCGATCCGCGCGGCCACGACGTCGCCGATGGAGATGATCCCCACCATCTCGGCACCATCCATCACCGGCATGTGACGGAACCTCCCGGCCGTCATCTTCTCCAGCACCGCGTCGGCGCTGTCGGCCGGAGCGCAGGAAATCAGGTTCCGCGTCATCAGCGCATCCACCTTCTCGTCGAGGCAGACCGATCCGCGGCGGCCGAGGTCGCGCACGATGTCGCGTTCCGAAAGGATGCCGAGCGGGGCCTTGCCGTCGGCCGACACCACCACCGCACCGATCCGCCGCTCGGCCAGAAGGCGGGCCGCATCGGCAACGCGCGTGCCCGGCGTTACGGTGATCACCGCGCCCTTCGGCTTGGACCGGAGAATCTGGTGTACCTGCATGTCGTCCTCCCTTGCGATGCGGCCCCTTGGCGCAAACGTCCCCCCGGAAGCCCTGTTCTGTCAAGCACTTGCTTCGAGCCGTGCAAGTTCCCGACGGACGCCCAGGGCAAGGAGTTCGGCGAAGCGGTTCAGACGTTCCACCCGCCGGTCGTCGGCATGGCGGATCAGGTAGAAGCTGCGCGACAACGACAGGGCCTCGGGCAGCACCCGGACGAGATCGGGCGCGGCGGGAAGCGAGAAGTCATGGACGATGGCAACCCCCGCCCCGGCCCTGAGCCAGTTGAACTGGACCGAAACCGAGTTGGAGGCAAGCGTCACGAGTTCAATGCCGGTTTCGGCGAGGTAGTCGAGTTCCTTGTCGAAGATGAGGTCCGGGATGTAGCCGATCATCCGGTGGCCCTTCAGGTCGGCGAGGGTTCGGATCGGCGGATGCCGGTCGAGATAGCTGCGCGCGGCGGCGAGGTGAAGGCGGTAGTCGGTGAGCCGCTGCGCCGTCAGTCTCCCGGCCGCCGGGCGGCTGACGGCGATGGCCATGTCGGCCTCGCGCTTCGACAGGTTGAAAACCCTCGGCAGGGCGATGATCTGGACTTCCAGCCACGGATTCTCGTCGCAGATCCGTGCCGTCACCTGCGGCAGCAGGAAATTCGCCACGCCATCCGGTGCGCCGATCCGGATCTGCCCGGAAAGCTGGCCGGGCGCGCCCCGCACCTCCTCGCTCGCCGCGGCGACGGCCTGTTCCGCCCGGATCGCGTGGACGAGGAGCCGCTGCCCCTCCTCGGTCAGCGCATAGCCCTGTGGCGAGCGCGCGAAGAGCCGCGTCGCCATCGCCTCCTCCAGCCGCGCCACGCGCCGGCCGACCGTGGCCGGGTTGAGCTTCAGGACCTTGCCGGCGGCCGAGAGGCTTTCGGCGCGCGCCACGGCAAGGAAAATGCGCAGATCGTCCCAGTCCGTCATCGCCCGTCCCTTTGCAGAACTGCAAAACGCCTTTGGGAAACTGCCTCTTTCCCCGGCAATTTTGCAAGCCTATCCTGCACGGGAATTTTTCCGGAGGACCCCATGAAGGAACTGACGCACTGGATCAACGGCCGCCACGTGAAGGGCACCTCGGGCCGCTTCGCCGATGTCATGAACCCCGCGACGGGCGAGGTTCAGGCCAGGGCGCCGCTCGCCACGGTGGCCGAGCTTGACGCCGCGGTCGCCGAGGCCGCGAAGGCGCAGATCGCCTGGGGTGCGACGAACCCCCAGCGTCGCGCGCGCGTGATGATGAAGTTCGCCGATCTCATCAACCAGAACATGGACAAGCTCGCCGAATGCGTCAGCCGGGAGCATGGCAAGACCCTGCCCGACGCGCGGGGCGACGTCCAGCGCGGGCTCGAGGTCGTCGAGGTCTGCATGGGCGCGCCGCACCTGCTGAAGGGCGAGTACGTCAACGACGGCGGACCCGGCATTGACCTCTATTCGATGCGCCAGCCCCTCGGCGTCGTCGCCGGCATCACGCCCTTCAACTTCCCGGCGATGATCCCGCTCTGGAAACTGGCGCCGGCGCTTTCCGCCGGCAACGCGATGATCCTCAAGCCGTCCGAGCGCTGCCCCTCGACCTCGCTGATGCTGGCGGAACTCCTGAAGGAAGCGGGCCTGCCCGACGGTGTCCTCCAGGTCGTCAACGGCGACAAGGAAGCGGTGGACGCGATCCTCGACAACGAGACGGTCCAGGCGGTGGGCTTCGTCGGCTCCACCCCGATCGCGCAATACATCTACGGCCGCGCCGCCACCAACGGCAAGCGCGCCCAGTGCTTCGGTGGCGCCAAGAACCACATGATCATCATGCCCGACGCCGACCTCGACAAGGCGGCCGACGCGCTGGTGGGCGCCGGCTTCGGCGCGGCGGGCGAGCGCTGCATGGCGATCTCGGTCGCGGTGCCGGTCGGCCAGAAAACGGCCGACGCGCTGATCGAACGGCTGGTGCCCCGGATCGAGAAGCTGAAGGTCGGTCCCTACACGGCCGGTGCCGACGTGGACTACGGCCCGCTCATCACCAAGCAGGCGATGGAGCGGGTGAAGGGCCTGATCACCTCGGGCGTGGAACAGGGCGCGACACTCGTCACCGACGGGCGCGACTTCCGGCTCCAGGGCTACGAGAACGGCTATTTCGTCGGCCCGACGCTCTTCGACAACGTCACGCCGGAGATGGATATCTACAAGCAGGAGATCTTCGGCCCCGTGCTCAGCCAGGTCCGCGCCGGTTCCTACGACGAGGCGCTGAAGCTGACGATGGACAATCCCTATGGCAACGGGACCTCGATCTTCACCGCCGACGGCGACACCGCGCGCGACTTCGCGTCCCGCGTGAACGTCGGCATGGTCGGGATCAACTTCCCGATCCCGGTGCCGCTGTCGTACTTCACCTTCGGCGGCTGGAAGAAGTCGGCCTTCGGCGACCTCAACCAGTACGGGCCCGATGCCTTCCGCTTCTACACCAAGACCAAGACCGTGACCGCGCGCTGGTTCTCCGGCATCAAGGAAGGCGGCGAGTTCCACTTCAAGGCGATGGACTGACATCGTCTGAGCGAAACGAAACGGGGAGGGCATCGCCCTCCCCTTTTTTTCGTCGCGAGTGTGGAATGCGCTCAGGCGGCGCGACGGCGCCGGGCGACAAGACCCGCCCCGGCCAGCGCCGCGATCAGCGCCAGGCCGGAGGCCGGCAGCGGCACCGGCGTCGCGACCAGTGTCGCCGTCGCCTGGATCGTGGTGCCATTGGCCTGGCCCTGGCCGAGGCCGAGGAGGCCGTAGCTGTAGTTCGCGTTGCCGAGCACGATCGACAGCACCCCGCCATTGCCGAAGTTCAGCAGGATCGGCGCGCCCCAGGCGAGCGAGGCATACTGGATGAGGCCGCCATGGCCGGTGGTCGAGCCCGTGGCAGAGCCGCTGGCACCGATGCCCGCGAAGGTGAAATCCGCGACGAGCGAACTCGTCCGCGTGTTGTTTCCGTTGACCCGACGCTCATTCGCCCAGATGTCGAAAAGATCGAAGGTCACGCTCTGGCCCACGGTGTCGAGCTGGAAGCTGACCGATCCCGACTGGGTGGAGGTCGCCATCACAAGGCCCGGCTCGCTGAACGAAGACCCGCTGAGCGAGAAGATGCCGTTGTACGTGGCGGCTAGCGCCGCCGATGACCCGGCGCCGGCGAATGTAATCGCCAATGCTGCCGATTTCAGGACCCTCACGATACGCATTCTGTCACCGATTCCCGCGCCACCCGGCGCACCCTTCCCGAGGACACTGCACCCGCCCTGCGGCAGCATTGCGAGCGGAGTGGGGAGAGATTGTGGCGCCGGCCCGGACGACAGGCACGGCTGGGGGCAGGCCGGAATCGAAAACGGCGGGCATTGCCCGCCGTTCCGCATCGCTTGTCCCGAGGATCAGGCCTTGCGGCGGCGCCGCAGAAGTCCCATCGCGGCAAGGCCGCCCATCAGGAGGACACCGGCCGCAGGCACCGGAACCGGCGCCGGCGTGTCGTTCACGAAGGACTCGGAGCCGCCACCAGTGAAGCCCTGAACGTGGATGCCGATCCGCATGGAGCCGGACTGGTCGCCGCCGAGGTTCAGCGCCGCGAGCACGTCGCTGTAGGTCGCGCCGGTCACCAGCGACCAGACGATCGTCAGCCATTCGCCGGGGTTCACGCCGCTGGGCTGAACCGGCGGGTTGCTGTCGGCCGAGGCGCCCGAGGGGCTGACCGTGAAGCCGATCGTGTTGCCGCCCGGCAGGTTGCCCGGGCTGGCGAGTTGCGAATAGGACACGCCGGACGAGCCGGTGATCGACCCCATGCTGCCCAGAACCCCCGCCTGGTCGTCCCAGTAGACGTCGGTGATCGACGAAGCGAGCGGGCCCGAGTTGTTGAAGGTGAACGACACCGTGCCCGAGCCGCTGTCGATCACATCGACCGAAAGCTGATTCTGGCCCGTCGCCGTGTTCGTCGCGCTGTTGTTTGTGACACCCACGAAGCTGTAGGTCGCCGCCTGCGCGGCAGAAACAGCCATCGTTACCGCCACAGCGGCCGCGGCAGCGAAAGATCTCATGTACATCAAAACCACTCCACCCAGACCCCTTGTAGGTCTTGCCACATTCCTACCACATTCCGGCGGGCGGATGCCAGAGGTCTTCGACCGCCGGATCGCTTTCAACCTATTGGCGAAGATGGCATAATGTTCCGCGAACATTTTTCGATCTTGACCGCATTCGGCCCGGATTGTGGCAACAATCGGGCGCTCCGCGGCGGCGGAATGGTCCCTGTCCCGGGCGCGTCGATTCGTCCGGGCGGCGGCCAGGCCGCCACAAAAAGCAGCTCGGACCGGCTTGCAAAACTCCTGCAACAGTTGGAATTTAACGTGCGTTCAATTCGGAACCGTGCCGTGGATGGGAGGACAGATGGACTTCGCCCTGAGTGAGGAGCAGCACGCCGTCTTCGACATGGCCCATGCCTTCGGGCAGGAACACATCGCGCCCTTCGCGCGCGACTGGGAGCGGCAGGGCACGATCCCGAAGACGCTCTGGCCGCGGGTCGCCGAGCTCGGTCTCGGCGGCATCTATGTCGGCGAGGCGTACGGCGGCTCGGGCCTCACCCGGCTCGACGCGACGCTCGTCTTCGAGGCGCTCGCCATGGCCTGCCCCGCGGTCGGCTCGTTTCTCTCCATCCACAACATGTGCGGCGGCATGATCGACCGCTTCGGCTCCGCCGAGACGAAGGCGCGCTGGCTTCCGGCGCTCTGCACCATGGAGAAGGTCTTCGCCTACTGCCTGACCGAACCTGGGTCGGGGTCGGACGCCGCGGCGCTCAGGACCCGGGCGGAGCGGACGAACGAGGGCTGGAAGCTCAACGGCACCAAGGCCTTCATCTCGGGCGGCGGCTATTCGGATGTCTACGTGACGATGGTGAGGACCGGCGCGGACGGCCCCAAGGGCATATCGACCGTCATCGTCGAGGATGGCACCCCCGGTCTCTCCTTCGGCGGGCTGGAAGACAAGATGGGCTGGCGCGCGCAGCCCACGGCGCAGGTGCAGTTCGACGATTGCGTGGTCCCGGCAGGAAACCTTCTCGGCGAGGAGGGCAAGGGCTTTTCCTACGCCATGGCCGGGCTTGACGGCGGGCGGCTGAACATCGCCGCCTCCGCCCTTGGCGGCGCGCAGGCGGCGCTGGACGCGACGCTCGCCTATATGGGCGAGCGCAAGGCCTTCGGCAAGACGCTCGACCATTTCCAGGCGCTGCAGTTCAGGCTGGCGGAGCTGGAGGTGAAGCTGCAATCGGCGCGCATCTTCCTCAGGCAGGCGGCGTGGAAACTCGACACGAAGGCGCCCGACGCGACGAAGTTCTGCGCCATGGCCAAGCTTCTTGTCACCGACAACGCCTTCGACGTCGCCAACCAGTGCCTGCAACTGCACGGCGGGTACGGCTACCTGGCCGATTACGGGGTGGAAAAGATCGTGCGCGACCTGCGCGTCCACCAGATCCTCGAAGGCACGAACGAGATCATGCGGCTGATCGTGGCCCGCGCGCTCCTGGCCGAGAGGGGCTGATGGCCGATATCCTGATCCGGAAGGAGGGCGGCGCCGGGCGGATCACGCTGAACCGGCCGAAGGCGCTCAACGCGCTGACCTACGAGATGTGCCTGGCGATCGACCGCGCGCTGATCGGCTGGGCGCAGGACGACGCGGTCGGGCTGGTCCTGATCGACGCCGCGGGCGATCGCGCCTTCTCGGCCGGCGGCGATATTGCCGAGATGTACGCGACCGGCCGGAAGGGCGACTACGGCTATGGCCGCCGCTTCTGGCGCGACGAATACCGGATGAACGCACGGATCGCGGATTATGGAAAGCCCGTCGTCAGCTTCCTGCAGGGCTTCACCATGGGCGGCGGCGTCGGCGTCGGCTGTCACGCGAGCCACCGGATCGTGGGCGAGACGGCGCAGATCGCCATGCCGGAATGCGGCATCGGCCTCGTGCCCGATGTCGGCGGCAGCTTCCTCCTCGCCGGCGCGCCGGGGCATCTCGGCGAATACCTCGGCACCACGGGCGCCCGGATGGGACCGGCCGACGCGATCCTCGCGGGCTTCGCCGACCATTTCGTGCCGGAGGCGGACTGGGCGGGGCTGAAGGCGCGGCTGGTCGGGACCGGCGATGCGGCGGCGGTCGCCGGCTGCGTCCGCAAGGCGCCCGCCGGAGAGCTTGGCAGGCTGCGCCCCGAGATCGACGCCCATTTCGGCGCGACGACGCTTGCCGAAACCGTCCGGTCGCTGGGAACCGCGGACACGCCCTTCGCCGCCGCCACGCTCAGGGCCCTCGGTCGCGCCGCGCCGCTGTCGGCCGCCTGCGCCGTCGAGATGGTCCGCCGCCTGCGCGGCCATGCCACCCTGCGCGCGGCGCTGGCGCTGGAGTACCGTTTCACCTGGCGGGCGATGGAGCACGCGGATTTCCTCGAAGGCATCCGCGCCGCGATCATCGACAAGGACCGCACCCCGCGCTGGCGTCATGCGGGGCCCGGGGCGGTCGCGGCGGAAGAGGTGGACAAGATGCTCGCGCCGCTCGGACAGGACGAACTGACATTCGCGGAGGACAGACCATGAAGATCGGATTCATCGGCCTTGGCAACATGGGCGCGCCGATGGCGCGGAACCTCGCGGCGGCGGGGCATGACGTGACCGGCTATGACACCGCCGCACCGATGCCCGACGGTGTCCACGCCGCGATCAGTGCGGCGGGCGCGGCGAAGGGCGCCGAGGTCGTCATCACCATGCTGCCGAACGGGACGATCCTGCGGACGGTCGCGGCCGAGGTCATCCCGGCGATGGCAAAGGGCGCGGTCCTATGCGACTGCTCGACGGTCGATGTCGAAAGCGCCCGCGCGGTCGCCGACGAGGCGGCGAAGGCGGGGGTGCATTCCCTCGACGCGCCGGTCTCGGGCGGCGTCGGCGGCGCGTCGGCCGGCACGCTGACCTTCATGGCGGGCGGCTCGGAGCAGGCCTTCGCCACCGTCAAGCCGCTCTTCGACGTCATGGGCCAGAAAGCCGTGCATTGCGGCGCCTCTGGCGCCGGGCAGGCCGCGAAGATCTGCAACAACATGATCCTCGGCGTGACGATGATCGCCACCTGCGAGGCCTTCGCGCTTGCCGACAAGCTCGGCCTCGACCGGCAGAAGATGTTCGACGTCGTCTCTACCTCCTCGGGCTACAGCTGGACCATGAACGCCTACTGCCCCGCTCCGGGCGTCGGGCCGAAGTCACCGGCCGACAACGGCTACAAGCCGGGATTCGCGGCCGAACTGATGCTGAAGGACCTGCGGCTGTCGCAGCAGGCCGCAGAGGCCGCGGACGCGGACACGCCGATGGGCCAGCTCGCGACACTTCTCTACGAGGCCTTCGTGGAGAGCGAGGGCGGCCGCGGCAAGGACTTCTCGGCGATGCTGCCCAGGTTCGAGAAACGCCATCGCGGCTAGGATCCGCCGATCACGCAGGTTTGGGGAACATCGGCTGCCGCAATCCGTTAGGTAGGCAGCGACGAAGGAGATCACGATGATACCCAAAGACCGCATCAAGCTTATCCAGGGCAAGGGCTCCAACCGCCTGCTCCTGCCCGCCTTGCTCGCCGCCATCGTCGCCGGCAGCGCGCCCGCCGAGGCCGGCGGCGGCTTCTGCCCGCCGGGGCTGGCCAAGAAGTCGCCGGCCTGCGTGCCACCCGGCCAGGCAAAGAAGTACCGCGATGAATCGCATGAGCGCATCCGGCGCGGCGACAGCCTCTACGACTACGACCACTACCACCTGATCCGCTATCCCGACCGTTACGGGCTTGACCCCTTGCGACCGGGTGAACGTTACTACGTCGTGGACGGGCAGATTCTGCGCGTCAACCGGGAAACCTACGAAGTGCTGGACGTCATCCGGGCGGTTTCGGCGCTTCTCGACTGAAGGACGCCGCCCCTGCCCCCCATGCCGGAACAAGCGCCATGACCGGCTGGGTCGAAGCGGCAGCCGGACTCGACCGGATCGAGGATGCGGCCCGGCGCCGACTCGACCGGCTGGCGCCGGTGACACTGGACCGTGGCACCGCGCTCTTTCATCCCGGCGAGGCGGCCAAGGGCTTCGTCGTCGTGCTCGCGGGGCGGATCGAGGTCTTCCTCACGGGACCCTCGGGGCGCGACATCCTCCTCTATTCCGTCGAGGCGGGCGGCTCCTGCGTGCAGACCACGCTCGGGCTTCTCGGCGGCGAGGACTATTCGGGCGAGGCGGTGGCGGCGACCGAGGTCCGCGCCGTCCTCATCCCGCGTGCCGATTTCCTCGCCCTGATGGACACCTCGCCCGCCTTCCGGGGCTTCGTCTTCACGGCCTTCGCCCAGCGGATGCAGGGGATGCTGCACCTCCTGGAACGGGTAGCCTTCCAGCGCGTCGAAAGCCGGCTCGCGGCCGCCTTGCTCGACCGCGCAGAGGCGGGCGAGGTCCGCGCCACGCATCAGGAGCTTGCCACCGCCATCGGCTCGGCGCGCGAGGTCGTGTCGCGCCGCCTCGACGCCTTCGCGCGCTCCGGCCTCGTCGCGACGGAGCGCGGCAGCGTGATCCTCCGCGACCCCGGGGGCCTCGCCCGGCTCGCGGCGGTCCAGGACTGAGGTCCGGCCCCGCGCCCGACCGAGGTCCGAAGGGGCGGATGTCTGTGACAAGGTCACAGACAGGGCGCGGGCAGCCGGGCATGATCCGCCCATGACCCTCCGGACCCGTCGGAGGGCGGGAAACGGAGAGACCCATGTTCAAGACCAATGTCGGCGGCATCGACCGGGTGCTGCGCATCGTCCTCGGCCTCGCGCTTCTGGCCGGCTTCTTCCTGAACGCCGACGCCACCTACCGCTGGGCCTACCTCATCGGCATCGTGCCGCTCATCACCGGCCTCATGGGCAGCTGCCCCGCCTATGCGCTCTTCGGGCTGAACACCTGCCCGATGAAGAAGAGCTGACGGTTTCCGGCGGCGGAACCTTCTGCCAATCTGGACATTCGTATGAGTGTGGCCGGAGGTCCCGATGCAGAGACTGCTTGCCAGCCTGACCCTGATCGCCGCGACGGCGGCTCCGGCGACGGCGCAGAATTGCCGCGTCGACGTGCGGTCGGGCAAGTGCATCTTCGTGCCCGCGGGCCAGCAGACGCCGCCCGACTTCGCCGTCGGCGACAGCTTTCCGGTCTACGACCACAGCATGATCCTCAACATCGACCGCTACGACCTGCCGCCGGTCGACGGGGCCTGGCGCTACTACAAGTCCGGCCCCGACATCTACAAGGTGGAGACGGGCACGTACCGCGTGCTCGCCATCCTGCGCCACGCGGGTCGCTGAGCGCTATTCGGCGGCCACGCGGCGCGGCTTCAGCATCTGCCGGAGATAGCGCCCGGTATGGCTGCGCTCGATCCGCGCCACCTCTTCCGGTGTGCCGACCGCGACGATCTCGCCGCCGCCGTCGCCTCCCTCGGGGCCGATGTCGATGATCCAGTCGGCGGTCTTGATCACGTCGAGGTTGTGCTCGATGACCACGACGGAGTTGCCCTGCTCCACAAGTTCGTGCAGCACTTCCAGCAGTTTTCGAACATCCTCGAAGTGCAGACCCGTCGTCGGCTCGTCCAGAATGTACAAAGTCCGACCTGTGGACCTGCGGCTGAGTTCCTTCGACAGTTTCACCCGCTGCGCCTCGCCGCCCGAGAGCGTGGTCGCCTGCTGGCCCACCTTGATGTAGCCGAGCCCGACCTTCATCAGCGCGTCCATCTTCTCGCGGATCGCCGGGACAGCGGCGAAGAAGGACTGCGCGTCCTCGACCGTCATCTCCAGCACATCGGCGATCGACTTGCCCTTGAAGCGGATCTCCAGCGTCTCGCGGTTGTAGCGGTGGCCCTTGCAGGTCTCGCAGGTGACATAGACGTCGGGCAGGAAGTGCATCTCGATCTTGATGACGCCGTCGCCCTGGCAGGCCTCGCATCGGCCGCCCTTGACGTTGAACGAGAACCGCCCCGGCTGGTAGCCGCGCGCCTTCGCCTCCGGCAGGCCCGCGAACCAGTCGCGGATCGGCGTGAAGGCGCCGGTATAGGTCGCGGGGTTGCTGCGTGGCGTCCGCCCTATCGGGCGCTGGTCGATGTCGATGACCTTGTCGAGATGCTCGAAGCCCTTGATCGTCTCGCAGGGCGCCGGCGTCTCGCGCGCGCCGTTCAGCCGCATCGCGGCGTTCTTGTAGAGCGTCTCGATGGTCAGCGTCGACTTGCCGCCGCCCGAGACGCCCGTCACGCAGACGAACCTGCCGAGCGGGAACTCCGCCGTCATCTCCTTGAGGTTGTTGCCCGTGGCCTTGACCACGGTCAGCTTCTTGCCGTTCCCGTCGCGCCGGAACCTCGGCACCGCGATCTCGCGCGCGCCTGACAGATACTGACCGGTGAGCGAGGCGGCATCGGCGGCGATCTCCTCGGGCGTGCCTCGGGCGATGACCTGCCCGCCATGGACCCCGGCGCCGGGCCCGATGTCGAGCACATAGTCCGCCGCACGGACCGCCTCCTCGTCGTGTTCGACCACGAGGACCGTGTTGCCCTGGTCCCGGAGCGACTTCAGCGTGCCGAGAAGCCGGTCGTTGTCGCGCTGGTGGAGGCCGATGGACGGCTCGTCGAGGACATAGAGCACCCCCGTCAGGCCCGAGCCGATCTGGCTCGCCAGCCGGATCCGCTGACTCTCGCCGCCCGAAAGCGTGCCGGCATTCCGGCTGAGCGTCAGGTAGTCGAGCCCGACGTTGTTCAGGAATCCCAGCCGCTCGCGGATTTCCTTGAGGATCAGCCGGGCGATCTCGTTCTTCTGATTGGTAAGCCGTTCCGGCACGGTGTCGATCCAGCCATGGGCCTCCTTGATCGACATCTGGACGACCTCGCCGACATGGAGCCCGGCGATCTTCACCGCGAGCGCCTCGGGGCGCAGACGGTGCCCGCCGCAGGCATGGCAGGGGCGGTTGTTCTGGTAGCGCTCGAACTCCTCGCGCACCCAGGCGCTGTCGGTCTCGCGGTAGCGCCGCTCCATGTTCGGGATCACGCCCTCGAAGGTCCGCGACACCTCGTAGACGCGGCCGCCCTCGTCGAAGCGGAACCGGATCTCCTCCTCGCCCGAGCCGTAGAGGAAGAGGTTCTGCACCTTCTCCGACAGGTCCCTCCAGGGCTTCCTCGCGTCGAAGCCGTAGTGCTTGGCGAGTGCGTCGATGGTCTGGAGGAAATAGGGCGACTTCGACTTGTTCCAGGGCGCGAGCGCCCCGTCCTTCAACTTCAGCGTGACGTCGGGCACCACCAAGCGCTCGTCGAAGAACAGTTCCACACCGAGCCCGTCACAGGCCGGACAGGCGCCGAAGGGCGCGTTGAAGGAAAAGAGCCGCGGCTCGATCTCGGGAATGGTGAAGCCCGAGACCGGGCAGGCGAAGTTCTCCGAAAACGTGATCCGCTCCGGCTCGCCCTCCGCGGGCGCCGTCTCGAGAATCGCGATCCCGTCGGCGAGGTTCAGCGCGGTGCGGAAACTGTCGGCGAGCCGCGTCTCCAGCCCCTCGCGCACGACGATGCGGTCCACCACCACGTCAATGTCGTGGCGGAACTTCTTGTCGAGAGTCGGCGGGTCCTCGAGCTCATGGAAGGCGCCGTCCACCTTCACCCGCTGGAAGCCCTGCTTCCGGAGCTCCAGGAACTCCTTGCGGTACTCGCCCTTACGGTCGCGGACGATGGGGGCCAGAAGGTAGCCGCGCGTGCCCTCGGGCATCGCCATCACCGCGTCCACCATGTCCTGCACCTGCATCGCCTCGATCGGCTTGCCGGTCGCGGGGCTGTAGGGCGTGCCCACGCGCGCGAAGAGAAGCCGCAGGTAGTCGTAGATCTCCGTCACCGTGCCGACGGTCGAACGCGGGTTCTTCGAGGTCGTCTTCTGTTCGATGGAAATGGCCGGCGAGAGCCCCGAGATGTGGTCGACATCGGGCTTGCCCATCATGTCGAGGAACTGGCGGGCGTAGGCCGACAAGCTCTCGACATAGCGTCGCTGGCCCTCGGCATAGATCGTGTCGAAGGCGAGCGAGGACTTGCCCGAGCCCGAAAGCCCGGTGATCACCGTCAGCTTGTCGCGCGGGATGTCGACGTCAATGGACTTGAGGTTGTGCTCGCGCGCGCCCCTCACCTCGATAAATTTCTGCTCGGCCATGCCTGCCCCCGCGTCCAGCGGTTAACAGATAGTGCATGAGGGATGAGTCTCCAACCCGAAAGTGAGAACATAAGCGGAACCTTTCCGCCGGGGCTCGGCGCGCCACCACAGGTGCCGCGCAGAGGGCGCCTGCCGCAGCCGCGTGGCAGATCGGCAATGCATTCACTTTGTTGAATGTAAAATCGCGTTGCCCCCTTGATGCCGGGGAAGAGCGGCGCCAGATGAGGGCGAACCCGCCGACGAGAGGCCGATTCCGATGCTGAACTTCTTCAAATCCGCCCCGCGCCTGACCGCCGCCGAGGCCGTGTCCCGAGCCGGGGCCGGAAAGCTCACGCTCATCGACGTGCGCGAGCCGGGCGAGCTTGCCGCCACGGGGCGCGCGCAGGGCGCGCTCCACGTGCCGCTGATGGTGCTGCGCATGAAATGCGACCCCGCGAGCCCGGAATGCCTGCCGGAACTTTCCACCGACAAGCCGGTGGCGGTCTATTGCGCCTCGGGTGGTCGCAGCCAGATGGCCGCGCAGGTCCTGACCTCGCTCGGCTACCGCGAGGTGCACAACATCGGCGGCCTCTTCGACTGGCAGGCAGCAGGCGGCGCGATCAGCCGCTGAGCCGCCCCCGGGGGGGGCAGCGACGCTGCCGCCCGCTCAGATGTGAAGCGCGCGGCCGTAGGCGTCGAGCACCGCCTCGTGCATCATCTCGCTCAGCGTCGGGTGCGGGAAGACCGTCTCCATCAGCTCGGCCTCGGTCGTCTCCAGCGTGCGTCCGACCACATAGCCCTGGATCAGTTCGGTCACCTCGGCGCCGACCATGTGGGCGCCGAGAAGCTCGCCCGTCTTGGCGTCGAACACCGTCTTGACCATCCCGTCGGGCTCGCCGAGCGCGATCGCCTTGCCGTTGCCGATGAAGGGGAAGCGGCCGACCTTCACCTGATACCCCGCCTCCTTCGCCTTCGCCTCCGTCAGGCCGACCGAGGCCACCTGCGGATGGCAGTAGGTGCAGCCGGCGATTGAGTTGGGCTTGATCGGATGCGGATGGCCGCCGGCGATCAGCTCGGCCACCATGACGCCCTCGTGGCTCGCCTTGTGGGCAAGCCAGGGCGCGCCCGCCACGTCGCCGATGGCATAGAGCCCCTCGACGCCGGTACGGCAATACTCGTCGGTCACCGCATGGGTGCGGTCGACCTTCACGCCGAGTGCCTCCAGCCCGAGCCCCTCGACGTTCCCGACGATGCCTACGGCGGAGATGACGGTGTCGAAATCCTGCGTCTCGGTCTTGCCGTCCCGCTCGATATGGGCGGTCACGCCCGTGCCGGGCTTGCGGTCGAGCTTCTTGACCATGGCCTTTTCCATGATCTTCATGCCCTGCTTCACGAACTGCTTCTTGGCGAAGGCCGAGATTTCGGCGTCCTCGACCGGCAGGACGCGGTCCATGACCTCGACCACCGTGGTATCGGCGCCGAGCGTGTTGAAGAAGCTCGCGAACTCGATGCCGATGGCGCCCGAGCCGATGACCAGGAGCTTCTTCGGCATCCGCTTCGGTTGCAGGGCGTGCTTGTAGGTCCAGACGAGGTCGCCGTCGGCCTCGAGCCCGGGGAGTTCGCGCGCCCGCGCGCCGGTGGCGAGCACGATGGCCTTGGCTGTCAGTTCCTCGGTCCCCTTGTCGGTCTTGACCGAAACCACGCCCTTCTTCGGCAGCACCGCCTCGCCCATGAAGACGGTGACCTTGTTCTTCTTCATCAGGTGGCCGATCCCGCCCGAAAGCTGCTTGGCCACCCCGCGCGACCGCTGGACGACGGCCGCGAGGTCAAAGCCGATGCCATCGGCCTTCAGCCCGAAGTCCTTGGCGCGGTGCATCAGGTGGAAGACTTCGGCCGACCGCAGCAGGGCCTTGGTCGGGATGCAGCCCCAGTTGAGACAGATGCCGCCAAGATGCTCGCGTTCGACGATGGCGACGTTCAGCCCCAGTTGCGCACCCCGGATCGCGGCGACATAGCCGCCGGGGCCGGCGCCGATCACGATCATGTCGAAAGCCTTCGCGGCCATGCCCTTCCTCCATCTCAAAATGTAGTTTAATATTAAACTATTTTTCCGCGCCGCGCAATCCGCCTTGGCGCACGACTACCGCGAGCCGCTATCCACCTGAAGTTGCTGGACGATCTGCCCGTACCCGCCCGAATCGAGGAAGACCTGCTCGTCCGCCGTGTTGCGGCGGCCGAGCGCTGCGTTGCGGAAGGGGAAGCGACCGAAGCGACGGATGATCTCGGCATGGGCGCGGGCGTGCAGGTGGTATCCGGCACCATGCCCCGGCATCCGCTCTGCCATGAGCCGGATCGCAAGCTCCTGGTCGCCCATGTCCTCGGAATGCTCGAAGGGCATGTAGAAGAAGACCCGCTCCGGCTCCTTCACGGCCAGGTCCCAGCCGTGCTCCAGCGCCACGCGCGCTCCGGCCCGGGCGCGGGCGTCGGTGGCGAAGGCGCGGGGATCGCCGCGGAAGAGGTTGCGCGGGAACTGGTCGGTGAGGACGAGGTAGGCGAGCGCTCCGCGCGGCCCGTTCAGCCAGAACTCCCGCTCGCCGCGGTCGGCGGCCTCCCAGGCCGGCAGGAAGCGGTCGCGTATCTCGGCGTCGGTCGTGTCGTCGGCGGCATACCAGCCGCCCTCGCCGACATCATGCAACCAGAATGCGAGGATGGCTTCGGGCTCGGACATCGTCTCCTCCCTGCTTGTCACCACTCCATCGTCGCAGGTTGGCGCCGCGAAGGCCAGCGTCACGGTGACGGCGTGGCCTCCGTATCCTGCTTGGCCTCCATGACGGCCTCCACGGCGATGGCACCCGCCGAGGGCGAAAGCGGCGCGAAGCCCCCGGTCCTTGCACCAAGCGCGACGCGGCGGCGCGTCATCCGCCAGGCGCAGTAGCCGGCGAGGGCAAGAAATAGCACCGCCATGAGGAGGAAATAGCCGTTCGGTCCGACCCAGGCCATGATCCGGCCGGTGATCAGCGGCCCGCCGATCGCGCCGAGCCCGTTGATGAAGAGAAGCCCCGCCGAGGCAGCCGCCATGTCCGAGGCGTCGAGAAAGTCGTTGGTATAGGCCACGAGGAGCGAATAGAGCGGGTTCGAGATGCCGCCCATCAGCACGGCCACCGCGATGAGGCTTCCGAACCCAAGGTCGAAGACCGTCGCCCAGAGCATCACGACGCCGCCGAACGCCGAAAGCCCGAGGACGAGCGGGCGCCGGCCGACCCGGTCGGAGGCCCAGCCGATCGGATATTGGAAGACGAGCCCGCCGACATAGATCGCAGCGACGAAGATCGAGATCTCGCGCACGTTCAGCCCCTCGGCGGTGCCCCAGACCGCCGACATGCCGAACTGCGAGGCGAAGACCCCGCCGAGCAGGAACATGCCGACGCAGCCGAGCGGCGAGGCGCGGTAGAGGGCGACGAAGCTCAGCCGCTTCGTCGTCTCGAAGGCGGGGGCCTGGCTCGCGGTCAGGAGGATCGGCGTGAAGGCGAGCGAGACGAGCACGGAGGGGATGACGAAGAGGATGTAGCCCGACGGGTCGCCGAAGTTCAGCAGCGCCTGCGCCGCGATGATGCCGATCATCTGCATGATCATGTAGAGCGACAGCGCCTGGCCCCGCGTCTCGTTCGTCGAGGCATTGTTGAGCCAGCTTTCGGCGGTGATGTAGACGCCGGAGAAGGAAAAGCCGATGAGCACCCGCATCGCCGCCCAGGCGATCCAGTCGGGGGCGGCAGCGTACATGATGAGCACCGCCGAGATCATCGAGCCGAGCGCCGCGAAGACGCGGACGTGGCCCACGCGGCGGATCATTTCGGGCGTCATCCGGCTGCCGAAGAGGAAGCCCGCGAAATACGCGGCCATGACGTAGGACATCTCCGTCGTGGTGAAGCCCTCGATGCCCCCGCGGATACCCAGGAGCGTGCCCTGCATGCCGTTGCCGAGCATCAGCAGCATCATGCCGAGCAGGAGGGCCCAGGAATTGCGGAGGACGGTCAGCATCGGAGGGGTCTTTCGTTCGCGCCGGGCCAATCTGGCAGGTTTTTCGGCCGCTGTCAGGTCCGGCCCCGACCTTCCGCCAGCCGCTCGCGGCGGCCGGGCAGAAGGAGCGAGGCATCGCCGTAGGAGAAGAAGCGGTAGCCCTGCGCGATCGCATGGGCATAGGCGCGCGCCATCCGCTCCTTTCCCATCAGCGCCGAGACGAGCATGAGAAGGGTGGACTTCGGCAGGTGGAAGTTGGTCATCAGCCCGTCGGTCACGCGGAAGCGGTAGCCGGGGTAGATGAAGATGTCGGTCGGGCCGCGCCACGGCCGGACCTCGCCCGAGGCGCCCGCCGTCTCGATGAGCCTCAAGGCCGTGGTGCCGACCGGAATCACCCGCCCGCCCGCCGCCCGCGTTGCATTGATCGCGGCGGCGGCCTCTTCGCTCACCTCGCCCCATTCCGCGTGCATCCGGTGGGTCGTCAGGTCCTCGACCTTCACCGGCAGGAAGGTGCCGGCGCCGACATGGAGCGTGACATGGGTGAAGGCCACGCCCTTCGCGGCGAGCCGCGCGAGAAGCGCCTCGTCGAAGTGCAGCGAGGCAGTCGGCGCGGCCACGGCGCCCGACCGGCGGGCGAAGACGGTCTGGTAGTCCTCGGCGTCCCGCGCGTCCGGAGCGCGAAGCGCGGCGATGTAGGGCGGCAGCGGCATCTGCCCCGCCTCGGCCAGCGCGGCATCGAAGGCAGGGCCGGTCAGGTCGAACGAAAGCTCGGCCTGCCCCTCCGCGATCCTTTCGACCCGGGCCTCCAACCGGTCGGAAAACCGGATCGACTCGCCCTCCTTCAGCTTGCGCAGCGGCTTCACGAGCGCCGCCCAACGCCCCCCGGGACGCGGTTCGAGAAGCGTCGCCTCGATCCGGGCCACTGACGTCCCCTGCCCCGTCATCCGTTCGCGCGTGCCCGCGAGCCGGGCGGGAATGACCCTGGTGTCGTTCAGTACCAGCCGGTCGCCAGGCCCCAGAAGGTCCGGCAGGTCGCGCACGTGCAGGTCGCGGAGCGCTTCGCCCTCGCCCTCCGCCTCCACAATGAGCAGCCGCGCGGCCGGGCGGGGGCGGACCGGGCGCGTGGCGATCAGTCCTTCGGGCAGATCGAAATCGAAGTCGGAAAGTTTCATCGGTCGAGTTTCGGCGGCGCGGCCCGGAAGATGTCGCGGAACATCCCCGGCGTGAGGATCGAAAGCGGATTGACGGAAACCTGGGGGTCGTCGGCAGGCCCCGTCATCCGGTAGTTGAAGCCGAAGAGGCCCTCGCGCCGTTTCGAGAAGATCTGGCCGATGCCGTTCAGCATGTAGATGGGCGAGATCGTGCCCTGCAGGTCAAGGACGGCGCCCGCGGCCCGGTAGATGCCGGCGCCCGAGATGCCGAGCGACGGACCGATGGCCGATCCGTCGCGGATTTCCACCGCGTCCGGCGTCAGCCTGAAGTCGCCCGAGACGTCGGAGAAGAGAAGCCCCGGGCCGTTGAGCTGGGTCAGAAGCCCCACGACCGAAATCGCGTCGAGAAGCTCGGCAAGCGCGGGAACGCCGGTGACCCGGAACTGGCGGATCGTCAGCGTCCCGTCGTAGTCGCGTCCGGGGCCGGACGGGCGCAGCGTGAGGTCGAGCCGTCCGCCCACTCCGCGGGCGAAAAGACCCGCCGCGCGGAACGTGGCGCCCGCGTCCTCCGACCGCACGCGCACCGCCGTGCGGCCCGACATCGGGACCACCCCACCCTCAACCGGCGTCTCGCCGTTCACGCGCCCGGTGAACTCGCCGCTCAGCCCGCCCCGGGTGGTGAACGTGCCGCGGAACCCGGTCAGCGCGATGCCCTCGGTCACCCGCAACCGGTCGAGCGCGACGGTCAGAGGGCCGCCCCCCGTACCGCCCTCGGCGGAGCCGAAGGTGGCACGGCGCAGGTCGACCTGCCCGCCCGTGACGCTGACCGCGATCGGCCGGCCGCTGCCCTGGCCCGTCAGGACGGCCTTTCCCTCGAACCAGCCGCCGACCTTGGCGCTGTCAAGCCGGATCGCGTCAAGCCCGCCGTCGGGCTTGAGGCTGAGCGCGCCCTCGACATCGAGTCCCGCGGCGGACAGTGCCAGCCGGTCGATCCGCGCGGGCTTGCCAAGCGCGCCTTCGAGCGTGAAGTCCCCGGTGGTCGCGGCGGGCTTCGCCCAGCCGATCTCGGGAATCCTGAGCGTGAGGCCGGCGAGGTCCGAGGTCAGGCGGAAGGCAGGGGCCGCGCCCTGCACGAGGTCGAGCGTGAACCGGCCCTTGCCGGTCCCTGCGACCGACCCCTTCGGCAGCGCCACGGAGAAGGCGTCGAGCGCGCGGGGCGACAGTTCCATCGTGCCTTCGGCCCGGCTCCTGCCCTTGTCGGCGGGTTCGAAGCCCTGCCGCCAGCGGAGCTCCATCGGCACCTCCGACAGCACCGCGGGCCCCCAGATCTCCAGCCCCGCGCGGTCGGCCCTGAGCTGGAGCCGCCCGGCCGTCAACCTGCGTCCCGGTGCGACGCGGTCCGAGGCCACGTCGAGAAGCTCCGCCGTCACCTGATAGCCGACGTCCTGCGGCCGGATCTTCGGGGCGAGTGTCAGGTCGAGCAGCGTCACCGCCCGCGCCCGCCCCTCGGCGACGTCGACCGGGCGGCCGGCCTTCTTCAGGAACTCGAAGGGCTTCTCGTCGAGAAGCGACAGCGCGGCGGTGATCGTGCTCTCCGTCTTCAGCGTGAAGCGGGCCGGCGCCGGCTTGATGCGCAGGTCCGGGATCGTCATGACGGACCCCGTCACATCGATGATCCCCCCGCCGGGCGGCGTCACATGGCCGCGATCCACCACCAGCGTATAGGTGTAGTTGTCGATGCTGGCATAGCCCGCGCCATCCTCGATCGGCGGAAGCGTCCTCAGCACCCTCACCTCGGTGTCGCGGAACTCCCAGCCGAGGTGGAAATGCGGATCGGAGCCGGGCGACAGGCGGAAGGCGGCGTTCACGTCGAAAAGCTCGCTCGTCGCGACGTTTTCCTGCAACCAGGTACGGGTCTTCGGGACCGCCGCCACCGGCCAGAGCGCAAGCAGCCGCTCACTCGTGATCGCATCCATCCCGGCGTCGAGAGAAACCTCCCAGCCCGCCGGTGCGGCCGCGAACTGCCCCCGGGCCGTGATCTTCTGGCCACCGTCGAGGAGGACGAGCTGGCCGAGGTCGAGCCGGAACGGATCGAGCCCCAGCCGGAAGTCGAGCGCGCCCTGGTTGAGCGCGACCGGGTCGGCGAAGACGCCCTCCGGATCGGCCTCGAGGCCCGTGATCGCAATCTGCCCGACGAGCGAAGTCGGAAAGGCGCCGGCGAAATCCTTCAGCCAGGCCTTGGCCGAGGCCCGCACCTTCAGCGCCGGGCTGTCGACCACGATGTCGGAGAACCGCAGCGCCGCCGCCGCCGGGTCGTAGCTCAGTTCGAACCGGGCGCGGTCGAAGCGCACCGGATTGGTGCCCGGCGTGGGTTGCAGCGCGCCGGCACCGATCTCCAGCGACCCGTCGAGCGTCGCATAGCTCCCGTCGGCCGATATTCCGCTTTGCAGCGCGCCCGAGATCGGCGCGTCGAGCGCGCCGAGCCAGGCGAGCGCGGGCGACTGCGCGGCAAGGTCGCGCGCCGATACATCTGCGACGCGCATCGACACCCTGGCCTCGGGCGACCCCTTCATCGAGGCAAAGGCAATCTCGGCGCGGCCCCTCGGCTGTCCCGCCTCCTCAAGCGCGAAGCCGAGGTCGATCGCAAGCTCGCGCGCGTCCTGGTCGAGCGTCAGCCAACCGCCCGCCGCCGCCCAGCTCTGGCCCGAGCGGTCGTCGCGCAGCGTGAGGTCAAGACTTTCGATGGAGATTTCCTCGATGCCCCGCAACGCCGGCGCCTCGAAGGCGCGGTCGATCGCGCCGACGATCTCGGCCGGCTCCAGCGCCGCGGCGGCGCCGGTCCCTTCCTGGCCAAGCGCCACGTCGAGACTGCCGTCCTGAAGCCGCCGCAGGGCGACCTGCGCGCCGACGATCGACACGCTGCGGGGTTCGAGCTTGCCGCGCAGGACGGGCTGCGCCTTCAGCGTCGTCCGGAGCTCGGGCAGGAGCGCGATCCGCCGCCCGCCGGGGCCGAAAAGCTCCACCGCCCGCAGCCGGACGTGCGGCACGAAATTGCGGTCCACCACCAGTTCGACGCCGCCGACGCGGGTCGAGGCCACCCCCGCGAGCGCGGCATTGGCCCGCTCCTCCACCCGCTCGACCACCCAGCGCGGCGCCGGGATGACCTTTCCGGTGAGCCCGAGCGCGATGTTGGCGAGGATCAGCACGGCGACGAGCGCGACCCCGAACCAGATGCCGGGATGGCGAACGTGCTGCGGCGCGACCGCCGCCTCGCCCGACCTGTCCTCGCTCTCGCTCATGCCCCTGCCCTGCCTCGGACGCGCCCGGTTGTGTTCTCGCCTTGCGGCGGGCGCCCGGCCTCCCTTTATCTTTGCCAAGGCCCGAGTAAAACACGGAAAGCCCGCTGGAACGAGAGGATGGCGAAGAGATGCTCAACGAAGGCGATGCCGCACCCGATTTCACCCTGCCCCGCGACGGTGGCGCGTCCGTGACGCTGTCCGCGCTCGCGCCGCGGAAGATCGTCCTTTACTTCTACCCGAAGGACGACACCCCCGGCTGCACGACGGAGGCGCTCGACTTCACCCGGCTCGGGCCCGAGTTCGCGGCGGCGGGCACCGTCGTGGTCGGCATCTCTAAGGACAGCGTGAAGGCCCACGACAAGTTCTGCCGGAAACATGGGCTCGGCGTGATCCTCGCTTCGGACGAGCAGGGCGATACCTGCGAACGCTACCGTGTCTGGGTGGAGAAGAGCATGTACGGCAAGACCTATATGGGCATCGAACGGACGACCTTCCTGATCGACGGGGCGGGCCGGATCGCGCGCATCTGGCCGAAGGTGAAGGTGCAGGGTCACGCGGAGGAGGTCCTCGCCGCGGCCCGCGCGCTGTGACGCCGACGCTCGCCGAGATGGCGGTGGAGGTCCTGACCACCGCCGACGGCCGTGCCAAGACCGCGCTCTCGCACGCCCATGC
>NZ_WBUS01000228.1 GCF_008933605.1 Albidovulum sp.
TTCCGGGCGAGGTCACGGCGGCCTGTCTGGAGATTTCCGAGAAGGCGCATGAGGCGGTCGGCTGCCGCGGGCTCAGCCGCTGCGATTTCCGCTGGGATGACAGCCGCGGCGCCGCAGGGCTGGTGCTGCTGGAGATCAACACCCAGCCGGGGATGACGCCGACCTCGCTCGCGCCGGAACAGGCGGCGGCCGTGGGCATGAGCTTCGTCGAGCTCTGCCGCTGGATCGTGGAGGATGCCTCATGCGGGCGCTAGGGGCGATCATCGGCCGGCGGGGCGGGGCGGCGGGGCGCTACCGCGAGGAACTCAGGCGCGAGAAGCGCGACCCCGCGCCCTCGCGGCTCGCCTATCGGGTGGAGCGGCTCTGGCTGACGCCGGCGTTCCGCAAGGCCGTCAGGGTCGGCCTGCCCTCGGCCCTCATCGTCCTGGTGACGGCGGCGTGGCTCGGCGACGCCGGGCGGCGCTCGGCGATGCAGGCCTGGCTGGCCGGGCTGCGCGAGAGCGTCGAGAACCGGCCGGAATTCATGGTGAGCCTGATGGCGATCGACGGTGCGTCGGAACCGGTGGCCAATGCGATCCGGGGCATGCTGCCGGTGGCGCTGCCGGCCTCGTCCTTCCGCATCGACCTCGAGGCGCTGAGGGCGACGATCGCGCAGATCGACGCCGTGGCGGGGGCCGAGCTGCGCATCCGCAAGGGCGGCGTGCTCGAGGTGGCCGTGACGGAAAGGGTGCCGGCGGTGCTCTGGCGGCGGGGCGGCACGCTCGAGATGCTCGATGCGACCGGGCACCGGGTGGCGACCCTGCTTGACCGCAGCGCGCGCCCCGACCTGCCGGTGATCGCCGGCGACGGGGCCGAGCAGGCCGTCCCCGAGGCGCTGGCGATCCTCGCCGCGGCGCGGCCGGTCCAGTCCCGCGTGCGCGGGCTCGTCCGCATGGGCGAGCGGCGCTGGGACGTCGTGCTCGACCGCGAGCAGCGGATAATGCTGCCCGAGGCCGATCCGGTAACGGCGGTCCAGCGTGTCATCGCGCTCGACCAGGCCGAGGACATGCTGGGGCGCGACCTGACGGTCGTGGACCTGCGCAACGAGATGCGCCCGACGATCCGGCTTGCGGCGCCGGCGACGGGTGAAGTCGAGGGTGAGACGAGGGTATCCGGGCCATGACAGATCTCTACCAGTCCCAGAGGGCGATGCGGAACATGCGGCGCGCGGCGCTGCAGCGGGGGGTCGTCGCCGTGCTCGACGTGGGCACGTCGAAGATCGCCTGCCTCGTGCTGAAGTTCGAGAACGCCGAAGAGGGCCCCGACGACGGGCTCGGCGCGCTGGCCGGCCAGTCGCAGTTCCGGGTGATCGGCGCCGCCACCACCCGCTCGCGCGGGGTGCGCTTCGGCGAGGTCGACGCGATGGCCGAGACGGAACGTGCGATCAGGACGGCGGTGCAGGCCGCGCAGAAGATGGCGCAGACGCGGGTCGACCACGTCATCGCCTGCTTCGCCGGCGCCCGTCCCCGGAGCTACGGGCTCGCCGGCGAGATCGAGCTGAGCGACGGGCAGGTGAGCGAGCAGGACGTGGCGCGCGTCCTCGCCGCCTGCGAGGTGCCCGACTACGGTCCGGGGCGTGAGGCGCTCCATGCCCATCCGGTGAACTTCGCCATCGACCACCGCACCGGCTTCGGCGATCCGCGCGGGCACGTGGGCAACCGGCTGGCGGCCGACATGCACCTGCTCACGATCGACACGGCCGCGGTGCAGAACCTCATCTACTGCATCCGCCGCTGCGATCTGGAAATCGCGGGGCTCGCCTCCTCGGCCTATGTCTCGGGGCTGGCGAGCCTCGTCGAGGATGAACAGGAACTGGGGGCGGCCTGCATCGACATGGGCGGCGGCGCCACCGGAATCTCCATCTTCATCAAGAAACACATGATCTTCGCCGAGAGCGTCCGCATGGGCGGGGATCACGTCACCGCAGACATCTCGAAGGGGCTCCGGGTGCCCCTGGCCACCGCCGAGCGGATCAAGACGATCCACGGCGGCGTGCAGGCGACCGGGATGGACGACCGCGAGATGATCGAGATCGGCGCCGATTGCGGCGACTGGGAGAAGGACCGGCGCAAGGTCTCGCGCACGGAACTCATCGGCATCATGCGTCCGCGGGTGGAGGAGATCCTGGAGGAGGTGCGCGCCATCCTCGACGCCGCCGGTTTCGACCAGCTACCGAGCCAGCAGATCGTGCTGACCGGGGGCGCGAGCCAGATTCCGGGGCTCGACGGGCTCGCCGCGCGAATCCTCGGCCAGAACGTGCGACTCGGGCGCCCGCTCCGGGTCCAGGGCCTGCCGCAGGCGGCCACCGGAGCCGCGTTTTCCTCAACCGTCGGCCTTTGTCTCTTTGCCGCCCACCCGCAGGACGAGTGGTGGGACTTCGAGATTCCGGCCGAACGCTACCCGGCGCGCTCGCTGCGGCGGGCAATGAAATGGTTTAAAGACAACTGGTAACCACACGATCTTGAGAGGTCGGCGAAATGCCGCTGAGAGGCATCAGGAACCCCCCAGATTTTGTGGTGTTTTCGAGTTTTTCGCGTGACCTTGAAGGAAACTCTCAGTAAAATCGCGGCACTGCGGAAAAGGTGGCCGACATTGGGCCGGGGACACGACAGGCGGAAACAATGGCATTGAATTTGACGATGACGGAGCGGGAGGACCTGAAGCCGCGGATTACCGTGTTCGGGGTGGGTGGTGCCGGCGGCAATGCCGTCAACAACATGATCGAGAAGCAGCTCGACGGGGTGGAGTTCGTCGTGGCGAACACCGACGCCCAGGCGCTGGCGCAGAGCCACGCGCCGGCGCGCATCCAGATGGGGGTGAAGGTGACCGAGGGTCTCGGCGCGGGCGCCCGGCCGACCGTCGGGGCCGCGGCCGCCGAGGAGACGATCGAGGAGATCGTCGATCACCTCGCCGGGGCGCACATGTGCTTCATCACCGCCGGCATGGGCGGCGGCACCGGCACGGGGGCTGCCCCGATCATCGCCCAGGCCGCGCGCGAACTCGGCGTGCTGACCGTGGGAGTCGTCACCAAGCCGTTCCAGTTCGAGGGATCGAAGCGGATGCGCCAGGCCGAGGAGGGCATCGAGGCGCTCCAGAAGGTGGTCGACACGCTCATCATCATCCCCAACCAGAACCTCTTCCGGCTGGCCAACGAGAAGACCACCTTCACCGAGGCCTTCGCGATGGCCGACGACGTGCTCTACCAGGGGGTCAAGGGCGTGACCGACCTGATGGTGCGCCCCGGCCTCATCAACCTCGACTTCGCCGACGTCCGCGCGGTGATGGACGAGATGGGCAAGGCGATGATGGGCACCGGCGAGGCGAGCGGCGACGACCGCGCCATCCAGGCCGCCGAGAAGGCCATCGCCAACCCGCTCCTGGACGAGATCAGCCTCAGAGGCGCCAAGGGCGTTCTCATCAACGTCACCGGCGGCACCGACCTGACGCTCTTCGAACTCGACGAGGCGGCGAACCGCATCCGCGAGGAAGTGGACCCCGACGCCAACATCATCGTCGGCTCCACGCTCGACGATGCGATGGAAGGCATGATGCGCGTCTCGGTCGTGGCGACCGGCATCGACGCGGTCCCGGCGACGGCCGAGGTCCCGGCGCCGCGCCGCCGGCTTGCCGAGCCCCTGCAGCCGGCGATGGTGCTGGAGCCGAAGCC
>NZ_WBUS01000033.1 GCF_008933605.1 Albidovulum sp.
GACGTCGGGCGCGCCTTCCAGGCGCTCGGGCCGGAGGGGGCGGAAGGGCTCATGGGCGACGTCGTCCGCTGGCTCGACGCGGCCGCGCCGAAGGCCGAGGGGCTTCTCGACGAGCCGCTCGCGGCGCTTGGCCGGGCGCTGACCGAACTGGGCGAGGCGAGCCAGGGCGTCGAGCGCGCGCTTGAAGGGCTCGACCACGATCCTCGCCACCTCGAAGCCGTGGAGGAGCGGCTCTTCGCGATCCGCGCGGCGGCGCGCAAGCATGCGGTGGCAGCCGACGACCTCGGCGCCTTCGCCGCGGCGATGCGCGAAAAGCTCGGCCTTCTCGACGGCGGCGCGGCGGACCTGAAGGCGCTCCGGGCGCGGCGGGCGGAGGCGGAGTCGCGCTACGCGGCCGAAGCGCAAAGGCTCGGCACCCTGCGCGCAGAGGCCGCCGCCCGGCTCGACCGGGCGATCCTCGACGAGCTTGCACCGTTGAAGATGGAGCGCGCGCATTTCGTGACGGTGATCACGCCGGCCGATCCCGGCCCCGAGGGGCGCGACCGGGTCGCATTCACCGTCGCCACGAACCCCGGCGCGGCCCCGGGGCCGCTCGACCGGATCGCGTCGGGGGGCGAGCTTTCGCGCTTCCTCCTCGCGCTCAAGGTCTGTCTCGCCAGGGGCGGTGAGCCGGTGACGATGATCTTCGACGAGATCGACCGCGGCGTCGGCGGCGCCACGGCGGACGCTGTGGGCCGCAGGCTCGAACGGCTGGCCGCGGGGGCGCAGATCCTCGTCGTCACCCACTCGCCGCAGGTCGCCGCCCGCGGCGCCCACCACTGGCGGGTGGAGAAGCGGGTGGACCATGGCCGGACGACCTCCACCGTCACGGCGCTCGCCCAGGGGGAGCGGGTGGACGAGATCGCCCGGATGCTGGCGGGCGAGAACGTCACCGAGGCCGCCCGCGCGGCCGCCCGCGCGCTCCTCGACGGCTGATCCGGCGAACGCGCCCCGGCCGGACCGCGGCCGCGGCTTGCTTGAGGCCGGGGTTTCGCATATCCGGGGGCGACCGCACCCTGAGGACCGAAACGCGATGCGCCTTTCCCGTTATTTCCTGCCCGTGCTGAAGGAAAATCCCGCCGAGGCGCAGATCGTCTCGCACCGCTACATGCTGCGCGCCGGCATGATCAAGCAGCAGGCAGCGGGCATCTATTCCTGGCTGCCGCTCGGCTTCCGCGTGCTGCGGCGGATCGAGGAGATCGTGCACCAGGAACAGCAGCGCGCGGGCCATATCCCGCTGCTGATGCCGACGCTCCAGCCCGCCGATCTCTGGCGCGAGTCGGGGCGCTACGACGACTACGGGCAGGAGATGCTCAGGATCCGCGACCGGCACGAGCGCGACATGCTTTATGGGCCCACGAACGAGGAGATGATCACCGATATCTTCCGCGCCCATGTCGAAAGCTACAAGTCGCTGCCGATGACGCTCTACCACATCCAGTGGAAGTTCCGCGACGAGATCCGGCCGCGCTTCGGCGTCATGCGGGGGCGCGAGTTCCTGATGAAGGACGGCTACAACTTCGACATCGACAAGGAAGCGGCGCTGCACGCCTACAACCGCCACATGGTGAGCTACCTCCGGACCTACGAGCGGATGGGGCTGACGGCGATCCCGATGCGGGCGGCCTCGGGGCCGATCGGCGGCGACAACACGCACGAGTTCCTGGTGCTCGCCTCGACGGGCGAGAGCGAGGTCTTCTACGACGACCGGGTGACGCAGCTGAAGCTCGGGGCGCGTGAAATCGACTACGACGACCGGGGCCAGGTGGCAAAGGTCTGCGAAGAGTTCACCACGCTTTACGCCCGCACCGACGAGACACACGATCCGGCGATGTTCGAGACCGTGCCCGAGGCGCATCGCAAGGTCGGCCGGGGCATCGAGGTGGGGCAGATATTCTATTTCGGCACCAAGTATTCCGAGCCGATGGGCGCGACCGTAGTGAACGAGAAGGGTGAGCGGGTGCCGATCCATGGCGGATCGCACGGGATCGGCGTCAGCCGGCTTCTCGGCGCGATCATCGAGGCGAGCCACGACGACAAGGGCATCATCTGGCCCGAGGGCGTCACCCCCTTCCCGGTCGGGATCGTCAACCTCAAGCAGGGCGACGGGGCGGCGGACGCGGCCTGCGGCGCGCTCTATGCGGCGCTGAAGGCGACGGGGCTGGAGCCGCTCTACGACGACCGCGACGAGCGGGCGGGGGCGAAATTCGCCACGATGGACCTGATCGGCCTGCCGTGGCGGATCACCGTCGGCCCGCGCGGGCTGGCCGCCGGCAAGGTGGAACTGACCTCGCGCCGGACCGGCGAGAGCGAGGAGATGAGCCCCGAGGCGGCGGTGGACCGGATCGCGGCGATCTACGCCGGGCGCTGAGTGGCCCGCGGACCTCAGCCGCGGATCACCTTCAGCGCGACGAGGGGCGAGTTGCCCTGGAGGAAGAGCCGGAGCCAGAGCGGCATCAGGTGCTCGGTGCCGCGCGCCCCGGCGATGTCGCCGAGATCGACCACGCCCGACCAGCCGAATTCGTCGCGGGCGAATGCGGCGACCCGAGCCTTGGCCTCGGCCGAGTTGCCGGCGATGAGAAGCTCCACCCCGGGCACCAGCGCGGGCTGGACCATCACCGGGGCCGAGACGGTGTTGAACGCCTTCACCACCAGCGCCGCGGGGAAGGCCCGCTGGATTTCCTCGCCGAGCGAGGTCCGCTCGCTCAGCGCCGCCGGCAGGAACGGCGGCATGCCGTGGGAGAAATCGAGCGGGTTGGCCACGTCGATCAGCACCTTGCCGGCTAGGTTCTCCGCCCCGGCAGCCGCCAGCGCGGCGAGCGAGACGAGCCCGCTGGTGGCGTTGAAGACCAGATCCGCCGCGGCCGCCGCTTCTGCGAAGGTGGCCACGCGGCCACCGGTGCGCGCCTGCCAGTCCGTCAGCGTGTCGGCGTAGTTCCGCGGCTTTGCCAGCTCGGCCGCGCTGGCCGAGCGGATGCCGATGGTCACCTCGTGGCCGTTGGAGAGCAGTTTGCCGGCAAGCGTCTGTCCGACCATCCCGCCGCCGAGCATCGCTATTTTCATGGGTGCCTCCACATGGTATGGACAGACAGGTTCGTCTATCTTTGGACGATAAATACAGACAGGTCTGTCTACATGTCAAGCGACTCCGCCCGTGCAGGCGCCCCGGTGGCGGAATTGCCGCCGTCGGCGCGCGAACGCATCCTCAATACCGCCGGGCCGCTATTTTACCGCGAGGGCTTTCGTGCGATCGGCGTGGACCGGGTGATCGCCGAGGCGGGGGTAGCGAAAGCCACGTTCTACAAGCACTTTCCGTCAAAGGACGACCTGATCGTCGCCTGGGTGAGGCGGGCCGAGGCGCTGACCGCGGCGGCGGCGCCGCCGGACGACGGCCCCCGGCCGCTTCTGGCCTATGCCGAGGCGATGATCGGGGTGGCGGCCGAGGAAAGCTGCCTCGGCTGCACCTTTCAGGTCACCGCAGCGGAATTCTCCGACCCCGGCCATCCCGCGCATGTAGCGGCGGCCGAGGCGAAGTGGCGGGTGCTTGGAGAGCTTGAGCGGCTGGCGCGGGCGCAGGGGGAGGCCGCGCCGAGGCAGACCGCCGAGGCGGTCTTCCTGCTTATCGAAGGTGTCTGGGCGGCGGTCAGGATGTTCGGCGCGGAGGCGCCGCTGGACGCCGCGCGGCTGGCGCTGCGGAAGATAGCGGGATAGGCGCCACCCGGGCGCGGCGACCATCGGCTTGACCCGCTGCGGGCGCCGGCGCAATGTCGCGCCAACAAAAAAACAGGAGCAGACGTGGCAGGCCGCACCGCGCCCTTTTCCCCCTTCGAGTTCATGATCGCCTGGCGCTACCTGCGCGCCCGCCGCGCCGAGGGGGGCGTCAGCGTGATGACCTGGATCAGCCTCGTCGGCGTCACGCTCGGGGTGATGGCGCTGGTGGCGACGATGGCCGTCAGGGCGGGCTTCCGGGCCGAGTTCGTCGACACGATCCTCGGCGCCAACGCCCATGTCGCGGTGTCGCGCGCGACCTATCTCGACGAGAACGGCGTGGCGACGCGGGCCATCGTGGATGCGGACAGGCTCGCCGAGCAGATCCGCGCCATCCCGGGCGTCACCCGCGCGGCGCCCGTCATCCGCGGGCAGGCGATGGTCACCGCGAACGAGCGGTCGAACGTCGCCGAGGTCTACGGCATCACGCCCGAGGACCTGAAAGCGATCCCGCGCGTGGCCGGGTCGGAGGACTCGCTCGGCGACATCTCCAGGTTCGGGGAGGGGATCGCCATCGGCTCCGGCATCGCCCGCGAACTCGGTCTCGGGCCGGGCGACGTGGTGAAGCTCATCCAGCCGAGCGGCGCCAGGACCGCCTTCGGCACCAGCCCCCGCGTGAATGCCTACGAGGTCGTCTACGTCTTCACCGCCGGGCGCTGGGACATCGACCGGACCCGCATCTACATGCCCTATGCCGAGGCGCAGAGCTTCTTCAACCGCGAGGCGGGGGCGGACGAGATCGAGGTCTTCGTGGCCGACCCCGAGAAGATCGACGACTACACGCTGCCGCTTCTGGCGGCGGGGGGCGAGGGGACGCTGATCTGGACCTGGCGCGATGCCTCCGGCGCCTTCCTGAACGCGCTCAAGATCGAGGACGACGTGATGTTCGTGATCCTCTCGATCCTCGTGCTGATCGCCGCCATGAACATCACCTCGGGCCTCGTGATGCTGGTGAAGAACAAGGGGCGCGACATCGGCATCCTTCGGACGATGGGGCTGACGGAGGGCTCGGTGCTCAGGGTCTTCTTCCTCTGCGGGGCATTCACCGGCGTCCTTGGCACCATCGCCGGCGTGCTCCTCGGCTGTCTCATCGCCTGGAACATCGACGGCATCATGTCCTTCGTGAACTGGCTGACCGGCGGCGGCGCCTGGGACCCCTCGATCCGCGGCATCTACCGGCTGCCGGCGGAACTGAGGGCCTGGGACGTGGGCCGGGCGGTGGCGCTGTCGCTGATCCTGTCCTTCGTCGTCACGATCTTTCCGGCGCGCCGCGCGGCGCGGATGAACCCGGTGGAGGCGCTGCGCTATGAGTGAGCCGGTGCTGGAGCTTCGCGGCATCTCGAAAGCCTACCTGAAGGGCACGCCGGGCGAGGTCCGTGTGCTGTCCGCGCTCGACCTCGCGGTCGGACGCGGCGAGGTGGTCGCGCTGGTGGCGCCCTCCGGCGCGGGGAAATCCACGCTCCTCCATATCGCCGGACTGCTCGATACCGCCGACGAGGGCACGGTCGCCATCTCCGGCCGGCAGATGACCGGCCTCCCGGACCGGGCGCGGACCGAGGCGCGGCGGGGCGAGGTCGGCTTCGTCTACCAGTTCCACCACCTCCTGCCGGAGTTTACCGCGCTCGAGAACATCGTCCTGCCGCAGCTTGCCAATGCCGTGCCTAAGGCGGCGGCCGAGGCGCGGGGACGGGAATTGCTGGCGCGCGTCGGCGTGGCCGGGCGGGCCGATCATCGGCCGGCCGCGCTTTCGGGTGGGGAGCAGCAGCGCGTGGCCTTCTGCCGCGCGCTTGCCAACGCGCCGAAGCTCCTTCTCGCCGACGAGCCTACCGGCAACCTCGACCCCGCGACCGCCGAGCAGGTCTTCGGCGTGCTGATGGAGCTTGTCCGGGGGACCGGACTTGCCGCGCTGATCGCCACCCACAACCTCGACCTCGCCGCGCGGATGGACCGGGTGGTGCGGCTCGACGCCGGGCGGATCCTGTGATCCGCGCATCTGATCCGGATCAAGGCGGCACACCCCGTTCGGGCAGAGGATCGCAGCGCAAATGGAGACCGAGGATGCCCAGAACCACCGCTCTTGCCCTGTCGCTCGTTGCGCTTGTCGCGTCTGAAGCCGCCGCCGCGGACCTCGAACTCGGCCGGACGACCTTCGCCGGGGCCTGCGCCGCCTGTCACGGGGCAGAGGCGAAGGGCGACGGCCCGATGGCCGAGCTCATCAGCATCCCGGTGCCGGATCTTACCCGGATCGCGGCGCGCAACGGCGGCGAATTCCCGTGGCTGAAGGTCGTCCATCTCATTGACGGGCGAACCGGGCTGAGGGGGCACGGCGGGCCGATGCCGCTTTTCGGCGCGCTCTTCGCCGACGATGCCGCCGCCGCAGACGCGCCGGACGGGACGCCGGTGATCACCTCGGCGCGGGTGCTGGCGCTGACCGACTACCTCGCCGCGATCCAGGCGGCGGAGTGATCGGGTTGCCCTGTCGGTTCGCGCGGGGCAGAGTGACGGAACGGCCAGGGAGGGGCGCCATGAACCGCATCGGGATCGTCACGCTGGCTCTGCTCGGGCTCACGCTGTCCGCCTGCGCACCGGAGCGGCAGGTCTCGGGCAGGGCGCTCTACGAGGATTTCTGCCTCTCGTGCCACGGCGCTTCGGGCCGGGGCGACGGGCCGGCTGCCGCGGGGCTCGATCATCCGCCGGCCGACCTCACCGGGATCGCCGCGCGCAACGGCGGCACCTTCCCGACGACGCGGGTCATGTCGGTGATCGACGGCTATACCCGCCGCGGCGACCGCGCCTCGGTCATGCCGGAACTCGGGGTGGCGCTGCAGGAGGGCCCCGTCGTCCTCTACGACGCGGGCGACGGGGTGGCGACGCCGACCCCGGCGAACCTCGTCGCCCTCGCCAACTACCTGCAGAGACTCCAGCGCTGAGCCGGGGCGTCCGCGCCGCACGTCAGTCCGCCGCCCGTCAGTCCTCGGTCCGGACGGTCGTCTCGCGGTTGCGCCCGTAGCTGCTGCGCAGCGGGAAGGGTGGCAGCCAGCTCTCGCGCCGGACGGTCCAGAGCTCGTAGGTCGGCCGGAACTGGTCGGGCGCGTCGAGCGTGCCGAGGTTCACCTCCACCTCGTCGCCCGAACGGCCGAAGACCGGCGAGCCGCAAAGCGGGCAGAAGTGCCGGCCCCGGAAGGCGCGCGTCTCGCCCGTGACCGTCACGGCGGTTTCCGGGAAGATCGCCGAGGCGTGGAAGAGTGCGCCGTGGTGCTTGCGGCAGTCGAGGCAATGGCACAGGCCGACGCGCCAGGGCTCGCCGGTTGCGGCAAGCCGGACCGCGCCGCAGAGGCAGCCGCCGGTGACGGTGGGCATGGGGGCCTCCTTCGCGAGTGGCGCGGCAAATCTGGGCGATGCTGGCCGTCTTTGCAACCGGCGGTCCCGCGCGACGGTGCCGGACGCCCCGCCCGACCGTGCCCCATGTTCCGGCGCGGCAACGGTATCTTACCCGCGACAATTCGCGTCGTGGACGCCCTGCCGCCCCTCGCCGCAAGAGTAGCCGACACCCGATTCGACCCAAGGGGGCCTCCGATGGCATCGCGCGCCGACCTGCCGCTCGTCTATTCCTGTTCGGGCTGTTCCAGCGCCGCGCAGATGGCCAATCATGTGGCCATCCAGCTCGACCGCCGGGGACTGGCCGAGATGTCCTGCATTGCGGGCGTCGGCGGCGACGTGCCGAAGCTCGTGCGCATCGCGACGTCCGGCCGCCCCATCATCGCGCTCGACGGCTGCGCGCTCGCCTGCGTGAAGAACTGCCTCGCCCGCCACGGGGTGACGGCCGTGCGCTACCATCTCCTCTCCGACATGGGCGTGCGCAAGCGCTACGGCACTGATTTCGACCCGGCCGAGGCCGGCCGCGTGCTCGACAGCATCGCCGAGGCCCTCGCGGCCGATCCGGTCGCTTCCTGACCGGCGGGCCGGCAGTCTCCCGGCCTGCCCGATTCGTGCTACATTTCGGTCAGGGTGGGTCTCGGGGGATCGGCCCGCAGCTCCGCGGGCCGGCGCACGCGTGCCCGCCCGGGAGGGACCAGAAAATGGCGCAGTACATCATAACCGGCAGCTATACGGCCGCCGCCATGAAAGGCATGATCGCCCATCCGAGCGATCGCGAGAAGGCTACCGGCGCGCTGATCGCCGCGGCGGGGGGCAAGCTGGAGGCATACTACCTCACGACCGGAGACACCGACTTCATCATGCGGGTCACGGCGAGCGACATGACGAAGATGCTGGCGGCGCTGATGGTCGCCGGTGCCTCGGGCGCGGTCACGGGGCTCAAGACCGTTCAGTGCTTCACCTCTGCAGAGTTCCTCGAGGCGCAGAAGGCCGCGGGGGCGATCTCGATGAAATACACTGCGCCGAACTGAGCGGCCCCACCCGAAAGGCCGGCAAGTCGGGCACGAACCGCGGGGCCCGAACGGACCGGCAAGGCCCCGGCGCGCGCGGCGCGCCGGGCGCATGGTCCAAAAACCGCCCCATTCCCGCGCGATACTCCGCGCCCGGAAGCAACCTTTCGGAGGGGAGGTTTCGGATGGATCGGCTTCTCTTTGTCGTCGCCGTGGTGGTCGGCGCCTATGCGCTCTGGGCCGGGCAGAACCCGAAGAAGGCATTCCGCCCGGAAGTCCCGGCGGCGCTTTTCGTGCCCTCGGGCACGCCCGGTGCCGTCATCGGCACCTCGGCCGTCGCGGCGGCGCGGCGCACCGGCGGCTGAGCCCGTCGGGTCACATCGACGATTGCGCCTGCGCGGCTTCCGTGCTGATGGCCGCGCCCGCGGATTGCAGGTCGCGGCCCGCGCCTTTCACCGTCTCGCAGGCGGCGAGCGTCAGCAGCGCGAGGAGGGGGAGCGTCAGGCGGATCATGGGCAACTCCGGATCATGCGTCACGTCGATAGTGTCGCGACCCAACGCGGCTTTCAAGGCCGGGGTTCCGGCCGCGGCGCCGGGCCGGCGGCGCGGCGCTGCCGGGACGGACGCCCGACAGGAAACCGACGGAAAACCGACGCGAAACCGACGCGGGCCCGGCGACGGAGGGCGTTAACGCCCCGTTAACCCCGACCGCCGAGGATCGCGCCATGCGCATGGTCCCCGCCCTCCTTCTCCTCGCCGCCTGCGGCGCCTCGCCCGCCCCCGACATGTTCGGGTCCGTCCGCTCCGAGGTCACGCGCGGGGGGGTGGATTTCGTTGTCTTTCAGACTGGTAGCGAGGTGGAGGTGGTGCGCATGGGCTATCTCGCCCGCCCCGCACGCGCCCGTGTTCCCGCGCTCATGGCCGAGGCGGCGGAGGTGGCGACGGGCTGCCGCGTGATCGCGAACTCCATGACCACGAAGATCCCCGGCGACACCGGCGTCGCGAGGTTCGCCCTCGACTGCCGGGGATGATCCAGATCAAGGCGCAGTGACCCGTAAATGCTTATAGGCAAAGCGGAAAACGCGCGTGCTGCAAGGGACCGCTCCGATGTTCCGGCTCTTCCTCATCATCTACACGCTCGCGGGCGCGACGCTCGCGGGCTCCGCCATCGTCGCGGCGCTGACCATGAATCTCTTCGATTTCAAGAGCATCATCGTCGCCGCCATCGCCGGCTTCCTCGTCGCGGTCCCGGTCGCCTGGATCGTCGCGAAGAACCTCTCAGCCGCCTGAGGGGCGTTCCAGGAACGCCCGCACCGCCGCCTCGAACTCCCGCGGGCGCTCGGCGTGGAGCCAGTGCCCCGCACCAGGAATCCTGGCGAATTTCGCATTTGGAAACAAGTGCTTGATCCCTTCCCGGTGTTCCGGCCGGACATAGTCCGACAAGGCCCCCGAGAGGAAGAGGGCGGGGCCGTCGAAGCGCCCCTCGGTGCCGGGCCAGCCGGTGATCCTGTCCATCTCGCGCTCCAGCACGTCGAGGTTGAGCCGCCAGGCGGGCGGGTCGGCCTTGAGGTCGAGCGACTGGAGGAGGAAGGCCCGCACGCCGGCGTCCTCCACGGTCGCGGCAAGGCGGCGGTCGGCCTCCGATCGCGCGGAAAGGTCCCGGAGGTCGAGCCCGCGCATGGCCCGGACGAGGTGGGATTGGCTGTGGCCGTAGGCCACGGGGGCAATGTCGGCGACGACGACCCGGTCGATCAGTTCGCCCTGCGTGAGCGCCAGCTGCATCGCGGCCTTGCCGCCCATCGAATGGCCGAGCACGTCCATCGGCGCGCCGATGGTCTCGATGACCTGGGCGAGGTCGCCGGCCATGTCGGGATAGGACTGGCTCGCGGCCCGGAAACTGGATCCGTGGTTGCGCATGTCCACGGTGACGACGCGGCGGTCGTCCGAGAGGCGCTTGGCTATGGCGCCCCAGTTCCGGGCGGATCCGAAGAGGCCGTGGACGATGAGAAGGGGCGGCAGGCGGCCGGACGCGCCGATGTCGGTATGGCTGAGCATGTGCCTGTCTAGCGCGGCCGGGCGCGGGCTTCCAGTGACGTTGCGACAGGCGCCGCGGCGCAGTATTCTTCACGTGCGGGGGTATGATGAGCGGCGTCAGTGTTCAGCAGATGGCGGGGCGGGTGGCCGAGCTTATGGAGGCGCGGCTGCGCATCCGCGGCCAGGGGCTTGGCGACAAGCTCCGGCGGGGGGGCCGTTTCCTGCCCCGGAAGGTGCGGCGCGAGGCGGAATTCCTGGCGCGGTCGGCCGAACAATCAGCGGTGCCGCGGCTGCAGATGCAGCTCGATCACCAGCGCATCGCGGATGCCTACGATGCCTGCGTGCGTTACCTGAAGCCACTCGGCCGCTCGGCCCGGCGCAAGGCGATCCTGCTGGAGATCCTCACCGGCTTTGCGACAGGGATCGCCGTGACGGCGGTGCTGGTGCTGGCGCTCCTGCTCTGGCGCGGCTTCATCTGACCGCGCCGGAAGGCGGTGCCGGCCGCCGGAGGCATCCGGAGGCCGGCGCGGGGCATCTCACATGCCCGGATAGAGCGGGAAGCGGGCGCAGAGCGCCTTGACCTCGGCGCGGACCTTGGCCTCGACCGCAGCATTGCCCTCGTCGCCGTGCGCGGCGAGCCCGTCCACCACCTCGACGATCAGCCGGGCGATCTGCCGAAACTCGGGCTCCGCGAACCCGCGGGTGGTGCCCGCAGGCGTGCCGAGCCGGATGCCGGAGGTCACGAAGGGCTTTTCGGGGTCGAAGGGAACGCCGTTCTTGTTGCAGGTGATATGGGCGCGGCCAAGAGCTACCTCGGTCGCCTTGCCGGTCACCTTCTTGGGCCGGAGGTCGGCGAGCATCAGGTGGTTGTCGGTCCCGCCCGAGACGATGTCGATGCCCCCCTTCATGAGTTCGTCGGCCATGGCCCGGGCGTTCTTAACGATCTGTGCTGCGTAGTCCCTGAACTCGGGCCGGAGCGCCTCGCCGAAGGCCACGGCTTTGGCCGCGATGACGTGCATCAGCGGGCCGCCCTGAAGCCCGGGGAACACTGCGGCGTTGACCTTCTTGGCGATCTCCTCGTCGTTCGTCAGGACCATGCCGCCGCGCGGGCCGCGCAGCGACTTGTGCGTGGTCGTCGTGACGACATGGGCATGGGGAAGGGGTGAGGGATGCTGGCCACCGGCGACGAGGCCGGCGATATGGGCCATGTCGACCATGAGATAGGCTCCCACCTCGTCGGCGATCTCGCGGAACGCGGCCCAGTCCCAGACGCGCGAATAGGCGGTGCCGCCGGCGATGATCAGCTTTGGCTTCGCCGCGCGTGCCTTTTCGCGGACCGCGTCCATGTCAAGGCGCTGATCCTGCTGGCGCACGCCGTAGGAGACCACGTTGAACCACTTGCCCGACATGTTCACCGGCGAGCCGTGGGTCAGGTGGCCGCCGGAGTTGAGGTCGAGGCCCATGAAGGTCTCGCCGGGCTTCAGGAGCGCCAGGAACACCGCCTGGTTCATCTGGCTGCCCGAGTTCGGCTGCACGTTGGCGTAGGCACAGCCGAAGAGCTGCTTCGCCCGCTCGATCGCCAGCGTCTCGGCCACGTCGACGAACTGGCAGCCGCCGTAGTAGCGCTTGCCCGGGTAGCCCTCGGCGTACTTGTTCGTCATCACCGAGCCCTGCGCCTGCAGCACGGCGAGCGAGACGATGTTCTCGGATGCGATGAGCTCGATCTCGTCGCGCTGGCGGCCCAGCTCGTCGCTGACCGACTTGAAGACTTCGGGGTCGCGCGAGGCGAGGCTTTCAGTGAAGAAACCGGTGTCGCGGGTGGCGGGCATGAGCGATCTCCTGAGGCCGGGCGTAGGTGAGGCTCTTTAGCCGAGCGGGGCGCGTGCGGAAAGGAAGAATGCGACCGGATTCCGCATCCGGGCGAAGCCGGTAGTCCCGGGCGGACATGTTTCTGCCCCCGCCGCGCCTCCGCGACGGGCTTGTCAAGCCGCGCCGGGCGAGGGACAAAGGTCCGGGCAGCCGGAGGAATGCGGTGCGTGCGGCAACGAAGATCGCGTTTCTGGCGAGCGACAGCGAGATTGCGCAGGAGGCGCTCGCCAGGCTCGGCGCCGTCTACGGGGCGGTTCCGCTCGACGAGGCCGAGGTCATCGTGGCGCTCGGCGGCGACGGCTTCATGCTGAACACGCTGCACGGCACGCAGGCCCGGAACCTTCCGGTCTACGGCATGAACTGCGGCACCATCGGCTTCCTGATGAACGAATACGCCGAGGAGGGACTCATCGGACGCCTCGAGGCGGCGGAGGAAGAGGTCATCAACCCGCTCGCGATGAAGGCGGTCACGTCCGGAGGCCGGCTCCACGAGGCGCTGGCGATCAACGAGGTCTCGCTCCTGCGCGCCGGTCCGCAGGCGGCGAAGCTGAGGATCACCATCGATGGCAAGGTGCGGATGGAGGAGCTTGTCTGCGACGGGGCGCTCGTCTCCACGCCGGCGGGATCGACGGCCTACAACTATTCGGCCCACGGGCCGATCCTGCCCATCGGCGCCGAGGTGCTGGCGCTGACGCCGATGGCCGCCTTCCGGCCGCGCCGCTGGCGGGGCGCGATCCTGCCGAAATCGGCACATGTGCGCTTCGACGTGCTGGAAGCGGCCAAGCGCCCGGTGATGGCGGATGCCGATGGCAAGTCGGTGCGCGACGTGGTCTCGGTCGAGGTCCAGTCCGACACCTCGATCCGCCATCGCATCCTCTTCGACCCGGGCCACGGGCTCGAGGAGCGGCTGACGCGCGAGCAATTCGTGTGATGGGTCAGGCCCTGGTCTTCCAGGCTTCCATCTTGCGGTAGAGCGTCGAGGGCGAGACGTCGAGCATCCGCGCGGCCTTCGGCACGGAGCCCGCGTGGCGGGCGATCGTCTCCTCGATCACCAGCCTCTCGATCTCGGCCATGGTGCGGCCGATGAGCCCGTCGAGGGGCAGGTCCGATTTCTGCTGCGGGGGCGCGGCGCGCCGGGGCGCCTCCGGCCCCGACACCAGCTCGGCCGGCAGCATCGCACGGGTCACGGCCGGCCCGTCATTGAGCACGACGACATGGCGCATGACGTTGAGAAGCTGGCGGACGTTGCCCGGCCAGTCGAGCCGCTGGAAGAGCGCCTTCACATCGGCGTCGAGGCTCTGGAACTGCCGCCCCTCCTCCCGGGCGAAGCGCGCGAGGGCGGCCTCGGCGAGCGTCACCACGTCGCTGCCGCGGTCGCGCAGGGGTGGCATGTGGATCGGGACGACGTGGAGCCGGTAATAGAGGTCCTCGCGGAACCGGCCGCGGCGGACTTCCTGCAGGGGATCGCGGTTCGTGGCGCAGACGATGCGGACATTGACCTTTCGCGACCGGGTGGCGCCGACGGGCTGGATCGTCGAAGTTTGCAGGAAGCGCAGGAGCTTGGTCTGGAGGTTCAGGTCAAGCTCGCAGATCTCGTCGAGGAAGAGGGTGCCGCCGTCGGCCGCCGCCGCCGCACCGGGCTTGTCGGATATGGCCCCGGTGAAGGCGCCCTTGACGTGGCCGAAGACCTCGGATTCCAGCAGTTCCGTCGGGATGGCCCCGCAGTTGAGCGGCACGAAGGGAGCGCTGGCGCGGTTCGACAGGTCGTGCACCGCCTCGGCGCAAAGCTCCTTGCCGGTGCCGCTTTCGCCGGTGATGAAGACCGTCGCCATGGAGCGGGCGACCGAGCGGATCTTGGCATAGACCTCGATCATCGGTTCGGAGGTGCCGATGAAGTTGCCCGGTGCCTGTGCCGCGCGCGGGGGCGGCGCCGCCGCGCCGCCGCGCCGGGTGTCGGCGAGCGCATTGTCGATCGCGGCGAGGAAGCGCTGTTCGTCGAAGGGCTTGACGAGAAACTCGTGGGCCCCCGCCCGCATCGCCGCGACGGCCTTGTTGATCGAGCCGTTGGCGGTGATGACGATGACGCGCGTTTCCGGGCGGAGCGCGAGCATTTCCCCCATCAGGTCGAGCCCGTCGCGGTCGGGCAGCATCAGGTCGAGAAGCACCACCGGCGGTTCGAGCGTCCGGAACGCGGCGAGGCCGGAGGCCGCGTCGTCGGAGCATTGCACCGAGTGGCCGGCGGAGCGGAGGACCGACTGGTAGACGAGTTGCAGGGACGGCGTGTCCTCGATCAGAAGCAGCGGCGGCGAGGTCATGCGGCCTCTCCGCGCCGCGCGCGTTCCTCGGTCACGAAGCGGATCAGCCGGCCGAGCTGGGCCATGGCCTCCGCACCGAAGCGCTCGAAGGCGGACGGATCGCGCCGGTGCGCCGCCGCATTCAGCGCCTGGGCGAGGGTCTGGAGCCGCACCGCCCCGACCGCGCCGGCCAGTGCGATGAGCACATGCGTATCGGCGCGCACCGCGGCGAGATCCTGGCCGGCGAGTCCGGCGCCGAGGCCGCGCTCGCATTTCCCGAGGTCCGACGCGAGCCGGTCGAGGAGCTCGAGCGCCGACTCGGGTCCGGCGACCTCGATCAGGCGGTCGAAGGTGGCGCGGTCGAAGGTTTCCTCGGCCCCGGCCGCGGCGACCTCCTCGACGCCGGGGTCCTGTCGCCGGCCGAGGGCGCTGGCGATCGCGAGCCCGAAGGTCTCGAGCCCGGCGAGCGGCTTGGCCAGGATCGCGTCCGCCCCGGCGGCATAGATCGCATCGCGGTTGGCGCGCAGCACATAGGCGGTGATGGCGATGACGGGCATGTGCGGCCGCCGGTGGCCATTGCCGTTGGCGCGCAGGGTCCGGATGACGTCGATTCCGTTCATCCGCGGCATCTCGATGTCGATGAGTGCTAGGTCGAAGCTTTCGCGTTCCAGCCAGCGCAGCGCCTCGACCCCGTCGTCGGCGATCTCGTATTGCGCGCCCATCCGGGCCAGCATGTGGCTGATGATGGTCTGGTTTGTCGGGTTGTCCTCCGCCACGAGAACCTTGGTGCGGCTGAGGTCGGGCAGTTCCACCGCCTGCTCGGGGGGCGCGATCGTCCAGGTTTCCGGCGGCAGGTCGAGTGTCACGCGCGCCCCGCGCCGGGCTGCGAGGTTCTCGACGCTGATCGTTCCGCCGAGCTGGCCCGCCATGTGGCGGGTAATGTGCATCCCGAGGCCCTCGCCGGGCTTGCACGTGCCCTCGGGCCGGCCCTGGAACTCGAAGAGCCGTGCGAGCGCCTCGGACGAGAACCCCGGTCCCTCGTCGGTGACCGACAGCCTGAGCGCGCCGGTCGCCGCCATGGTCACGTCGAGCATCACGGTGCCGGTGTCGGTATACTTGATCGCGTTCGACAGAAGGTTGGCGAGGACGCGTTCCAGCGCGATCCGGTCGAGGGTGAGGACGGCCGGCACGTCGTCGGCCACGGTCATCCGGAAGCCGAGCCCCTTCTCGCTCGCCCGGCCCGACCAGCGCATCTCGATGTCGTAGAGGAACCGCGGCATCTGCAGGTTTGCCGGATGGGTCGCGGCATAGTCGTCCTCGCCGAGAAGCTGCGCCAGCCCCTGTTCGAGCAGCCGGGCGAGGATTTCCCCCGAGGCGCGCACGCGTTCGAGTTGCAGCCAGGTCGCTTCGTCGACGCTTGCATGGTCGATGAGCCGCAATCCACCAATGATGTCGGACACGGCCGCGCGCAGGTCGTGGCCGAGCAGCGTCATCTTGCCGGCATCGAAATCGGGCAGGGGCCGGGAACTCGCCTGGGGACCGTCGTTACTCACACTCTCCCTCCGCCTCCGGATTGGAGCGCCGCGCGGCCTGAAATACAAGTTGCGGTTGCATGGTGCAGAGGTTTTACGCGACGTCACGGGCCGCGCCAACCTGTCTGAAACGTCAGGTCTCTGCGCCTGCGGAACCAATCCGCAGGTCGCATTCGAATTGTTGCATTTCTACCGCGTGGCAGGATAGCCGAGCGTCTTCAGGGCCCCCGCGATTTCGTCGAGAATCGCCGGGTCGTCGATCGTCGCCGGCATCTTCCAGGGCTCGCCATCGGCGATCTTCACCATCGTGGCGCGCAGGATCTTGCCCGAGCGGGTCTTCGGCAGGCGATCCACCACGCAGGCGAGCTTGAAGGCCGCCACGGGGCCGATCTTGTCGCGCACGAGCTTCACGCATTCCCTCACGACCTCGTCGTGCGGACGGTTGGAGCCCTTGTTGAGACAGAGGAAGCCCATGGGCATCTGGCCCTTCAGCGCGTCCGCGACGCCGATGACGGCACATTCGGCGACATCCTTGTGGGAGGCGAGCACCTCCTCCATCGCGCCGGTCGAAAGCCGGTGCCCGGCGACGTTGATGACGTCGTCGGTGCGCGCCATGATGTAGAGATAGCCGTCCTCGTCGATGTAGCCTGCGTCGCCCGTCTCGTAGTAGCCGGGGAAGTGGTTCAGGTAGGACTTCCGGAATCGTTCCTCGGCGTTCCAGAGGGTGGGCAGCGTGCCCGGAGGCAGCGGCAGCTTCACGGCGATGGCGCCGAGCGTGCCGGGCGCCACCGGATGGCCGCCCTCGTCGAGCGCCTGCACGTCATAGCCCGGCATGGCGACCGAGGGCGAGCCGATCTTGACCGGAAGCTCCTCGATCCCGAGCGGGTTGCCGGCGATGGCCCAGCCGGTCTCGGTCTGCCACCAGTGGTCGATCACCGGGATGCGGAGGTGCCTCTGGGCCCATTTGATCGTGTCCGGGTCCGCCCGTTCGCCGGCGAGGAACAGCGCCTGCAGGCTGCGCAGGTTGTAGTCGCTGATGAGTTCACCTTCCGGATCCTCGCGCTTGATGGCGCGGAGCGCGGTCGGCGCGGTGAAGAAGGACTTCACCTTGTGGTTCTGGATCACCCGCCAGAAGGTGCCGGCGTCGGGCGTGCCCACGGGCTTGCCCTCGAAGACGATGGTGGTGCAGCCGGCGATCAGCGGGCCGTAGCAGATGTAGCTGTGTCCGACGACCCAGCCCACGTCGGAGGCCGCCCAGAAGACGTCGCCCGCCTCAACGTTGTAGAGGTTCTTCATCGACCAGTTGAGCGCGACGAGATGCCCTGCCGTCGGTCGCACGACGCCCTTCGGCGCCCCCGTGGTGCCCGAGGTGTAGAGGATGTAGGCGGGGTGGTTGCCCTCGACCGGCACGCAGTCCGCCGGCTCCACGCCGTACTGGAACGTGTGCCAGGCGAAGTCGCGCCCCTCGTTCAGTTTCGCCACTTCCTGTTCGCGCTGGAAGATCACGCAGAAGTCGGGTTTGTGGGCGGCCTGGTCGATCGCGGCATCGACGAGAGGCTTGTAGTGGACGACGCGCCCCGGTTCGAGGCCGCAGGAGGCGGCGATGATCGCCTTGGGTTTGGCGTCGTCGATGCGCACGGCAAGCTCGTTCGCCGCGAAGCCGCCGAAGACGACCGAATGGATCGCGCCGAGCCGGGCGCAGGCCAGCATCGCCTCCAGCGCCTCGGGCACCATCGGCATGTAGATGATGACGCGGTCGCCCTTCTCGATGCCCTTGGCGCGGAGCGCCCCGGCGAGAGAGGCCACGCGGTCGCGCAACTCGCGGTAGGTGATGCCCTTGGTGGAATGGGTGATCGGGCTGTCATGGATGATGGCGAGCTGGTCGCCGCGCCCGGCCTCGACATGGCGGTCCACCGCGTTCCAGCAGGTGTTGACCCGGGCGTCGCAGAACCATTCGTAGAGCGGCGCGTTTTCCGCGAAGAGCGCCTTCGAGGGCGCCTTCACCCAGTCGATCGCCGCAGCCGCCTGCATCCAGAAAGCCTCGGGATCGGCTTTCCAGCCGTCATAGACGTCCTTGTATGCCATGGTGTCCTCCTCCGAACAGTTGGATATCTGTTACGAAGAGCCGACCCTTGCGGCAAGCGCGTTACCGGTCACAGTCTGCGCTTCGGCGAAAAAATTTGCAGAATCCGGCCCGGCCTCCCCGCTGTTGTTTGCAAAGCGGCGCGGACTACGCGCCGCGCCGCAAAGTCATGACGAGGTTTGCAACACCTCCCGCGGCTTCGCCGGACTTTGCAGAGCTTCCGCCGGGAGATTCGCGGCTCAGCCGTAGTGCGAAACGGGCGTGCCGGCGATGGCCGAGACGTTCAGGAGCCCGCGCGGGGTGATGGAGGGCGTGACGATATGCGCCCTGTTGCCCATCCCCATCAGGATCGGTCCGACCTCGAGCCCGTTTGCGCGCACCTTGAGGATGTTGCGCGTGGCGTTGGCGGCATCCGCATAGGCGAAGACGAGGATGTTGGCCGCTCCCTGAAGCCGGCTTCCGGGGAAGATGCGTTCGCGCAGGTCCGGGTCGAGGGCCGCGTCGGTGGACATCTCGCCCTCGAACATGAAGTCCGCCTCGCGGGCGTCGAGAATGTCCATCGCCGCGCGGGTCCGCTGGCCGGAATCGTTCGCCATGCTGCCGAAGTTCGACTGCGAGCAGAGCGCGACCTTCGGCGTGATCCCGAAGCGCCGGGCGTGTCGCGCCGCGCCGATCGCGGTGGTGGCGATCTGTTCGGGCGTGGGCACGGCGTTCACATGGGTGTCGGCGATGAAGAGCGGTCCGTCTTCCTGGATCATCAGGCTGAGCGCGCCGTGGGGGGCGAGGCCACCCCGCGCGAGCACCTGGCGGATGTAGTTCAGGTGCCAGAGATACTGGCCGAAGGTGCCGCAGATCATGCTGTCGGCATCGCCGCGGTGGACCGCAATGGCAGCGATGGCGGTGGTGTTGGTCCTGAGGATCGCGCGGGCGATGTCGGGCGTCACGCCGCGCCGGGACATCAGCTCGTGGTAGCTGCCCCAGTAGTCGCGGTAACGGGGGTCGTTTTCCGGGTTGACGATCTCGAAGTCGCGGCCCGGACGGATGGGCAGGCCCGCGCGCTCGCAGCGCCGCTCGATCACCTCGGGCCGACCGATGAGGATCGGCCGGTCGGTCGTCTCTTCAAGCATCGCGTTGGCGGCCCGCAGCACCCGTTCGTCCTCGCCTTCCGCGAAGACGATCTTGCGCGTGGCCGAGCGCGCGGCCTCGAACACCGGGCGCATGAGAAGGGCGGAGCGGAAGACCGAGCCGTCGAGCTTGCGCTTGTAGGCGTCAAGGTCCGCGATCGGCCGCGTCGCAACGCCGGTTTCCATCGCCGCCTTCGCCACCGCCGTGGCGACGGTGCCGATCAGCCGGGGGTCGAAGGGCTTCGGAATCAGATAGTCGGGCCCGAAGGTGAGGGTTTCGCCCCGGTAGGCGGCCGCGGCCTCGGCCGAGGTAGTGGCGCGGGCGAGCGCCGCGATGCCGTCAATGCAGGCCAGTTCCATCTGGTCGTTGATCGTGGTCGCGCCCACGTCGAGCGCGCCGCGGAAGATGAAGGGAAAGCAGAGGACGTTGTTGACCTGATTGGGGAAGTCCGACCGGCCCGTGGCGATGATTGCGTCCGGCGCGACGCCGCGCACGGCATCGGGCAGAATCTCCGGCGTCGGGTTGGCGAGCGCAAAGACGATGGGGCGGGGCGCCATCCTCGCCACCATGGCGGGGGTGAGGACGCCGGGGCCGGACAGGCCGAGGAAGAGGTCGGCACCTTCGATGACCTCGTCGAGCGTGGCCGGCACCGTGCCCTGGGCATAGGCCGCCTTCTGCGGCGTCATCTGCGCGGCGCGGCCGTGATAGACGAGCCCTTCGAGGTCGCAGAGCCAGACGTTCTCGCGCTTCACGCCGAGTTTCAGCAGCATGTCGAGGCAGGCGATTCCCGCGGCCCCGCCGCCGGTGGAGACGACCTTGATGTCGGCGAACCGCTTGCCCGCGACGTGGAGCGCGTTGGTCGCCGCCGCGCCGACGACGATCGCGGTGCCGTGCTGGTCGTCGTGAAAGACCGGGATCATCATCCGTTCGCGGCAGATCTTCTCGACGATGAAGCAGTCCGGCGCCTTGATGTCCTCGAGGTTGATGGCGCCAAAGGTCGGTTCCAGCGCGCAGACGATGTCGGCGAGGCGTTCGGGATCGGGCTCGTTCAGCTCGATGTCGAAGCAATCGATGTTGGCGAATTTCTTGAAGAGGACAGCCTTGCCCTCCATCACCGGCTTGGAGGCGAGCGCGCCGATGTTGCCGAGGCCGAGTACCGCGGTGCCGTTGGTCACGACGGCGACGAGATTGCCCCGCGCGGTGAAGCGGCTGGCGGTGGCGGGCTCCGCCTTGATCTCCAGGCAGGCCTCGGCGACGCCGGGGGAATAGGCGCGGGAAAGGTCGCGGCCGTTCGCCATGGGCTTGGTCGCGCGGATCTCAAGCTTTCCGGGCTTGGGGAACTCGTGATAGTCGAGCGCCGCCTGGCGCGTGTTCTCCTGCCTCGCCTCGTCCATCCGAGCTCCTCCTGCAAACTGGTTTAGTATTAAACTATTTATTCGGGCAGCGATAGCCCCGCCCTTCCGGCGCCCGCGCTTGCAATTCCGCCGGCGCCCTCGCACTCTCCCGCGAGAATGCCGGCAAGGGGGGGCTGGAAGCAATGTCCGAAATGCGCGCCGAGGTCGTGCTGCCGACGGGGAGCCTGCGCGAGGACCTTCCGTTCTTCACCAGGACGCTCGGCTTCCGGCTCGACATGATCTACCCCGCCGACAATCCCGCGGTCGCGGTCCTTTCCGGTCACGGGCTCCGGCTGAGGCTCGATCAGGACGCGCCGGGCGCGCCGGGCCATCTGCGCCTCCACGCGGCAGACCCCGATTCCGTCGCCGGAGGCGTGCGCAGGCTGACCTCGCCCGGAGGCACGCAGGTGACGGTCGACGAGCTGAACCCGCCGCTCGTTCTGCCCGCGACCGAGCATTCCTTCGTCGTCCGCCGGCTGGCCGACCAGGCGCCCTGGGTCATCGGCCGGGCCGGGATGCAGTACCGCGACCTCATCCCCTCGCGTCTCGGCGGCGCGGTCATCGCGAGCCATATCCGCATTCCCGACGGCGGCCCGGTGCCGGACATGGTGCATTTCCACAAGGTCGGCTTCCAGCTCATCTTCTGCTACCGCGGCTGGGTCGACGTGGTCTACGAGGACCAGGGCGGGCCGATCCGGCTTGCAGCCGGCGACTGCTTCATCCAGCCGCCCGAGATTCGTCACCGCGTGCTCGAAGCCTCGGACGGGATCGAGGTCATCGAGATCGGCGTGCCGGCCGAGCATGTGACCGAGATCGACCACGAGATGGTGCTGCCCACGGCCTATTTGCACCCTGAGCGCGAATGGCAGGGACAACGCTTCGTCCACAACGTGGCCCGGGGGGCGGAATGGCTTCCCTTCCGCCTGCCGGGTTACATCAGCCGCGACACCACCATCGCCGCCAACACGAAGGGCGTGGCGGGGGTGCAGGTTGTTCGGAAAGGCCAAGGAAACCCCGCCTGGGCGCGCCACGATGCCGACATCCTGTTCGGTTTCGTCATGGAGGGCGCGATGACGCTTGAAGGCGAGGGCAAGGAACCGTTCCGTCTGGCGCCGGGCGATGCCTTTGTCATCCCGCCGGGGATGCGCACGCGCTGGGCCGACCCGAGCGAGGACGCGGAGATCCTCGAGGTCGCGCTGCCGGGTCGTTTTGCCACGGAGACGGGCGGTTGATCTTGCATCGCCGCGCCCGCGGGCGCAGTCTCGGCGCCCAGGAAGGAGAGTGAGATGTCGCTCATCGATGCCGCGCGTGAGGTCCGCGAGAACGCCTACGTTCCCTATTCGCATTTCAAGGTCGGCGCCGCCGTGCGCGGCCGGTCCGGCCGCATCTACGCGGGCTGCAACGTCGAGAACGTGGCATATCCCGAGGGCACCTGCGCCGAGGCCGGGGCGATCGCGGCCATGGTCGCCGCGGGCGAGACCGAGCTTGTCGAGGTCGCCGTCATCGCCGACAGCCCGGCCCCGGTCCCGCCTTGCGGCGGCTGCCGCCAGAAGCTCGCGGAGTTCGGCCGCCACGACACGCCGGTGACGCTCGCCACGACCGACGGCAAGCGGTTCGAGACGACGGTGGGAGATCTCCTGCCCGGCCGGTTCGAGGCGGCGCACATGGGGCGGCGCTGAGATGGACGCCCGCCAGATCATCGCGGGCGTGCGCGACCGGAAGGGACTGCCGGCCGAGGCGGCGACATGGTTCGCCAGCGGTCTCGCCTCGGGCGCGGTGACGGATGCCCAGGCCGGTGCCTTCGCGATGGCCGTTCTTCTCAACCGGCTCGACGACACGGAGCGGGTGGCCTGGACGCTTGCCATGCGCGATTCCGGCAGCGTGCTCGACTGGAACCTGCCGGGACCGGTCGTGGACAAGCATTCCACCGGCGGCATCGGCGACAGCACCTCGATTCTCCTCGCGCCGGCGCTTGCGGCCTGCGGCGCCTACGTTCCGATGATCTCGGGCCGCGGGCTCGGCCATACCGGCGGCACGCTCGACAAGCTCGAGGCGATCCCCGGCTACCGCACGGACGTGACGGTCGAAGAACTTCGCCGCCTTGTCCGCAATGTCGGCTGTGCGATCGTCGGGGCGACGGCCGACGTGGCCCCGGCCGACCGGCGGCTCTATGCGATCCGGGACGTCACCGGCACCGTGGAATCGATCGATCTGATCACCGCATCCATCCTGTCGAAGAAGCTCGCGGCGGGGCTGGAGGCGTTGATCCTCGACGTCAAGGTCGGCTCAGGCGCCTTCATGAAGACCATCGAGGACGCCCGCGCGCTGGCCCATGCGCTCGTCGACACGGCGAACGGGGCAGGCTGCAGGACGGCGGCGCTCATCACCGACATGGACCAGCCGCTCGCCTCCACCGCCGGAAACGCGCTCGAGGTGATCGAGGCGATGGAAACGATGACGGGGGCGGCGGTCAACCAGGCGCTCTGGGACGTCACGGTCGCGCTCGGCGGCGAGGCGCTGGCGCTTGCCGGGCTCGCCGGGGACGCGGGCGAGGGGGCCGACGCGGTCGAGGAAGCGCTCGAATCGGGCCGGGCGGCGGAGTGTTTCGGCCGCATGGTTGCGGCACTCGGCGGGCCGGCCGATTTCGTCGAGCGCTACCCCGACCGGCTTCCGGCGGCGCGCGTCGTGCGCGATGTCGTGGCAGACCGCACGGGCTTCATCGCCCACATGGACACCGAGGCGCTTGGCCATGCCGTCGTCCATCTCGGCGGGGGGCGGCTGAAGGGCGGTGACCGGATCAACCCCTCGGTCGGCCTGTCCGAGATCCTGCCGCTCGGCGAGCCGGTCGAGAAGGGCGAGGCGATCGCCCGCGTCCACGCCGCGAGCGAGGCGGAGGCGGAGCGCGCCGTCGCCGAGGTCCTCGCCGCGATCCGCCTTTCCGGCGAGGAACCGGACGAACCCGCGCTGATCCATGAAAGGATCGGCTGATGCCGCGCGCCTTTCTCGTCGTGCTGGACAGTGCCGGTGCGGGCGGCGCGCCGGACGCGGGCGAGTTCTTCAACGGCGCGACGCCGGACACCGGCGCGAATACGCTCGGCCATATCGCCGAGGCCTGCGCGGCGGGCCGGGCGGAGGAGGGACGCAGCGGCCCCCTGAAGATGCCGAGCCTCGGCGCGCTCGGCCTCGGCGCGGCCGTCCGGCTTGCCTCCGGCGCCGCCATGCCGGGATTCGACATCGAGCCCCGGGGTCTCTGGGGCGCCGCGACCGAGATCTCGCGCGGCAAGGATACGCCGTCGGGCCACTGGGAACTCGCCGGCGTGCCGGTGCCCTGGGAGTGGCACTATTTCCCGGACACGCAACCCGCCTTTCCGCAGGCGCTGATGGACGAGGTCGCGCGGCTCGCCGGCACCGGCGGCACGCTCGGCAACTGCCATGCCTCCGGCGTGCCGATCATCGAGGAGCACTGCGCCGAGCACATGCGGACCGGCTGGCCGATCTGCTACACGTCGGCCGACAGCGTGTTCCAGATCGCCGCGCACGAGGAGACCTTCGGGCTCGACCGGCTGCTGAAACTCTGCCGTGACGTTGCACCCACCCTGCACGCGATGCGCGTCGGGCGGGTGATTGCGCGGCCCTTCGTCGGCGATTGCGGCAGCTTCAGGCGCACCGCGAACCGCCACGACTATGCGATCGCGCCGCCCGCGCCCACTTTGCTCGACTGGATCCAGCGGGCGGGCGGCAAGGTCCATGCCATCGGCAAGATCGGCGACATCTTCTCCATGCGCGGGATCGACGACGTGAAGAAGGGGCCGGATGCGGCGCTTTTCGATCATCTCATGAAGGCGGCAGAGGAGGCCGGGGACGGGTCGCTCACCTTCGCCAACTTCGTCGAGTTCGACACGCTCTATGGCCACCGCCGCGACGTGTCCGGTTATGCCCGCGCGCTCGAATGGTTCGACGCGCGGGTTGGCGGGTTCCTCGCGCGGCTCCGGCCCGGCGACCTCGCGCTCTTCACCGCCGACCACGGCAATGACCCGACATGGGTGGGCACCGACCATACCCGCGAACGCGTGCCGGTGGTCGGCTGGGGGCGGGGCGCGAAGCCCATCGGCCGGGTGGCCTTCGTCGACGTCGGCGCATCGGTCGCAGCCCACCTCGGTGTCGCGCCGGAAGGGCCGGGGAGGTCTTTCCTCTGATGCTGCCCAAGGTCGAGCTGCACCTGCACCTCGAAGGCGCGGCGCCGCCTTCCTTCATCCGCGGACTGGCGGCGGAAAAGCACATCGACATCCACCAGGTATTCGACGAGCGCGGAGACTACGCCTTCACCGACTTCTGGCATTTCCTCAAGGTCTACGAGGCCGCGACCTCGGTCCTGACCACACCCGAGGACTACCGCCGCCTGACCCGCGCCGTGCTGGCCGAAAGCGCGGCGTCGGGCGTGATCTATACCGAGGCGTTCCTCAGCCCCGACTTCTGCGGCGGGCGCGACCTGGCGGCCTGGCGCGACCACCTCGCGGCGATCCGCGAGGCGGCGGAGGAGGCCGAGCGGCAGGATGGAATCGTGATGCGCGGGATCGTCACGCCGATCCGCCACCTCGGGCCGGAGAAGGCGAAGGAGACGGCGATCTGCGCCGCCGAGACGGCGGGGGACTGGCTCGTGGGGTTCGGGCTTGCCGGTGACGAAAAGTCCGGCAAGCCCGGAGACTTCGCCTGGGCCTTTGATGCGGCGCGCGAAGCCGGGCTGCGGCTCACCTGCCACGCCGGCGAATGGGGCGGGCCCGAGAGCGTGCGCGACGCGCTCCGCGACCTCGGCGTCGAGCGGATCGGCCACGGTGTCCGCGCCATCGAGGACCTCGCGCTGGTGGACGAGATCGCGGAGCGGGGCACCGTATTGGAGGTCTGCCCCGGGTCCAACGTGGCGCTGGGGCTCTACCCGTCCTTCCGCGCCCATCCGATCCACCGCCTCAGGGAGAGGGGCGCGAAGGTCACGGTCTCGACCGACGACCCGCCCTTCTTCCACACCACGATGGAACGGGAATACGCGCAGCTGGCCGAGGCCTTCGACTGGGACGAGGGCGTCTTCGCGGCGATCGCGCGGACCTCGGCCGAAGCCGCGTTCTGCGAAGCGGAAACGCGCAATAAACTGCTGAAAAGACTGGAGAACGCGCATGCTTGAGCATCTGACCGTCGTCAAACATCCGCTGGTGCAGCACAAGCTGACGCTGATGAGGGAAAAGGACACCTCGACCAATTCGTTCCGCCGCCTCCTGCGCGAGATCAGCCAGCTTCTGGCCTACGAGATCACCCGCGAGATGGAGATGACCACGAAGCACATCGAGACCCCGCTCTGTCCGATGGACGCGCCCGTGATCGACGGCAAGAAGCTCGCACTCATCTCGATCCTCCGGGCCGGAAACGGGCTTCTCGACGGGGTCCTGGAGCTCATCCCCGCGGCGCGGGTGGGGTTCGTCGGGCTCTACCGCGACCCCGAGACGCTGCAGCCGGTGCAGTACTATTACAAGGTGCCGTCGGAACTGGAAAACCGTCTTGTCATCGCCCTCGACCCGATGCTGGCAACCGGCAACTCCTCGGCGGCGGCGGTGGATCTTCTCAAGAAATCAGGAGCTAGGAACATCCGCTTCATGTGCCTTCTGGCCGCGCCCGAGGGGGTGGCCCGGATGAAGGAGGCGCACCCGGACGTGCCCATAGTCACAGCGGCTGTGGACGATTGCCTGAACGACCATGGATATATTGTCCCCGGGCTAGGGGATGCGGGTGACCGCATGTTCGGCACAAAATAGGCCGTTTTCCCTTTACGGATGCGCCCGGCTTTGGCATTCTGCCTGGAACGAGAAACGGGGCGGAACATGCAGGTATTCAAGTCGGTGTCGGCCGCGATTCTGGTAGCCACGATGGCGGTTCTCCCGGCGGGCGCGCAGCCGCTGACAAAGGTGGACGGACCGAAGGAGCCGCCTCCGGCGGGCTTCACCGGGAACCAGTATGTCGACAGTGCCGGCTGCGTCTTCATCCGCGCCGGCGTGGGGGGGCAGACCACCTGGGTGCCGCGGGTGAGCCGCGATCGCAAGCTCGTCTGCGGCTACGAGCCGACCTTCCCGCCGGGGATGCTGGAGGCGGCGGCGGCCGTCGGGTCCGGCCAGATCCCGCCAGCCGGGACCGAGGCATCGACCGGGCCCGCGCCCGCCGAATCGGCCCCCGCCGCCGCGACCACCTTGTTGTAGACCTCGCGCGCCAACAGGCGCAGCGGCAGGCCGATCATGCCCGACGAATGCGCCAGCATGCGCTCGATGGCGAGATGGGTCTTGCCGGTGTTGGTCGGGCCGAGCACGGCGGTGACGCCGTGGCCGCGCACGGCGCCGCCGCGAGAGCTGGAAGAGGACAACGACAGTGACATGACGAATCCGGATCAAACGCTGGACGTGACGATCGGCTGAAGACCGG
>NZ_WBUS01000034.1 GCF_008933605.1 Albidovulum sp.
ACGGTGGACCGCGTGGCGGACGAGGCCCAGCTTGCCGTGCTGGCCGCGCTCTCCGGCTCCGGCGCGGCCTATCCCGCGCTGATGGCGCAGGCCATGTTCCGCCACGCCTGCGCGGAAGGCATCGCGCCCGACGTCGCCTGGCGCGGGGTCGCCTCCGTCGTCTGCGACGCGCCGGATCTGTTCCGTGCCGGTCCCGAGGCGGTCGAGGCGCTGCTCGCGGCCTACCACGGCTACCGGGGCGTCACCGCGGCGGGGCTCGACGCGGCCGAGGCTGCGGGCTTCTCCGGGGCGATCGGCCGCGCCCTCGCGGCCGCCGCGCGGAAGGCGCTCAGCTTCTGACAGGCGCCCGCCAGGCCGTCAGTCCGGCCCCGCGCCAAGGCCGAAGCGACCCCGGAACCGCGCGATCTCGCGCGGCTCCGGCGGATGGCCGGTGTAGATCTCGACGTAGTTCGGAATCCGCGTGAGCCGGGTCTCCAGCGTCTCCTCGACCTGCATCGAGACATAGCCGATCTGCACGAGGTAGACGGTGCGCGCCCGCACGTCGGCATCCTGCGGATCGTGACCCCAGCGTTCGAGCAACCGGGTCAGCGCTTCCAGCCGCTGCCCGTCGGCCGCGGTGACGCGGGCGAGGATGGCAGGGTCCTTGAGGCCCCAACCGCGCATCGCGAATTCCAGCTTCGCGTCGAAGGTCTCGGCCCGCAGGAAGCAGGCGATCACGTTCAGCATCGCCTCGGTCTCGGTCTCGGCGTATTCCCGCGTCGCGGCGACCAGCGGGGCGGTCGTCCGCGCCTCCCACATGTCGGCGAGCGCGGCCAGGAGGTCGTTGCGGTTCTCGAAGAACCAGTAGAAGCTGGTGCGCGACAGCTTCAGCTCATCGGCCAGCGCCATCACCTTGACCGCCTCGACGCCCTCGCGGATCAATGCGCCATAGGCCGCTTCCAGCCACCCCTCGCGCGATCCGCGCCAGCCCGTCCCGGTCTTCTCGTCGCCAGCCATGCCGGGCACGGTAGGCGGATCGCCGCGGCTCTGCAAGAAAATGTTCTATGGTGACTGTAATCTTGACATCTGTGAACATTTTTGCTGAACTGCGCCGAGGATGACAGGGAGTCGCCGCATGTCCAACGATCCGCTCCTCCAGCCCTACCGGCTGAAGCACCTGACGCTGCGCAACCGCATCATGATCACCAGCCACGAACCGGCCTATCCCGAGGACGGGATGCCGAAGGGCCGTTACCGCGCCTACCACGTGGAGCGCGCCAAGGCGGGCGTGGCGCTGACCATGACGGCGGGTTCCGCCTCGGTCTCGCGCGACAGCCCGCCCGTGTTCAACAACATCCTCGCCTGGAAGGACGAGGTCGTGGGCTGGATGAAACAGCTCACCGACGAATGCCACGACCATGGCGCGGCGGTGATGATCCAGTTGACCCACCTCGGCCGCCGGACCCGCTGGGACAAGGGCGACTGGCTGCCCGTGCTTGCCCCCAGCCACGAGCGCGAGGCGGCGCACCGCGCCTTTCCGAAGCGCATCGAGGACTGGGACATCGCCCGCATCGTCGAGGACTTCGCCGACGCCGCCGAGCGGATGAAGGCGTCCGGCGTCGACGGGATCGAGCTGGAAGCCTATGGCCACCTCCTCGAACAGTTCTGGTCGCCGCTGACCAACGATCTCGATGCGCCCTGGGGCGGCAGCCTCGACAACCGCCTGCGCTTCACCTTCGACGTGCTGCGCGCGATCCGCGCCCGCTGCGGCGACGGGTTCATCGTCGGCCTGCGCTACACGGCCGATCAGGACCTGCCCGGCGGGATGACCCGGGAAGAGGGAATCGTGGTCTCGCAGAAGCTGAAGGACAGCGGGCTGGTCGATTTCCTCAACATCATCAAGGGCCATATCGACACCGATCCGGGCCTGACCGACGTCATTCCGATCCAGGGCATGCGGAATGCCCCGCACCTCGACTTCGCCGGCGAAATCCGCGCCGCGACCGGCTTCCCGACCTTCCACGCCGCCAAGATTCCCGATGTGGCGACCGCGCGCCACGCCATCGCCGCCGGCAAGCTCGACATGGTGGGCATGACCCGCGCGCACATGGCCGACCCGCATATCGTGCGCAAGATCGTCGAGGGCCGCGAGGACGACATCCGCCCCTGCGTCGGCGCCAACTACTGCCTCGACCGGATCTATCAGGGCGGCCTCGCCTTCTGCCTGCACAACCCCGCGACGGGGCGCGAGGAGACGATGCCGCACTCGATCCCGGCCGCGCCCGCGAAGAAGCGCGTGACGATCGTCGGCGCCGGTCCCGCCGGGGTGGAGGCCGCCCGCGTCGCGGCCGAGCGCGGGCACGAAGTCACGGTCTTCGAGGCCGCCGACCGACCGGGCGGGCAGATCCGCCTGACCGCACGCGACGAGCGCCGGCGCGAGATGACCTCGATCATCGCCTGGCGCATGGCACAGTGCGAAAAGAAGGGCGTCTCCTTCCGCTTCAACACCTATGCCGACGCCGACACCGTGCTGGCGACCGAGCCCGACGAGGTGATCGTCGCCACCGGGGGGCTGCCCCACACCGAGGTGCTGGCGGAGGGCAACGGCCTCGTCCACTCGGCCTGGGACATTCTCTCGGGCGATGTGAAGCCGGGGCAGAACGTGCTCATCTTCGACGACGCGGGCGACCATTCCGCACTTCAGGCCGCCGACCTCATCTCCGCCACCGGCGCGGCGGTGGAGATCGTGACGCCCGACCGCAGCTTCGCACCCGAGGTCATGGCGATGAACCTCGTGCCCTACATGCGCAACCTGCAAAAGCGGGACACGACCTTCACCGTGACCTGGCGGCTGCTTGCGGTGGCGCGCGAAGGCAACAGGCTCCGCGCCACGCTGGGCAGCGATTACGGCGATTTCCGGCGCGAGCGTCTCGTCGATCAGGTCATCGTCAACCACGGCACGCGACCGCTCGACGAGCTTTACTTCGACCTGAAGCCGCGGTCGCGGAACCTCGGCGAGGTGGACTACGAGGCGCTTTCCTCCGGCGGCTTGCAGGACGTGGTGCGCAATCCCGACGGGCGCTTCCGTCTCTTCCGCATCGGTGACGCCGTGGCCGCGCGCAATACCCATGCGGCGATCTACGACGCGCTGCGGCTGGTGAAGGATCTCTGACCACGCGCCCGGAAGCCTGCCGAAGTCCGGTTAACGGGCCGATCCCCCCGTCGGGACGGAAAACCGACGCGAAACCGACGCGAAACCGACGGCGGCGGGACGCGGCCGTCCGCAGTCAGTCCATCGCGCGGCGCCGGAGCCAGCGCCACAGATAGATCAACGGCCAGCGCAGGATCGAGGCGCCCGCGGCGAGCACGAGGAGGCCGGCCCCGGGGCCGTTCTCGTAGGTCACCCAGCCGAGGATCGGGATGCCGGCCGCGATCAGCCCGTAGGCCGCGCGCCAGTGATGATCGCGCGAGGGCAGCAACGCGATCAGCGTCGCGGTCACGGCCCAGATACAGGCGGCGAGGATCGAGCCGGTCATCGCGCCGGTCCCTTCCGCAGAAGGCGTTTCGCAAAATATATCAATGGTTTGCGGAACATAGAGACGAAGGCTGCCAGGGCCGCCACGCCGATCCAGGGGCTCACCGCGCGCGAGAGCCAGATGATCAGCGCCAGCGCCGCCGCGACCAGCGGCAGGCCCAGGATCCTCTGGACCCGCATCGGCAGGAAGGCCACCGCAGTCGCCGCGACGACCCAGACACAGGCGGCGACAATGGGCGCCGTCACCGGCTCACCCCTTGCCGCCGAAACGGGCCGGCAGGGCGTTGGCCCAGGCAGATATCGTGCCCGCACCGAGGCAGACCACCATATCTCCGGGTCGCGCCTGCTCGCGCACCAGCCGTTCGAGGTCCTCCTCGCTGAGGATCGCGCGGGCGTGGCGGTGGCCGTGGGCGATCAGCCCGGCGACGAGGTCGTCGCGCGAGGCGCCTGGGATCGGGTCCTCGCCGGCAGCATAGACCTCGGCGATGGCGACCACGTCGGCTTCGTTGAAGCAGGTGCAGAAGTCTTCGAAAAGATTGGACAATCTCGTGTATCTGTGGGGCTGATGGACGGCGATCACGCGGCCTTTCGTGGCCTGCCGCGCGGCTTTCAGCACGGCCGCGATCTCCACCGGGTGATGGCCGTAGTCGTCGATGATCGTCACGCCGCCCAACACCTCGCCCACCCGGGTGAAACGCCGGTTCACGCCGGCGAATCCGGCCAGCGCCTCGCGGATCTCGGACCGTTTCATCCCGAGGTGACGGGCGACAGCAATCGCGGCGAGGGCGTTCGAGACGTTGTGGTCGCCCGGCATCGGCAGGGTGCAGCCTTCGATTTTCGAACCTTCGCCCTCGCCCTGCAGGAGCACATCGAAGTGCGCCTTGCCATCTTCGAACGTGAGGTTCACCGCGCGCACATCGGCCTGGGCGTTGAAGCCGAAGGTGATGACACGGCGGTCGGTCACCTTGCCGACCAGCGCCTGAACCTCGGGATGGTCGGTGCAGCAGACCGCGACGCCGTAGAAGGGGATGTTCGATACGAAGTCGAGGAACCCCCTGCGAAGGGCCTCGATCGTGCCCCAGTGCTCCATGTGCTCGGGGTCGATGTTGGTGACGATGGCGATGGTGGCGGGCAGGCGGTTGAAGGAGCCGTCCGACTCGTCGGCCTCGACCACCATCCATTCCCCCGCCCCGGCGCGGGCGTTGGAGCCATAGGCATGGATGATGCCGCCATTGATCACGGTCGGGTCGAACCCGCCCTTGTCGAGAAGCGTGGCGACCATCGTCGTCGTCGTGGTCTTGCCATGCGTCCCGGCAATGGCGACGTTCGAGCGCAATCGCATGAGTTCCGCCAGCATCTCGGCCCGGCGCACCACGGGAAGGCCCCGCCGCCGCGCCTCCTCCAGTTCCGGATTGCCCTTCTTGATCGCCGAGGAGATCACGACGACCGCCGCCTCGCCGACGTTCTCGGCCCGCTGGCCCTCGAAGAAGGTCGCGCCGAGTTTCACCAGCCGGTCGGTGATCTTCGAGGCCTTCGCGTCCGAGCCCTGCACGCGGTAGCCGAGCGTCATCAGCACCTCGGCGATGCCGGACATGCCGATGCCGCCAATGCCGACGAAGTGGATGGGGCCGAGTTCCCCGGGAAGCTTGGTGGCGGCGGCAGCGTTCATGGCACCTCTTTCGCGTCTTCGGTCAGGGCTTCGACGAGCTGCACGAGGCGGTCCGTCGCGTCCGGGATCCCGTAGGAGAGTGCGGCATGGGCCATGCGCACCGCGGCTGACGGGTTTTCCAGGACCGCGGCGACATGGCCCGCGAGCGTGGCGGCGTCAAGCCGGGATTCGGGGATGAGGATCGCTGCCTCGGCGGCAACGAGGCCGCGGGCGTTGGCGGTCTGGTGATCGCCCGCCGCCGCCGCGAAGGGGACAAGGATCGAGGGCCGCCCCACCACCGAAATGTCGGCGACCGACGAGGCGCCGGAACGCGAGATCACAAGCTGCGCCTCGGACAGCCGCCGCGGCACGTCCTCGAAGAAGGGTTCGACCTCGGCGCGGATGCCAACCCCGGCATAGGCCGCGATGACGCGATCCCGGTCCTCCGGGCGGGCCTGGTGGGCGACACGGACATTGGCGTGGAGGGGCCCGGGCAGGAGCGCGAGCGCGGCGGGCACGATGTCGGAGAGGATGCGCGCGCCTTGGCTGCCGCCGATGACGAGCACGCTCATCGGGTAGTCGCCGGGCGGGATATAGGGCGCGCCCGCGCGTTCGAGGACGGCGGCGCGCACGGGGTTTCCGGTGTGGCTCCCCTCCACCCCTTCGGGCAGGTCGGTGGGCCAGGTGCCGCAGGCGATGAGACGGACGCGGGAGGCGAAGGCGCGGTTGACCTTGCCGAGAACGCCGTTCTGTTCGTGGATCAAGCGCGGGATCTTCAGCAGCACCGCTGCGGCGAGCGCCGGAATCGAGGGGTAGCCGCCGAAGCCCACAACGATTGCCGGCCGGTCGCGGCGCACCGCCAGATACGCCCCCGCCACGCCCGCCGCGATGCGCAGGGGCACCAGCGCCCGGGCCGCGATACCACCCCGCGCGAAGGTGGCCGAGGCGACCTCCTCGATGGTCACGGCCCTGGGGAAGCCGCCGGCGTAGCGCGCGCCGCGCGCGTCGGTGGAAAGCTTCACCCGCCAGCCCTTCGCCACCATCGCCTCGGCCAGCGCCTGGGCGGGAAACATGTGCCCGCCGGTGCCGCCCGCGGCGATGAGGAGAAGCGGCGCGGCCATCAGCGGCCCCGCTTCAGGAGCACGTCCTCGATCCGCCCCTGTGGCCGGCTGCGGGTCAGTGCCAGCAGCATGCCAACTGCGATCCCGGAGGCAATGACGGACGACCCGCCGTAGCTCACGAACGGGAGCGTCATGCCCTTCGCCGGCAGAAGCCGCACCGCGACACCCATGTTGATGAGCGCCTGCACCCCGAAGGCACAGGCAAGCCCGGTGCCGGCGATACGGATGAAGGGATCGCGTTCCTTCAGGAGACGGAAGAGCGACCGCGCGGTGATCGCGGCGTAGAGCGCGATGATGAGAAGGACGAGGATCAGCCCGTATTCCTCCGCCGCGACGGCGATGATGAAGTCGGTATGCGCGTCGGGCAGCGACCATTTCACCGTCCCCTCGCCCACGCCGACCCCGAAGAACCCGCCCTCCTGGATCGCATTGGTGGCATAGCCGATCTGGGTTCGCGGGTCGATTTCGGCGGCAAGGAAGCCGTCGATGCGGCGGGCGAAATGCTCGGAGGCGTCATAGGCGAAGAGCCCGCCCGCGACGACGAGCCCGCCGACGACCGACAGCAGCACGATTGGCGCACCGGCCACGAAATACATCACGCCCCAGGCGAAAAGGATGAGGCAGGCCTGGCCGAAATCGGGCTGGAGGGCGAGGAAGAGGACGATGACGAGCGCCAGGACGAAGCTGTAGAGCCGGCCTGGCGGGCCGTTGATCTCCATCGCAGCCGAGATGAGCCATCCGGCCATGATGACGAAGCCGGGCTTGAGGAATTCCGAGGGCTGGAAGGACCCGAAGCCGAGCGAATACCACCGCACCGCGCCCTTGCCGAAGTCGGTCCCGAAAAGCGGCAGGAGGACGAGCGCGACGAAGGCAGAGAAAAAGCCGATGACGCCGATCCGCCGCACCGCCTCGGGCGAGAGCATGGAGATGACGCACATCGCCGCGAGCGCGATGCCGCCGAACAAGGTCTGGCGCGCGACGTAGTAATAGGGGTCGAGCCCGTTCTTTTCGGCGAGCGGCACCGAGGCCGCGAGCGCGAGCAGGAGCCCGATGCCGAAGAGGATGAGAACGCAGGTGAGCGACCATTTGTCGATCGTCCGCCACCAGCGGGGAAGCACCGGCTCGCCCGCCCGAGCGGGCACGGTGCCGTAAACCATCTCGGTCATGGGATACCGCCTTCACTGCCTCACGTCGCCCGTTTTCCGGGTCTGCGGAAGAGCTTAGCGCGGAACCGGCGCGGGCGCCAGAACAACTTGGCCGGCCGGCGGGTTCAGCCGTCCATGAGCGCCGCCCGCCGCGCCAGCGAGGCGGGCGGCCAGTACTGCGCGCGGTCGTAGTATTCCGGCACCGCTGGGACGCCTTCCGGAATCACGTACCACGGCTGCTTCGTGGCGGTGAAGATGTGGATGTCGGGCGGACAGGCGGCCGGGTCGGCGAGCGTGCCGACGCGGACGAAGGCCAGTTTCCGCCCCGCGCCCGCGTAATGCGACCAGAGCGCCACGCAGCAGTCCGGGCAGCGCAGGATGATCTGGCCCCGGCCCGAGGCGGAGGGTGTCAGGATCTCGATCGGATCGTCGGCGAGGATCTCGATCCGGCCGGTCTCGATCATCGCGTTGACCGCATGTGGCCCCCCGGTCTCGCGCTGGCACCAGGTGCAGTGGCAGGCATGGACGAAGAGCGGCCGGTCGGTGAGCCGGAAGCGGATGCGTCCGCAGGTGCAGTGACCGTCCATGCTCTCCTCCGCCGCATGCGCGCCCCGATGGCCCCTAGCTCGGCAGGAGCCAGACCGCGACAAAGGGGGTCTCGCCGGAACGCATCCGGTGGGCAATGCCGGGCGGGTTGTAGATCAGCCCGTGCGGCCCCGGGTCGGTCCAGTCCATCCGCGCATTCCACCACTCGCCCGGCGTCAGGGCAAGGTAGACCTCCTCGGGCGGGTGGGAATGTTCGGGATAGTCGACATTGGGCGCCATCAGCGTGACGCCGATCCAGACATCCTCGCGCTCCTCGATCCCGCCGGGGCCGAGCACGGTCGCGTTGGCATGGGCGTCGCGGAAGGCGGGGTCGGTTGCCGATGCGCGCGGCTTCCACCGAAGGCGCGGGGCGAGCGCGGCGAGCGCTTCGGCGACGGCCTGGCGCAGCGCCGGCTGCGCCACGGCGAGTGCCCCGGGCAGGACCCCACAGACCGGGCTTTCCACCGGGGCGGACGCTGCCACCGCTCCGGTCCGGCGCCGGCAGCGGTCGAAGACCAGCGCCGCGGCGCCCCGTTCCTCGGACCCCTCGGGCGCGTCGGCCATCACCGCCGTCTCCAGCGCGGCGAGGAAGTCGGCAACCGCATGATCACGACCGGACCCTGACCGAAACATCGCTCTGTCCCCTCCCGCGGATCCTATCCGGCAAGCGCCCGCACCCGCTCCGCGAAATCCTCGCCCCGCTTCTCGAAGTTCGGGTACTGGTCGAAGGAGGCCGCCGCCGGCGCGAGGAGCACCGTCTCCCCCGCCGTCGCCTCCTCGGCCGCGCGCGCCACGGCACGTTCCATCGTCTCGCAGATCTCGTGCGGGGTGTCGGCCAGTTCCAGCGCGAAGTCGCGCGCGGAATGGCCGATGAGATAGGCTTTCACGACCGCTCCGAGGAAGGGCTTCAGCCCGGCGATGCCACCCTCCTTGCCGAGCCCCCCGGCGATCCAGCGGATCCTCGGAAAGGCCTGCAGCGCCTTGGCGGCGCTGTCCACGTTGGTCGCCTTCGAATCGTTCACGAAGCGCACCCCGTTCCGTTCCGTGACAAGCTGGCTGCGGTGCGGCAGCCCCTCGAAGGAGTGGAACGCCTGTTCGATCAGCTTCGGCGCGACGCCAAGGCTGCGCGCCGCCGCGTAGGCCGCGCAGGCGTTCTGGTGGTTATGCGCGCCGGGCAGGCCGCTGACCTCGCGCAGGTCGATCGCGGCCGCCTGCCGGCCCTTGCGCCATTCGGCAAGGAACCCCTTGCGGGCGAAGACCGACCAGCCCTCGCCGTCGAGCTTGCGGCCGGAGGAGATGCGGATCACCCGGTCGTCCGCCGCCCCCTCGGCCATCTGGTTGGCCAGGAACCGCCCCTCCGCCTCGTCCACGCCGATCACGGCGCGGTCGGGGCCCCCTTCGGCGAAGAGCCGACGCTTGGCGGCGAAATAGCCGCCGAGGCCCCCGTGGCGGTCGAGGTGATCCGGCGAGAGGTTGGTGAAGACCGCGATGTCGGGCGTCAGCGCGCGGGCAAGCTCGGTCTGGTACGAAGACAGCTCCAGCACGACCACCTCGCCCTCCTGCCCGGGATCGAGGTCCAGGACGCCGCGGCCGATGTTGCCGGCCATCTGCGTCGGCCGGCCCGCGACCTTCAGGATGTGGTGGATCAGCGCGGTGGTGGTGGACTTGCCGTTCGACCCGGTGACGGCGACGACCTTGGGCGCCACCGCCATCTCGTCCCAGCCGCGCGTCGCGAAGGACCGGAAGAAGAGCCCGATGTCGTTGTCGACGGGAACGCCCGCCTCGATCGCCCTCGCGATCAGCCGGTTCGGCTGAGGGTAGAGATGCGGGATGCCGGGAGAGACGACGAGGCTCGCGACTCCCTCCCAGGCGTCGGCGCGGGCGAGGTCGGAAAGCGTGAGTCCCGCCGCCTCGGCCTTCGCCCGGGCCTCGGGCGCGTCGTCCCAGAGGCAGGGAACGGCGCCGCCGGCCGTCAGCGCCGCGGCGGTCGCCAGTCCCGACCGGCCGAGCCCCAGCACGGCGACCTTGCGGCCCTCGAATCCCTGCACTGGAATCATGACGCGGCCCTTCCCCTCATGCCCGCGGACAATGCCGCGCGCCCCCGCCGCCTGCAAGCCGGGGCGATCCGGACGGCATCCTGTCGCCCGCCCCTGCCACAATCCGGCTCGGATTCGGTCGCGTTCACGCTCGATTCAGATGTCAGACTGATCCTCGGGGAAAACCCTGGGGGTGTCGATGGTCGGACTTGTCGGACTGAGGCTTCGCGCGGCGCGCCGCCTGATCCTTTTCGCCACGCTCATGGCCTTCGCGGCCGGCGTCATCGGGTTCCTGCGCCACGACATCACCGTGCACGGCGTGCCGCTGCCGCTTTTCACCGGCCTCTTGACGGCGGCCGTCGTCGGCGTTGCCGCCATGCTGACCAGCGTCCTGCTGCCCGCGCTCGCTGCCTTCGTCGAGGCCACCGCCATCGCGCGTCTGGCCGCGGCCGTCGCGGCCTTCGGCCATCCGGAGTTCGGAACGGCGATGCAGCAGTCGCCCCTTCTGGCCGCAACGGTGGTCGTGGGCGGCGCGCTGGTGATCCGCAGGCTCACCGCCCACCCCGGGGCGCGGGAATGGTCAGTCATCGCCTCCCTTCCCTCGCGCCACATCGCCGCCTGACGCATCGGCGGAGCCCGGCCGCCACAGCCGGCGCAAGAGTTCCGCGGCGCCGAGAAGCAGGGCGGCCAGCACCAGCGCGATCACGAGGTGATGGTGCGTCTCGATCCGGCCGAAGACCCGCTCGACCGCATGGCCCGCGCCGAACCCGAGCGCGGTCACGGCATGGGCCCAGACAAGGCAGCCGACCAGGTCGAGCGCGAAGAACCGGACGGGCGGAATGGCCGCCGCACCGAGCGTCAATGCGCCCACTGTCTTGAGCCCGTAGAGGAACCGGAACGACATGCAGAGGAGGTCGGGATGCGCCCGGACCCAACCCGCGACCTTGCGCGTACGGGGCCTTTCCAGGACGCCGCGCGCGCGGGGAAAACGGGCCAGGTGCCGGCCGATGTGGAAGACTGCCTGATCGACGCAGAGCGCGCCGAGCGCCGCGGCCAGCGCGGCCGCCTCGACCGGAAAGAAGCCCCGGTGCGCCAGAACGCCGCCCATGAAGGCCACGCCCTCGCCTTCCAGGAAACTGCCGGCCGCGATCGCCGGCAGGCCCCAGTCCGCAAGCACCTGCTCCAGCGCCATCCGCCCCTCCCGGTTCGGGCGCAGGATGACGGCAGCGGCGGCGGGCGGCAAGCCCTGCGCCGGGCTCAGCGCAGCTTCAGCGTGGCAAGGCCGATGAGCGCGAGGATGAGCGAGATGATCCAGAAGCGGATCACGATCTGCGGCTCGGCCCAGCCCTTCTTCTCGAAATGGTGGTGGATCGGCGCCATCAGGAAGACGCGCTTGCCGGTGCGCTTGAAATAGGCCACCTGGATGATGACGCTGAGCGCCTCGACCACGAAGAGGCCGCCAACGATGGCCAGCACAATCTCGTGCTTCGTCGCCACCGCGATGGCGCCGAGCGCGCCGCCGAGCGCGAGCGACCCGGTGTCGCCCATGAAGACCGCGGCCGGCGGCGCGTTATACCAGAGGAACCCGAGCCCGCCGCCTATGAGCGCGGCAGTGAAGATCAGGATCTCTCCGGTGCCGGGAACGTAGTGGACGCCGAGGTATTCGGTGAAGTCGATCCGGCCCACGGCATAGGCGATGACCCCGAGCGTGCCTGCCGCGATCATCACCGGCATGACGGCGAGCCCGTCGAGCCCGTCGGTCAGGTTCACTGCGTTCGCGGCGCCGACGATGACGACCATGGCGAAGGGAACGAAGAACCAGCCGAGGTTCAGCAGCGTGTTCTTGAACACCGGAAAGGCGAGCTGGTTGGTGAGGTCCGTCGGGTGGACATAGGCCGCCATGCCGCCGGCCAAGGCCGCGATCAGCAGGCCGAGGAGCATCCGCATGCGCGAGGACACGCCCTTGGTGTTCTGCTTCGTCACCTTGGCGTAGTCGTCGGCAAAGCCGATGAGGCCGAAACCATATGTCACGAAGAGGACGATCCAGATGTACGGATTGTCGAGCCGCGCCCAGAGCAAGGTCGAGACGAGGATCGCGGAGAGGATGAGAAGCCCCCCCATCGTCGGCGTGCCGGCCTTGGCGAAATGGCTCTGGGGCCCGTCGTCGCGGATCGGCTGGCCCTTGCCCTGCCTGCGCCGCAAAAGGTCGATCAGCGGGCGGCCGAAGAGGAAACCGAAGAGGAGTGCCGTGAAGAAGGCAGCACCGGCGCGGAAGGTGATATAACGAAAGAGGTTGAAGACGTCCCCGCCCTCGGCCAGCCCCGACAGCCAGTAAAGCATTACTCCGTCCCCCGCGCTTCGGCCGCGCCCGGTTGCCCGAGTTTCCGCAGGGCGTCAACCACGAGCGAGACCTTCGAGCCCTTGGAGCCCTTGACGAGCAAGACATCGCCGGCATCGGCGATCTGATACGCCCGCGCCGCGAGATCGGCCGCGGTTTCATGCCACTCGCCGCGCTTCGCCCGCGGCAGGCAGTCCCAGAGCGCGCGCATCCGCGGACCGACACAGTGGACGAGCTGGATGCGCTCCATCGCCGGGTGGCGTGCGATCGCGCGGTGCAGGTCGGCCTCGGTCGGGCCGAGCTCCAGCATGTCGCCGAGGACGGCGATGCGGCGCCCGCCCTTGATCCGGCCGATCCCGTCGCGCGGCTCGGCCGCGCCGAGAACCTCGAGCGCCGCGTCCATCGACGCGGGGTTGGCGTTGAAGGCGTCGTCGATCAGGTCGAAGGATTGTGCGTCGTCGACGATATCCATGTAGATGCGTTGGCGCTGGCCGCGCCCGGCCGGCGGGCGCCAGCGGCCGATGTCGATGGCGGCGACGGCCGGGTCGGCGCCCACCGCCTCGGCCACCGCGAGCACGCCCAGGGCGTTCGCCGCGAAATGCCGCCCCGCCGTCTGCACCTTGAAAAGGAGCGGCGCGCCGTGGCGGGTGGCGCGCACGATGGTCGTGTCCTGGGCGAGGGTCACGTCGGTGATCCGGTAGTCGTCGCCCGGCTCGGCCCCGAAACGCAGCGTCCGGGCCCCACCGGCCGCCGCGGCGGCAAGGATCGGCGTCACCGCAAGGCCCGAGGGGATGACCGCGATTCCCCCGGGTTCCAGCCCCTGAAAGATCGCGGCCTTTTCGCGGGCGATGCCTTCGAGGCTCTCGAAGGCCTCCAGATGCGCGGGTGCAACGGTGGTGATCATCGCCACGTGCGGCCGGGCGAGACGGGCGAGCGGCGCGATCTCTCCGGGGTGGTTCATGCCGATCTCGACGACCGCGAAATCGGCGTCCGCGGGCATCCTTGCCAGCGTCACCGGCACACCCCAGTGGTTGTTGAAGCTGGCCTCGGCCGCATGCACCCGGCCCTGCCCGGCGAGGACGGCGCGCAGCATTTCCTTGGTGGATGTCTTGCCGACCGAACCGGTCACGGCGATCACCTTCGCCCGGGCGCGCGCCCGGCCCGCCTGCCCCAGCGCCGTCAGCGCCGCAAGAACGTCCGCCACGATCAGCAGCGGATCGGCCTCGGAGCAGCCTTCGGGGACGCGCGAGACGAGCGCGGCCGCGGCGCCCTTGTCGAGGGCCGCCCGCACGAAGTCGTGGCCGTCGCGGAGGTCCTTCAGCGCCACGAAGAGATCGCCGGGCGCAAGCGTCCGCGTGTCGATGGAAAGCCCGGTCGCCGCGAAGGCCCGCGTGGCCCGCCCGCCCGTGGCGGCGGCCGCCTCGGCGGAGGTCCAGAGCCCGCTCATATCCGCCCTTCCAGTGCCGCCACGGCAACGGAGGCCTGTTCGGCATCGTCGAAGGGATAGATGTCGTGGCCGACGATCTGGCCCGTCTCGTGACCCTTGCCGGCGATCAGGAGCGCGTCGCCGGGGCCGAGCGCATCGACGCCCCTGAGGATGGCTTCGGCCCGGTCGCCGACCTCCGTCGCCTCGGGGCAGCCCGCCATGACCTCGGCGCGGATCGCGGCGGGGTCCTCGGAGCGGGGGTTGTCGTCGGTCACGATCACCACGTCGGCATGTTTCGCCGCCACCTCGCCCATCAGGGGGCGCTTCAGCCGGTCTCGGTCGCCGCCGGCGCCAAAGACGACGACGATGCGGCCCATGACATGCGGCCGCAGCGACTGGAGCGCCGAGGCGAGCGCGCCGGGCTTGTGGGAATAGTCGACGAAGACCGTGGCGCCGTTGTCGCGCTTGGCGGCCAGTTCCATCCGCCCGCGCACGGTCGTCAGGCCGGGAAGGGTGGCGATGACCGCCTCGGGCGCATCGCCCGAGGCCATGGCAAGGCCGGCCGCCGCGAGGACGTTTTCCGCCTGGAAGCCGCCGATGAGGGCGAGCCGCGCGAGATGCGGGCGCCCTTGAAGGGTGAAGCGCAGGTCCTGCCCGGTGGCGTCGAACCTTTGCGCGGCGATGCGGAGGTCGGCCGCCGAATCGCGCCCGACGGTCACGATCCGCTGGCCCCGGCCGCGCGCGATCGCCAGCATCTCGCGTCCGCGCGGATCGTCGATGTTGATCACCGCGGTCCCGTCCTCGGGCAGGACGCGGGCAAAAAGCCCAGCCTTCGCCGCGAAATACTCGTCGAAGTTCGCGTGGTAGTCGAGGTGGTCCTGGCTGAAGTTGGTGAAGGCGGCGGCCTTGAGCCGCACGCCGTCGAGCCGGCCCTGGTCGAGCCCGTGCGAGGAGGCCTCCATCGCCGCATGGGTGACGCCGGCCTCGGCCATGTCGCGCAGCACGCGGTGGAGCGTGATCGGTTCGGGTGTCGTGTGCGCGAGCGGCGCGGTGAAATCGCCGAGCACGCCCATCGTCCCGAGGTTCGCCGCCCGATGGCCGAGCGCCTGCCAGATCTGGCGCGTGAAGGTCGCGACGGAGGTCTTGCCGGAGGTGCCGGTGACGGCGACCATGGTTTCCGGCTGGCGGCCGAACCAGAGCGCCGCCGTGTAGGCAAGCACCTGCCGCGGGTCTTCGACCACGACGAGGGCGGCATCCGAACCGGCAAGCTCGGCCTTCGCGATCTCGGCGCCGGCGCGGTCGGTCAGGATCGCGGCGGCCTCCATCCGCAGGGCATACTGGATGAACTCGCCCCCGTGCATCTTCGTGCCCGGCAAGGCGGCGAAGAGATGGCCGGGCTTCACCTGCCGGCTGTCGACCGAAAGGCCGATGATGCGCGCCTCGCGCCCGCCCTGGGCGCGCAGGCCCAGTTCGGAGAGCGATTTCCCTGTCTCGGCCATGGTCTGCCCCGCTTCCGCCCTCAGTTGGAGACGCGTATTACCCCGGCCTCGGCGACGGGTTCAAGCACGGGCCGCAGCCCCAGAAGCGGCGCGGCGCGGCGGATGATCTCGGCGCCGACCGGCACGGCGGTCCAGCCCGCGGTGCGGCGCGGCTCGGTGCCGGAGGTTTCGACCGGCTCGTCGAGCGAGACGACAAGGACGTATTTCGGGTCCGACATCGGGAAGGCCGCGGCGAAGGTCGCCACCACCTTGTCCTTGTAATAGCCGCCGCCCGTGGGTTTCGGCTTGTCGGCCGTCCCGGTCTTGCCGCCCACCTCGTAGCCGGGGACGTTGCCGAAGGTCGCGGTGCCGCGCACGACGACCTGGCGGAGCAGGTCGCGGATGATTGCCGAGGTCGCTTCGCTGATCACGCGCGGCCCGGGCTCCGCGTTGGCCCGCATCAGGAGCGTGGGCGCGACGCGGGTACCGCCGTTGACCATCGTCGCATAGGCCGCCGCGAGGTGCAGCGGGCTCGCGGCCACGCCGTGGCCGTAGGAGACGGTGAGGGTGGTGATCTCGGGCCATTTCGTCGGCTTCAGCGGTTTCGCGCCCGGCGCCTCCACGAGTTCGACCGGCGTCGGGTCGAAGAGGCCGAGCTTGCCGAGGAAGTCCTGCTGGCGGCTGCCGCCGATCATCTGGGCGACATGCGCGGTGCCGATGTTCGAGGATTTCACGATCACGTCGGTGACGGAGAGTTGCGGCCCGTAGTTGTGGAAGTCACGGATGCGGAACTTGCCCCAGACCATCGGCCCCTTCGTCTCTACCATCGTCTCGGGCGCAACGAGGCCGAGGTCGAGTGCCTGGCCGATGGCGAAGATCTTGAAGGTCGAGCCGAGCTCATAGACCCCCTGCACGGCCCGGTTGAAAAGCGGGTTGTCGGACGGGTCGCCCTTCGTCGCCGGCGCGGGCCGGGTATTCGGGTCGAAATCCGGCAGCGAGGCCAGGGCGACGATCTCGCCAGATTTCGCGTCCATCAGCACCGCAGCCGCGCCCTTGGCGTTCATCAGCTTCATGCCGCCCGAAAGCACGTCCTCGACCGTGGACTGGATCGTGAGGTCGAGCGAGAGCCGGAGCGGCGCGCCACCGTTCGCCGGGTCGCGGAGCCAGCGGTCGAAGGTCTTTTCGACGCCAGCCGTGCCCACGACCTCGGCCGAGGATACGCCTTCGCGCCCGAAGCTCGCGCCGCCGAGGACATGGGCCGCGATCGCGCCGTTCGGATAGAGCCGCATCTCGCGCGGACCGAAAAGGAGCCCGGGATCGCCGATCTCGTGCACCAACTGCATTTGCTCGGGCGAGATCTTCTTCTTCAGCCACAGGAACTTCCGGGTGCCAGTGAAGTCCTTCACGAGGCGGTCCGCGTCGAGATCGGGGAAGATCTGCGCCAGCTTCCGCGCGCTGCCAGCCGGATCCACCATCTGCTGCGGCTGGGCATAGAGCGAATGCGTCACGAGGTTGGTGGCGAGGATGCGCCCCTGGCGGTCGGTGATGTCGGCCCGCTGCGCGATGATCGCCGCCCCGGTAGCCGCGGTGGCCGGCTCCGCCGGGTCGGCGGAGGCCAGCACGCCCATCCGGAAGCCGACAGCGGCAAACCCGGCGAGGAAGGCGAGCCCGAGGACGAGCAGCCGCCCTTCCGCCCGCATGCGCGCCGAGTCGCGCATGGCCTCGTGGCGGATGCGGATGTTCTCGCGCTCGATCACATCGGGATTCTCTCCCTTGGCGCGGGCCGAGAGGATTCGGGCGAGCGGGCGGAGCGGCGTGCGGATCATGGGGCGTTTCCGTTGAGCGCGATCGTGTCGACGGGCTCGGTGATCGGCGGGAGCGCGATCGCCGGGTAGCTTACGGCCGCCACCGAGCCGAACTGGCGCGGCTCGAACGGGAGAAGCCCGAGGCGCTCGAAGTTGATCTCGGCGAGTTCCCGCAACCGGTCGGGGCGGTTCAGATAGGCCCATTCGGCGTTCAGCACGCTTAGCGCCTCGCGCATCTCGCCGATCTCGGCCTGAAGGCGGCGCACCTCGGCCAGTTCGCCCTGGGTCCGGTAATTCTCCCGGTAGGCCCAGAAGCCGAGAGCCATGACGGCGAAGGCGGAGAGGACGAGGAGGAGGCTGCGCATCAGCGATGGTCCTTCAGCGCGGGTTTCGGAAGGCCGAGCGCCGCGCGGGGCGCCTCGGCGGCTGGGGCATCGGTGCGCTGGCCCACGCGGAGCTTCGCGGAGCGGGCACGCGGGTTCGTGGCTAGCTCGGCCTCGTCCGGGGCGACGGCGCGGCGCGTGATCATCCGGAACGCGGGCTCCACCTGTGCGCGTTCGGGCGCATGGCGACTGCCCTGTCCCTGCGCGCCCGAGCGGAGCTGGAAGAAGCGTTTCACGATGCGGTCCTCGAGCGAATGGAACGTGACCACGGCAAGCCGGCCGCCCGGCTTCAGAGCCCGTTCGGCGGCGGCGAGGCCCTCGGCCAGCTGGCCGAACTCGTCGTTCACGGCGATGCGGATCGCCTGGAAGCTGCGGGTGGCGGGGTGGCTTTGCCCGGGCTTCTGCCGCGGCAGGCAGCGTTCGATCACGGCGGCGAGTTGCAGGGTACGCGAGAAGGGCCGCGCCGCGACGATGGCGCGGGCGATCCGCCGCGCCGCGCGTTCCTCGCCGTAGTGGAAGAGGATGTCGGCGATCTCGACCTCGGTGGCGGTGTTCACGAGGTCGGCGGCAGTCGGGCCTTCGTCGCCCATGCGCATGTCGAGGGGGCCGTCCTTCTGGAAGGAAAAGCCCCGCTCGGCCTGGTCGAGCTGCATCGAGGAGACGCCAAGGTCGAGAACGACGCCATCCACCGGGCCGCCCGCGATGCGGTCGAGCTCGGAGAAGGTGCCCTGTGCCAGCGTCAGCCGGTCGCCATAGGCGCCGGCCCAGCTCTGCGCCATGCGGAAGACGGACGGATCACGGTCGATGCCGATGACGCGGTCGGCCCCGGCCTCCAGCAGTCCGCGCGCATAGCCGCCGGCGCCGAAGGTGCCATCGACCCAGAGGCCGGCGACCGGCGCGACCGCCGCGAGAAGCGGGCCGAGGAGGACAGGGACGTGGGGCGCGGGATCGGTCGGGCGGGCGGCGGCAGCGGCCATGGCTCAGCCCTTCGGCGGAAGCGGCGGCAAGAGGCTTCGCGGGTCGAAGTCCTCGGGATACTGGTCGGCAAGGCGCGCGCTGCGGCGGGCGGCCTTTGCCTCGTAGGCCTCGGGGCTCCAGATGCGGAAATAGTCGCCGGCCGAGATGAAGAAGGCCTCGCCCTTCAGCCCGATCTTGTCGCGGTATTTCTGCGGAATGGTGAGCCGGCCGTCATCGTCGATCTGCGCCTCGAACGACTGGCCATACATCAGCTCCTCGTTCATCAGGCGTTCGTGCGAGCCACGCTGCATCAGCGCGATCTGCGCGTCGATCTCGTGCACGGCGTCCATCGAATAGACATCGAGCCAGTCCTGGGTCTCGGGCCCGTAGACGATGACGATGTTCGGGCGGAGCCCTTCGGTCCAGTCGGGGTCCGAGGCTTCGATCACGCGGCGGAACGGGGCCGGAATGGAGACGCGGCCCTTCGCATCCACCTTGAACGTATCCGAACCTCTGAACCTGCGTGCCAAGGGCCCGCGCTCCTTGCCTGTCCCCTCCCCCGGGTGTCACCGCCGCTTGACCAGGCCCGGAAAGACAACGGCGGATCGGGCTGCTGCCACTGCCCGATCCGCCGCCCTCGTCCCATCACTGGGGTGTCCGACTGCGCTGCCACCTGGGGGGATGTCTGCTCGCGTGCGCGCCGGATCTCTTGGTTCGATGAAAGCGGGTGCCTGTATGAAACCTGACTTACGCCTTTTGGGTCTTGGTGCCCGTTTTAGCCCGTCCTCATCGGTGAATCAGGGATGACATGGGATTTCATGGGAATCAACAGGAAAATGTGAAGACCGGCCTACCAGAGGTGGTGTCTGACCCGATGCCAGAACAGCATATTGGGCACCCACCGGGCAGGCTTTCTCCATCTGTAGATGTTTGGAATTATTTGGCAACAACATATAGAAAGAAGCTTGTCGCCGACGAGTCCCATGAATTCCCGGAAAAATCGCGTCAATTCTGGACGCCGGGCCGGAGACCTGTGCGAATCCGTGCGGTTCCCAGTGCAATCACGCCCTGGTGATCACGCGTGATTCGGTTTTCAGGCGAATGCGGCCGCCGTTTCCCACGCATTCCCGTAGAAGCGATGCCCGGCCACGCCGGCGGCCATGAAATCCCGGCTGACGACCGTCAGGCCATGCCGCCGGAGATCAGACGCCGGGCCAGCCGGCCATAGGCCTCGGCCACCGGCCCGTCCGCGGCCGCGACCGGCGTGCCCGCGTCGCCCGACAGCCGCACGTCGATGCTGAGCGGCAGTTCACCCAGGAACGGCAGGCCGATCGCCGCCGCCTCGGTGGCAACGCCGCCGTGGCCGAAGATATGTGCCTCATGCCCGCAGTTGGGGCACACATAGCTCGACATGTTCTCGATCAGCCCGACGACGGGGACCTTGAGCTTCTCGAACATGTTGATCGCGCGGCGCGCGTCGATCAGCGCCACGTCCTGCGGCGTCGAGACGATGAGCGCGCCGGTCACGGGCACCTTCTGGGCGAGCGAGAGCTGCACGTCCCCCGTGCCCGGCGGCAGATCCACGATCAGCACGTCGAGATCGCCCCACGCCACCTGGCCGAGGAGTTGCTGGAGCGCCCCCATCAGCATCGGGCCGCGCCAGATCACCGCCTCGCCCTCCTTCAGCATGAGGGCAATCGACATCATGGTGACGCCATGGGCCCTGAGCGGAATGATCGTCTTGCCATCGGGTGAGGCGGGGCGCTGCGAGACGCCCATCATGCGGGCCTGCGAGGGCCCGTGAATATCCGCGTCGAGAAGGCCCACCTTGCGGCCCGCCCGCGCCAGGGCGACGGCGAGGTTGGACGAGACGGTGGATTTGCCGACGCCGCCCTTGCCCGAGCCCACGGCGAGTATGCGCCGCACCCCGGCGATGGGCTGCGGCCCCGCCTGCGGCGTCGGATGCCCGCCGATCGTCAGGCTCGGCGCCGGTTTCGCCGCCGGCCCGTGCGCGGTCAGCACGATCGAGGTCCCGGTCACCCCGGGGATCGCCCGGACCGCCACCTCGGCGGCGTCGCGCGCGCCGGAGAGAGCGCGCGCCTGCGCGGCATCGGCGGCCTCGATGACGAAGCGGACCGTGCCGCCCTCCACCTCGAGCGCGCGTACGAGGTCGCGCGACAGGAGCGTGCCGCCGTCGGGCAGCGAGATGCGGGAAAGGCAGTCAAGTACGGCGTCGCGCGTCACGCTCATCACGGGGCATCCTCCGGTCGGTATGCACAAAGATTGGACGCATTGCCGGAAAGAGCAACCACCTGAGGATTCCCTCGCTGCCGGCTGCGGCAAGTTGCCGCTACGTAACGAAAATTTCTTTGGCGGCGCCATGCGTTCGCTGCATGGCAGCATTGTTCTGCGGGGGTATTGTGCATCTGCAGCATAGAGCGCATCTTCCTCCCAACGGCGCCGGGATGTGGCGCCAGAGATAAGACGAAGGTGACGAAAATGGCTTATGTGAGTGGTGTGCGCGGCGGGAATGCCGGTCTTGCGGATCGCATCGCCGATGTGGCGCGTGAGCTGGGCGAGAAGTGGCGGCGCTACGGTGTCTACCGCGAAACGGTGCGCGAGCTCAACGCGCTGAGCGACCGCGACCTGGCCGACCTCGGCATTCACCGGTCGCAGGTCACGGCGGTCGCCAAGGACGCCGCCTACGGCGCCTGAAGAGTTTGCTTCCCGGGTCCTCCCCTCCCTCGGACCCCGGAAATCCGCGGCGGCACCCTCCTCCCTGGTGCTGCCGCGCCAGATCGGGCCGAAGGGCCCCTGACGACGCGCCGGACCCGTCTCCTCCTCCCTCGGGTCCGGCGTAGTGAAGTGCGGCGGTGGCCTCCTCCTCCTCCCTGCTACCGCCGCATCTTCACCAAGCCATCGGCGGCCCTCCCTCCTCCCTCGGGCCGCTGTGTGAAGTCGGCGGCATCCCCTCCTCCTCCCTGGGATGCCGCCGGTCTTCGAACCGGTTTCGCAGGCTCCCCTCCTCCTCCCTGGAGCCGCGAAAGACCGAAAGCGGCGCCCCTCCTCCCCGGGGCGCCGCTTTTTTCTTGGGTGAACGAGTGCGGCCGGGGTCCGGGACCATGCCCTGCGGCCCGCTCGCGGGCCCAGGGCGGGTGCCCGTCGGGCGCTTGCAGCGCAAGCATCTGTGTAAGCGAAAGGTCAGAAGGGGATGTCGTCCGCGCCCTCTGCCGCCACGACATAGCCCGCGACGACGTGTTTCGTGCCCGCCTTGTCGAACGCAACGCGCAGCTTCTCGCCCTCGGTCATCTCGACGATGCCGTAGCCGAACTTCTGGTGGAAGACGCGGTCGCCCGGCTCGAAGGCCGGCACCGCGTCGAGATCGATCACGACGTGGCGCGCCTCGCGCGGCTGGCTGACGGGCCGCTGGTTCGCCCTGTCCTGCATCCGCTTCCAACCCGGCGAGTTGTAGACATCGGCGCGCGCGGCGCGGTCTTCCAGGCCGGCGGTCATGGCCGCCGCGCCATAGCCGCCGCCATAGAGGCCGGGGGGCGTCAGGATGTCCACATGATCGGCGGGCAGTTCGTCGATGAAGCGCGACGGCATCTGGCTTTGCCACCCTCGATAGTTCTTTGTGAAGACCAGTCGGTTGGAGACAAAGGAAATTGTGCAAAGCTTCTCTGCCCGTGTGATGCCGACATAAGCTAGGCGCCGCTCCTCCTCTAAGCCTTTCAACCCGCCTTCATCCATCGAGCGCTGTGTGGGGAAAAGTCCGTCCTCCCACCCCGGAAGGAAAACGACGGGAAATTCCAGCCCCTTGGCGGCATGGAGCGTCATGATGGAGATCTTCTCCGCAGCATCCTGGCTGTCATTGTCCATGATGAGCGCGACGTGTTCGAGAAAGCCCTGGAGGTTGTCGAAAGATTCCAGTGCCTTGATCAGCTCCTTCAGGTTTTCGAGCCGCCCTTCGGCCTCGAGGTCCTTGGGTCTTGGAGGAACACGACGTTCGATTTCTTCGCTCGTCGGAGGTTTGAAGTAGGAGGCGGTATAACCGGATTCATCGAGGATCGTTTCGGCGAGCCGAACGTGGTCATAGTCCGGCACCTGCACCGCACGGTGCCAGCGGTCCACCGCCTCGACGAAGACCCTCAGCGCCGCGTCACCCTTGCCACCGATCCGACCCGCGGCCACCGCGTAGCGTGCGCCATCCAGAAGGCTGACCCCATCCTCGCGCGCCTGCACGTTGATCTTAGATTGTGCGGTATCGCCAAGCCCGCGCTTCGGTACGTTCACCACCCGCTCGAAGGCCAGATCGTCCTCGGGGCTGACCGCTAGGCGGAAATAGGCCATCGCATCGCGAATTTCCTGGCGTTCGTAGAAGCGCGGGCCGCCGATGACGCGATACGGCAGGCCGATGGTCAGGAAGCGGTCCTCGAAGGCGCGCATTTGTTGCGAAGAACGGACAAGGATGGCCTGATCGTTCAGGCTAAACGGCTCAAGGCCGCGCGTTCCCCGTTGCAGTGCCTCCGCCTCCTCGCCAATCCAGCGCGCCTCCTCCTCGCCGTCCCAGTGGCCGATCAGCCGCACCTTCTCGCCGCCCTTTGCCTCGGTCCATAAGGTCTTGCCGAGCCGCCCGGCATTGGCCGCGATGAGGCCGGAGGCGGCGGCAAGGATATGCTCGGTCGAGCGGTAGTTCTGTTCCAGCCGGATCACCTGCGCGCCGGGGAAGTCCTTCTCGAAGCGCAGGATGTTGCCGACTTCGGCGCCGCGCCAGCCATAGATCGACTGGTCGTCGTCGCCGACGCAGCAGATGTTGCGGTGCTTCGCCGCGAGGAGCCGCAGCCAGAGATACTGCGCGACGTTGGTGTCCTGGTATTCGTCGACGAGGATGTAGCGGAACCAGCGCTGGTATTGTTCGAGAATGTCGGGGTGCCTCTGGAAGATCGTCACGACATGGAGAAGGAGGTCGCCGAAGTCGCAGGCGTTCAGGCTGAGGAGCCGCTGCTGATAGGCCGCGTAAAGCTCGGTGCCCAGGTTGTTGAAATGGCTCGCTTCCGACGCCGGCACCTGTTCCGGCCCCCAGGCGCGGTTCTTCCAGTGGTCGATGAGCCCGGCGAGCTGCCGCGCCGGCCAGCGCTTCTCGTCGACATTCGCCGCCGCGATCACCTGCTTCAGGAGCCGGATCTGGTCGTCGGTGTCGAGGATCGTGAAGTTCGACTTGAGGCCCACAAGCTCGGGATGACGGCGCAGGATCTTGACGCTGATCGAGTGGAAGGTGCCCATCCAGGGCATGCCCTCCACCGCCTGCCCCATCAGCCGCCCCACGCGCTCCTTCATCTCGCGCGCGGCCTTGTTGGTGAAGGTCACCGCCAGAATCTCGTTCGGACGGGCCTGCCCGCGCGCCAGAATATGCGCAATCCGCGCCGTCAGCGCGCGGGTCTTGCCGGTGCCCGCGCCCGCCAGCATCAGCACCGGCCCCTCCAGCGCCTCCACCGCCTGCCGTTGCGCCGGGTTCAGGCCGTCGAGATAGGGCGCCGGTCGCGCGGCCATGGCGCGGGCGGAAAGGGAGGCGCCTTCGAAGGCGTCGGTCTCGTCGAAGCGGGTCATGGGTGGCAATCTAGCCGCATCGCGCGGTGAATTAAAGTCGAGTTCACAGTCTGTTCCCTCCCTCGTGCTGGACAAGCACGCGGGGCTTGTCGACAAGGCGGGACATGGACCTGCACCAGCGTTACCCGGCGATCTCCGACCTCAAGGCCCGCGCGCGGGGCCGCATCCCGCACTTCGTCTGGGAATACCTCGACAGCGCCACCGGGACGGAGGCCACCCTGCGCCGCAACCGCCTGAGACTGGACGAGGTTCTGTTCCGCCCCTCGATCCTGCATGGCGAGTTCACGCCCGACCTGTCCGCGACCCTCTTCGGCCAGGCCTTCCCCCTGCCCTTCGGCGTCTCCCCCGTCGGCATGTCGGGCCTGATCTGGCCCGACGCGGAACGGCTCCTCGCGGCCGCGGCGGGCAAGGCCGGCCTGCCCTATGCGCTCTCCACCGTAGCGAGCCAGACGCCGGAGTTCGTGGCCCCGGCCCTTGGCCGGCACGGCTGGTTCCAGATGTATCCGCCGCGCGACCCGGAAATCCGCAAGGACATGCTGCGGCGGGCGCAGGAGGCGGGCTTTTCCGCTCTGATCCTCACCGTGGACGTGCCGGTGGCAAGCCGGCGGGAGCGGCAGACGCGCTCCGGCCTGACGCAGCCGCCGAAGCTGACGCCGCGCCTCTTCGCGCAGGTCATGCGGCGGCCGGCCTGGGCGCTTGGCACGCTCCGGATGGGCATGCCGCGCATGCGGCTGATGGACGGCTACGCCGAGAACAAGGCGAGCCTCTCGTCGACCGCCCATATCGGCTACCTGCTCAGGACCTCGCCCGACTGGGACTACCTCAAGGCCCTGCGCGATGCCTGGGAGGGGCCGCTGATCATCAAGGGCGTCCTGCGCCCCGACGACGCCGCGCGGCTGCAGGATGAAGGCGTCGATGCGATCTGGGTCTCGAACCATGCCGGCAGGCAGTTCGATGCCGCACCCGCGACGATCGAGGCCCTGCCCGCCATCCGCGCCGCCACCACGCTTCCGGTGATCTTCGACAGCGGGATCGAAGGCGGGCTCGACATCTGCCGCGCGCTCGCCCTCGGCGCCGATTTCGTCATGCTGGGCCGCGCCTTTCACTACGCACTCGGCGCCCTCGGGGCGGCGGGACCGGCGCATCTCATCGACATTCTCGCAAGGGACATGGCGGCGAACATGGGCCAGCTCGGCGCGCGGCGACTTGCCGACCTTCCGGCCTGCCTTCTGCCCGCGCGTTGACCGCTCGGCGCCGTGTCGCATTTCGCCCCGGCACTTCGCCCCTGTTCCTGCACGGGCTTTCCCGGCGCATATGTAGAACGGGGTGTTACCGCGATCTGACGGGGGCGGATTCGGGGATTGCGCTGCGTTGCGGCGAGCCTATTCTGCGCGCCGGCGCGAGGGGTGTGCGACCGTGGAGGGACCTATGGCCGATTTTCGCAAGATTCTCGTGGCGAACCGGGGCGAGATCGCGATCCGCGTGATGCGGGCGGCGACCGAACTCGGCAAGCGCACGGTCGCGGTCTATGCCGAGGAAGACAAGCTGTCGCTCCACCGGTTCAAGGCCGACGAGGCTTACCGGATCGGCGCGGGGCTGGGCCCGGTCCAGGCCTATCTCTCGATCCCCGAGATCATCCGCGTGGCCAGGGAATGCGGGGCGGACGCGATTCATCCCGGCTACGGGCTCCTGAGCGAGAACCCGGACTTCGTCGAGGCCTGCGAGGCCGCCGGCATCACCTTCATCGGCCCGAAGGCCGAGACCATGCGCGCGCTCGGCGACAAGGCCAGCGCGCGACGGGTGGCGATCGCGGCCGGGGTCCCGGTGATCCCGGCGACCGAGGTGCTGGGCGACGATTTCGACGCGATCAAGCGCGAGGCCGCGGAGATCGGCTATCCGCTGATGCTCAAGGCCTCCTGGGGCGGCGGCGGCCGGGGCATGCGCCCGATCAACGGGCCCGACGAGCTGGTGGAGAAGGTCCGCGAGGGGCGGCGCGAGGCCGAGGCCGCCTTCGGCAACGGCGAGGGCTATCTGGAGAAGATGATCCTGCGCGCCCGGCACGTCGAGGTGCAGATCCTCGGCGACAAGCACGGGGCAATCTATCACCTCTTTGAGCGCGACTGCACCGTGCAGCGGCGCAACCAGAAGGTCGTCGAACGCGCCCCCGCGCCCTACCTGACGGACGCCCAGCGCGCCGAGATCTGCGAGCTTGGCCGGCGCATCTGCGCCCATGTCGGCTACGAATGCGCCGGTACCGTCGAGTTCTTGATGGATATGGACTCCGGGGCCTTCTACTTCATCGAGGTGAACCCCCGCGTCCAGGTCGAGCACACCGTCACCGAGGAGGTGACGGGCATCGACATCGTCCAGGCCCAGATCAAGATCGCCGAAGGCAGGACGCTCGCCGAGGCGACCGGCGTCGCGCGGCAGGAGGATGTGACGCTGAAGGGCCACGCGGTCCAGTGCAGGGTGACGACGGAAGACCCGCAGAACAACTTCATCCCCGACTACGGCCGCATCACCGCCTACCGTTCAGCGACCGGCATGGGCATCCGGCTCGACGGCGGCACCGCCTATTCCGGTGGCGTGATCACGCGCTACTACGACTCGCTTCTCGTCAAGGTCACGGCCTGGGCGCCGACGCCGGAACAGGCGATCGCACGGATGGACCGGGCGCTCCGGGAGTTCCGCATCCGCGGCGTTTCCACCAACATCGACTTCGTCATCAACCTGCTGAAGCACCCGACCTTCCTGTCGAACACCTACACGACGAAGTTCATCGACACGACGTCCGACCTCTTCGCCTTCCGCAAGCGCCGCGACCGGGCGACGAAGATCCTGACCTACATCGCCGACATCACCGTGAACGGCCACCCCGAGACGGCCGGCCGGCCGTCTCGGGGTGGCCGTTCACGG
>NZ_WBUS01000035.1 GCF_008933605.1 Albidovulum sp.
CCCCCTCACCAGGAACCGGTCGAGGCCGGAGCCGGTGCGGATCTCGCCGCCCGCGGCGCGGAAGCTCGCGGCCATCGCCCGGGTGATTGCGCCCATGCCTCCGCGCGCGAAGCCCCAGGCGCCGATGGAGCCGTCCACCTCGCCCATGTAGTGATGGAGAAGCACATAGGCCGTCCCCGGCGAATAGGGGCCGAGCCCGGTGCCGATGATGCCCGACCCGGCGAGATGCGCCTTGACGATGTCCGAGTGCAGGTGCTCGTCAAGGAACTCGGCGATCGAAAGCGTCCAGAACCGCACCGTCTCGGCCATGTCGCGTTCGCCGAGACCGTGGAAGCGGCGGCCGATGTAGAGAAGCTCCGAGATGTCGCGCGGCCGGAACGATGTCGGGTCCGGTGCCGTGCGCAGGAGCAAGGGCTTGATGAAGCGGCACTGTTTCATCACCGCGCGGGAATACCGCTCGTAGCCGTCCGCGTCGCGCGGATCGTGGCGGATCAGCTCGCGCCTGAGCGCGTCATGATCCGAGGCATAGTTGAAATGTTCGCCCGTCGAGTTGAACGTGGCACCGCTCTCGTAGGGAATGACCTGCAACCCGTGCTTCGGCAGCTCCAGCGCCCGGATGATCTCGGGCCTGAGAAGCGAGCAGACATAGGAGCAGTTCGAATAGGTCCAGCCCGGCGTCAGTTCCCTACTGACCGCCGCGCCGCCCACATAGTCGTTCTTCTCGACGACGAGAACCTTCAGCCCGGCGCGGGCGAGGAAACAGGCCGTGGTCAGCCCGTTGTGCCCTGCCCCGACGACGATGGCGTCGTATTTCATCGCGCTCCCCCCCCCCGACTCCTCGCGCCGAGGCTAGCAGCATTCTGAGTGATCAGTCAAAATAATATATGAGCGCTCAGTCAGAAAATGCTTTCGCGGCGCCGGGCGCGGGACTACATCGGGGGAAGGTCAGGACGGAACTTACGCCGTGGACGACAAGGTTTCACCCACCTCGCGCCGCACGCAGGCGCGGATCATCGACGCGGTGGTCGATTCCGTGGCGACGCACGGCCTTTCCGGCACCACGCTCGCCACGGTGGCCAAGGGCGCGGGCGTGTCGCAGGGCGTGCTGGTCTTCCACTTCAAGACCAAGGACGGGCTCCTGACCGAGACCCTCCGCCGCCTTTCGGCGGAATACCGTGCCGCCTGGGAGCCGGCGCTGGCGGAGGCGGACCCGCTCGACCGGATCCTCGGTCTCGTCAGGGCCGACTTCGGCGCCGCCGTCTGCAGCCGCCGGAAACTTGCCCTCTGGTTCGCCTTCTGGGGCGAGGCCGGGGCCCAGCCGCTCTACAGCGAGATCTGCGAGGCGGCCGAGGAAACCCGATACCGCGCCATGGTCGCGGCCTGCGAGGCACTCGCCGCCCGCTACGGCACGCCCGATCCCACGCTTCTGGCCAATGCCATCGACGCGATGACCGACGGGCTCTGGCTGCAACTTCACATCTACGGCAAGCGCCTCTCGCGCAGCGGGGCGCGCGACCTCGCGCTCGGCCACCTACGTCTCCTCCTGCCCTCGCTCGCCCATCGCATCTGACGCGGCAGGACACGGTCGGCCCGCAGAACCTGCAAGAGCCCCGGGGGCGGCGCCCCCGGTCACGGCGCTTGCCAATCGCCGCACACTGGGCGATTCCTGTGCCCGGGCCCAGGAAAAGGAAGCCGGGCATGGCAAGCAGGGACGCCGGGCCGCGCAGGGCTCGCGACGCGACGAAGGAGCGCCACCGGCGGGTGCTCATCGAGGCCACGGCGGACGCCATCCTCGACCACGGGCTGGCGAATGTCTCGGTCAGCCGCATCCTCGAGCGCGCGGGACTTTCGCGCGGGATGGTCAACCTGCATTTCGGGAGCAAGGCCAATCTGCTCGTGGAAGTGGTGCGGCACTTTTCCGAGGCCTACGGGGCCCATTGGCAGGCGGCGATGGCGGCGGCGGGACCGCGGCCGGAGGACCGGCTCCGCGCCCTCATCGCCGCGGATTTCGACGACGCCGTTCTCAATCGCCGCGTCATGGCCGTCTGGACCGCCTTCCGCGGCGAGGCGCAGACCTCACCCGCCTACATGCCCTTCATCGACAGCCGCGACGCGCGCCTTCAGGCGGCGTTCACGGCGATCTGCACCGAACTCGCGGCGGCGGGCCCCTACCCCTCGGTCGATCCGACCCTTGCCGCCATGGCCTTCCTCGCGGTGCTGGAAGGGCTCTGGAGCGATTTCCACCTCTACCCCGACCGGTTTGACCGCGACGCGGCGCGCGCGGTCGTCCTGCACATGGCGCGCGCCTTCTTTCCCCGGCACTTCGCCTGAACCTCAGGGGCCGAGGATGAGCCCCGCTCCCTCGGCCCAGGACAGCGTGACCGGCGTGCCGAGGCCGAAGCCCTCCGCGACGTTGTTGACCGACACCGAAAGCGGCCGGTCGAGCCCCTCCGCCGTCACCTGGTAGTGGATGCGGTCGCCCAGGTAGGCGGCCTCCGTGACGCGGCCCGCGAGGGACGGGTTTCCTCCGGACCCGGCGCCGGGGTGCAGCACGAGCTTCTCGGGGCGCAGCGCGAGGAAGGCCTCGGCCCCCTCCGGCAGGACGCCGACCATGCTGCCGGCGAAGGCGCCGAGTGCGCCGGCATCGAGCCGCCCCCCGCACAGCCGCCCGGGGACCAGGTTCATGGTGCCGACGAACTCCGCAACCCGCCGGTTGGCGGGCCGCTCGTAGAGCCCGCGCGGGGTGTCGAGCTGCATGACCTGGCCTTCCGCCATGATGGCGATCCGGTCCGACAGCGTCAGCGCCTCTTCCTGGTCGTGGGTGACGAAGACGAAGGTGATGCCGACGGTCCGCTGCAGCGCCCTGAGTTCCAGCTGCATCTCCTCCCTCAGCTTCTTGTCGAGCGCCGAGAGCGGCTCGTCGAGCAGGAGGACCTTGGGCCGGCAGACGAGCGCGCGGGCCAGCGCCACGCGCTGGCGCTGGCCGCCGGAAAGCTGGTGGGCGTTGCGCGTCCCGAGACCGTCGAGCTTCACGAGGCTCAGCGCCTCCGCCACCCGTGCCTGCGCCTCGGCCTTCGACAGCGGCTGGTTCCGCAGCCCGTAGCCGATGTTCTCTTCCACGTTCAAGTGCGGAAAGATTGCGTAGCTCTGGAATACCATGTTCGTCGGCCGCCGGTTCGCGGGCACGCCGGCCATCGGCTGGCCGTCGATCAGGAGCGTGCCGGACGAGGGCTGCTCGATCCCCGCGAGGATGCGCAGGAGCGTGGTCTTGCCGCAGCCCGACGGCCCGAGCAGCGAGAAGAACTCGCCCCGCGCGATGTCGAAATTGATCTGCCGCAGCACGGTCAGCGCGCCGAAGCGCTTCTCGACCTCCCTGAGCTCGATGATCGGGGTCGCAGGGTTCATCAGAAGTCTCCGGGATTGCTGGAGGCCACGCCCCGCTTGCGGATCACCTCGGCGGCGATCACGAGCAGGGCGGAGCCGACGAGGATCAGCGAGCCGAGCGCGAGCACGCCCGGCAGCTTGTTCGGGAAGCGCAGCTGGCTGAAGAGATAGACCGGCAGCGTCGTCTCGGTGCCGGTCAGGAAGAAGGCGATGACGAACTCGTCGAAGGAAATGATGAACCCCATCAGGAGGCTGGAGATCACGCCGGGCAGCGCCAGCGGGAAGGTGAGCCGCCAGAAGGTGGTCCAGGCGCCGCAGCCGAGATCGCGTGACGCTTCCTCCAGGCTCGGGTCGAAGCCCTCGAGCCGCGACATGAGGACCGAGATGCAGAACGGCAGGCAGACGATGACGTGCCCGGCCGCGACGGTGAAGAGCGAGAGACCGATGCCGAGGATCTTCAGGATGATCACGAGGAGCGCCACCGCGATGACGATCGAGGGGATGACGAGCGGAAGCATCATGAAGCTCTGGATCGCGGCCCCGCCCGGCAGGCGGAAGCGGGTGAGCGCGAGCGCGGCGGGAATGGCCAGCGCGGTCGAGAGGACGGCGACGAAGACCGCGATCTTCAGGCTGTTCTGGAAGGCGAGGATCATCGAGGTATTTGCGGCCATCGCCGCGAAGTTCTTCAGCGTGAAGCCCTTCAGCGGAAAGGTCGCGAAGGTCCCGTCGTTCAGCGCGAAGACCGGCATCAGGAGCACCGGGCCATAGAGGAAGATGATGAAGAAGCCCGCGTAAACCCAGAGAATATTGAACTTTCCCCGCATCGTCAAAGCCTCCGCGACCGGATGCGGGCGTAGCCGATCGCCCAGAGGAAGAGCGCCACGAGAACCGCGATGATCCCCATCATCGTGATCGCGACGGCAGCACCGAGGGGGGCGTTGTTCTGCTTGAGGAACAGGTCCTGCACGAGGTTGCCGATCATCGTGCCGCCGGGCCCGCCGACGAGCGTCGGCGTCACGTAGTCGCCCACCGTCGGAATGAAGACGAGGAGTGCCGCGGCCACCGTGCCCGGGGCCGAGAGCGGCAGCGTCACGCGCCGGAACCTTTGCCACCGGCTGTCGCCGAGGTCGGACGCCGCCTCGAGGAGCGAGCGGTCGATCTTCTCCAGCGAGACATAGATCGGCAGGATCGCGAAGGCGACCCAGGAATGGGCGAGCGTAATCACCACGGCACCGGGATTGTAAAGCAGGAACTCGAGGGGTTCATCAATGATTCCAAGCGTTTTCAGGCCGGAGTTGATGGCGCCGTTGAAGCCGAGGACAACTTTCCAGGCAAAGACCCGGAGCAGGTAGCTGGTCCAGAACGGGACGGTGATGAGGATGATCCAGAGCGCCTTGTGCCGGTGGACGCGGAAGGCGAGGAAGTAGGCCATCGGATAGGCCAGCGCGATGACGGCGAGCGTCGCCATCAGCGACATCACCAGCGACTTCACCATCAGGATCGCCGGCACCGGATAGGCGAGGTGGAAGGGAATCCCGAACCAGACCGTCGGCTCGGCCGAGGGCCGGACCAGCTCGGCGTAGTTGGCGAGCGTCGGCGTCCGGTCGAGCTCGAACCCCGACTGCGTCCAGAAGCTGAGAAGGAAGAGCGCCGCCATCGGCAGCGCCAGCATGGCGATGGTCACCGAAAGGGCCGGCGAGAGCAGCCCGTAGCCCCTGAGCCGCCGGCGCAGGACCTCGCGGTCGCGCGCCGGGGCCAGCGGGTCGGAAGCGGCGGTGTCCGTCACGGCAGCGTCAGTATTTCAGCGCCTTCGTGTCGGCCCAGACCTTGTTGAATCCCTCCTGCACCGCGTCGGTCGGCGTCTTGAAGACGATGGTGTTCTTCATCATCTCGACCGGATCGGTGATGCCCATGTTGGCCACCGCCTGCGGGTCGGCGATCTCGAAGGCCTTGATGTTTGCGTGGCCGTAGCCCGACCCCTCGATGAGCGCCTTGCCGGTTTCCGGGGAAAGCCAGGCGTCGATGAAGTCGTAGGCCGCCTGTTCGTCCGCCTTGCCGGTATTGAGGAGCGTGAGCCCGCAGAACCAGGTGAACATCCCCTCCTTCGGCGCGGCGAGTTCGACCGGGATCCCTTCGGCCCGCAGGTTGGCCACGAGGTCGTTCCAGGCATAGGCCGCGACGATCTCGCCCGAGGCCATCGCCTGCTGCACCTCCGACGAGTCGTTCCAGAGGAACTTCGCGGTGTTGACGGCCTTCGTGCCCCATTCCTTGGCCGCCGCCTCCAGCGCCGCGCCTTCGAGCTTGTAGGCCTCGTCATAGGGCATGCCGCCCACCATGGCGCCGATGACGATGGCCATCTCGTTGTCGGTCATGGCAACACGGCCGGCGTATTCCTCGTCGTAGAAGATCGCCCAGGTCGGGTTCTGGGCGAATTCCGGCGGCATCAGGTCGGGCCGGTAGGCGATGGAGGAATTGCCCCAGTCGGCCGGCGCCATGACCACCTTGCCATCCATGACCACGCCCTCGGCCGCCTGGAGGGAGGGGAAGACGTCGGCCCAGTGGCTGAGCCGCGCGGTGTCGATCTCCTTTGCCACACCGGCGTTGACGAAGCGGGCGACCGAGTAGTTGCAGGGGTGCATGACATCGGCCGCGAAGCCCGCCAGCACCTTGGCCAGCGCGTCCTCCTCGCCGGCGAAGATGGAGAAGTTGGGCTGCGCGCCGTACTTCGCCACATAGGGCTGGAAATAGTCCGGCGAATCATAGCCGCCCCACTCCAGGCAGGTGAGCACTTCGGCCGCGACGGACCGTCTCGGCAACACGAGCGCGCCGACTCCGAAGGCACCCGCCGCCTGCATCATCTGCCGCCGCGAGACCCGGCCAGACGCCATTCTGTCAATGAATTTAATGCGTTGCATTCGCTTTTTTCTCCCCGTTGGCCCTTGGGCCTGAAAAATCTTAACACCGTTTTGCGAAGCGCAAAGGAAATAATACGATCCGGCAACAAGGGCCGTCCCGGCCCCGTGACCCGAACAGGAGCCGCCATGACCCCGCCCGAGCTCGTCCTGATCAACGCCGACATCCGCACGATGGACCCGCATTTCCCCAGGGTGAGCGCGCTCGCCGTCCGCCGCGGGCGGGTGGCGGCGCTGGGGAGCGACGGCGACATCCGCGCGCTCGCCGCCACGGGCACCAAGGTCATCGACGCGGGCGGGCGGCTGGTGTTGCCGGGGTTCCACGACACGCACCTGCACGTCCAGGACGGCGGCCAGCACTACGCCGAGAGTGCCGACCTCTCCGAGGCCCGAACGGTCGCCGAGTTGCAGGCGACCCTGCGTGCGTTCGCGGCAAGCCATGACCGGGAGTGGGTCTACGGCGGCTTCTACTATTCCGGCGTCTTCGGCGAACACAACCTGAACCGGCAGGTGCTGGATGCGGCGGTGCCCGACCGGCCCTGCATGATCATGGCCTCCGACGGCCACAACGGCTGCATCAACTCGGCGGCCATCGCCCGGGTCGGCCTCACCGCCGCGACACCCGATCCCGAGAACGGTCATTTCGTGAAGGACGCCAAGGGCAACCCGACCGGCCTTCTCTACGAACGCGCCACGGCCTGGGTCGACGACCGCAAGCCTGCGCCCTCCGACGCGGAGTTCGCCGAGGGCGTCCGTTTTGCCCAGGCCCATGCGAACGCGCACGGGCTGACCGGACTTCTCGACGCCTCGGTGGACGAACGCCACGCGCGGGTCTACCGCCGGCTGGTGGCGGCGGAGGCACTGACCGCGCGAATCCTCGCCACCGCGCGGATCGACGCTTCGGAGACGACCGCGGGCGCGGTCGCCCGCGTGGAGAAGCTGCGGCGCGAATGCCAGTCCGAGATGTTCCGCATCCATTCGGCGAAGTTCTTCCTCGACGGGGTGATCGAGAACCGCACCGCGGCGATGATCGAACCCTATTCGGACGCGCCGGGCGGCAATGCCCCCCTGATGTTTTCCCCCAATCAGATCAACGACATGTTCGTGGCCTTCGACGCGGCGCGGTTCCAGATCCACGTCCACGCGATCGGCGACCTTGCCGTGCGCGCGGCGCTCGACGGGATCGCGGCGGCGCGCGCCGCGAACGCGCCCTGGCCCGCCTTCCACCAGATCGCCCATGTCCAGTGCATCGACCCGGCCGACATTCCCCGCTTCGCCGAACTCGGGGTCGTCGCCAATATCCAGCCCCTCTGGGCGCGGGCCGAGCCCTCGGTCACCGATGTCGCCGTGCCGATGGTCGGACCGGAGCGCGCCCGCTGGATCTACGCCTTCCGCAGCCTGCGCGACGCCGGCGCGCTCCTGGCCCTTTCCAGCGACTGGACCGTCTCCACCCTGAACCCGTTCGAGATCATCGAGACCGCGATCACCCGGCAGCCGCCGAGGAAGGAGGGCGACCATCCGGTCTTCATTCCCGAGGAACGGCTGACGCTCGCGGAATGCGTCGAGGGCTACACCGTCAATGCCGCGACCGCCGGCTGGCGGCAGACGGCGACGGGCTCTCTCTCGCCCGGCAAATGGGCCGACCTCATCCTGCTCGACCGCGACATCTACGCCTGCAGCCCCTATGACATCGGCGACACCAGGGTGCTGCTCACGCTCCTCGCCGGCCGCGAGGTCTGGAGCGCCTGATCTCTTGCGCACGCCTCGGGCCTCCTGTTTCCTCTGCCCGATCCCAGGGAGGAATCGCCATGGCCCGGGCCGAGAACGTCCTTTTCGTCGTCATCGACCAGCTCCGCGCCGACTGCGTCTTCGGCGCCCTCGCGGCGCATGTGGCGCTGCCCAACCTGCGCGCGCTCATGGCCGATGGCGTCACCTTCCGCCGCCACTACTCCGTCGTGAACCCCTGCGGGCCGTCGCGCGCGTCGATCCTGACCGGGCAATACGCGATGAACCACCGGGCGACCAGGAACGGCACGCCCCTGCCCGACGACCTGCCGAACCTCGCCACCGAGGTCCGCAAGGCGGGCTGGCTGCCGCTTCTCTTCGGCTACACCGACACGACCCGCGACCCCCGCACCCTGCCGCCGGGCGATCCGATGCTGAAAAGCTACGAAGAGGTCATGCCCGGCTTCGTCGAGGCGGTGGAGATGCGGCTGGAGCAGAGCTGGCCCTGGCGCGCGCATCTCGCGGCGAAGGGCTACGAGGTGCCGCCCTACCCGGCGATCTTCCGCCCCGCCGGTCCCCGCCTCGACGACCCCGCGCTCTACCGCGCCGAGGACAGCGACACCGCCTTCCTCACCGACTGCGCGCTGGACGCGATCCGGGTCAGGCCCGAGGGCTGGTTCGTCCACCTGACCTACATCCGCCCCCATCCGCCCTTCGTCGCGCCGGCGCCCTACAACCGGATGTACGACCCGGCCGCCCTGCCCCTGCCGGTGCGCGCCGGCACCGTCGCGGAAGAGCGCGCGCGCCATCCCTTCATCGCCTCCTCGCACGCCAAGAACCCGGCGGCGGGCACCGTGGAAGGTTTCCCCGACCTCGCGCCCACCGACGCGAACGTCCAGACCCTGCGGGCGATCTACCTCGGCCTGGCGACCGAGGTTGACGATCACCTCGGCCGTATCGTCGGCCACCTGAAGGCGCGCGGCCTCTACGACCGGACGCTGATCGTGGTGACGGCCGACCATGGCGAGATGCTGGGCGACCACCATGTCTGGGGCAAGTCGACGTTCTACGACGCCGCCTATCATACCGCCCTCGTCATCCGCGATCCGGACGCGCCCCTGCGCGGCGCCCAGGTCGATCTGCCGACCGAGGCGGTGGACGTGACGCCGACGATCCTCGACTGCCTCGGGCTCGACATTCCCCACACGATGGACGGGCGCAGCCTCAGGCCCTTCCTCTCCGGCGAGACCCCGCCGGACTGGCGGCGCTACAGCTTCTCCGAACTCGACTTCGGCGACCCGGTGACGCCGACCCTCGCGCAGGAGGCGCTCGGCCTGCCGGCCGAGGCGGCGAACCTCGCCATCCTGCGCGGGCCGACGCACACGCTCGTCCATTTCAACGGCGGGCTGCCGCCCCTCCTCTTCGATCACCGCGCCGCGGGCGAGATGCGGGACGTCGCGGGCGACCCGGCCGCGGCCCCGACGCTCCTGGAGATGAGCCGGGCGATGCTCGATCACCGGATGCGCCACGCCAACGGGCGCTTCGCCCGGACGATGGTCACGCCGGCCGGCCTGGCGGTGGTTCCCCGTTGCCAGGGCCGCTGAAACTATCCTTCCAAGCACCTTTTCGATGAAACGTCCTGTTCGATTTTCGTTGACCTGTTTCGGTGGCCGGCACCAAGATCGGAACCCGGGGGGGACTGTCACAAATCTGACTCCGCTTGCACGCAACAAGACCCCAACGCGCCGGGGCATCCTAACGTGGCGCCAAGAAGTCGATCCGAATCCAACTGGTCCGACAACAGGAGAGAACATGAGAAAACTACTGCTTTCGAGCGTTTCGCTGGCTGTCCTGCCGCTGGCCGCTCTCGCAAACTGCCCCGGCATCACCGTCGCCGACATGGGCGGCATCGCGGCCGGCGCCTTCCCGCAGCAGTACGAGCTGGCCGAGTTCCAGACCGCCGCCGGCTGCACGATGGAGTTCGGCGAAAATCCCGGCATTGCCGGCTTCAACAGCCAGATCAAGGGCAACCCGGACCTGCCGCCGGTGGCCGAGCGGCTGCCGGAGGAGCCGCTGGTGGTCGTGCCCTACGACTCGGTCGGAAAGTACGGCGGCACGCTCGACGGGCTGTCGAACGCCAACGAGGCGGGCACCTCGGACTTCATGTCGGTGCGCCACGTCAACCTCGTGCGCTATTCCGACGACCTCGAGACGATCGTGCCGAACGTGGCGAAAAGCTGGGAATGGAACGCGGATTACACCGAGCTGACGTTCAAGCTGCGCAAGGGCCACAAGTGGTCGGACGGCGCGCCCTTCACCTCCGCCGACGTGAAGTTCTGGTATGACAACCTGGCGCTCGATCCCAAGATCAACGAGAAGCCGAAGGATTACGTCACAGTCGCCAGCCAGCCGATGACGGTGGAGACGCCGGACGACGAGACCGTGATCTTCAAGCTGCCGGCGCCGAAGCCCGGCCTTCTGGCCCACTTCGCCACCCATTTCGGCCAGGGCTTCCAGCCCAAGCACTTCCTCGGCCAGTTCCATCCCGCGATCAACCCCGATGCCGACGCGCTCGCCCAGTCGATGGGCTATGCCGACGGCTACGATGCGATCAAGGCCTACTACGGCAACTCCGACTGGATGGACACCGGCACGCCGATGCTGAACTCGCCGGACAAGCTCGACAAGCTGCCGAAGGATGCGGCGCCGACGCTCGAGAGCCACATCGTCGTTCGGGAGACCACCGAGGGCCGCCATTTCGTTGCCAACCCGTACTTCTACATGGTCGACACGACGGGCCAGCAGCTGCCCTACATCAACGAGCAGGACGAGGTCTTCGCCAACGACCAGGAAGTGCGGCTCCTGAAGCTGGTCAACGGCGAGGCGGACTACAAGTCGCAGTCGCTGCAACTGTCGGACGCGCCCCTCTTGCTGGAGAACCAGGAGAAGGGCGGCTACACGATCCAGCTCAAGCCGAAGATCGCGATGCACGCGATCTCCTTCAACGTGACCTCGGCCGACGAGGAGAAGCGCGCCGTCTTCGGCGACCTGCGCTTCCGCAAGGCGATGTCGGTTGCGCTCAACCGTGAGGCGCTGAACGGGACCGCCTATTTCGGGGAAGGCGCGATCCAGCAGTACACCGGCTTCTCGCCGCTGCCCGACTACATCGACGCCAAATGGAAGACCTTCGCGACCGAGCACGATCCCGAAGGCGCCAAGGCGCTGCTCGATGAGGTTGGCGTCGTCGACAAGGACGGCGACGGCTACCGCGACCTGCCCTCGGGCGCTCCCCTGGTGCTGAACCTGCAGTTCGCCACCCAGGGCATCGCGGGCCAGGTCGTCGAACTCGTGGCGCAGGACTGGGCGGCAGTCGGCATCAACACCACCGTGAAGGAGATCACGCCGGACGAATACCGCTCGGCGCAGTCGTCCAACCAGCTTGACGTCGGCCTGTGGGAAAAGGGCCAGCCGGTCGGCATCATCCTCGGCAACAACGAGCTCTGGGTACCGCCCTTCGAGAACTACTTCGGCCACCGCACCGCGATGCTCTGGGCCGAGTGGGTGGACTCGAACGGATCGGCCGGGGTGGAGCCGCCGGACTACGTCAAGGCGCTCATCGCCGACATCAACGCGCTGCAGTCGACGCCGTCAGGCACCGACGAGTTCAAGGCCATCGCCAACCGGATGGTCGAGAACATGACCGGGAACCTGCTCTTCATCGGAACGGCCCTGACACCGGACCCGATCTATCACCGCAATGCGCTGAAGAACTTCCCGGAGTTCAAGACCGCGTCCTACGAATACTACCGGACCTACCCCTACCGGGGCGCCCAGTGGTGGCTCGACGAATGATGTCGTGACCTGCGTCTGACAGCCGGCCGGGGCGGTGCGCCGCCCCGGTCCGCAGGCCCGATCTCACAGACAGGACCGCCGACATGGCCCAGTTCGCACAGTTCGCGTTGACCCGCGCCGTGCTCGCGCTGATTACGCTGCTGACCGTCTCGCTCATCGTTTTCACGTTGATGGAGCTGGTGCCCGGCACCTGTGCGGAACGCTACCTGGCCTTCAAGAATACACAAGGCTCGCAGATCACCCTTGCCGACATCGAGGCGGAGGAACGGCGGCTCGGCCTCGACCGGCCGTTCCCGGTCCGTTGGGGAAGCTGGGTCTACAACGTCTTCGTCCACGGCGAGTTCGGCGACAGCTGCATCCTCAGGCTCGACATCAACCAGCTTCTCGCCGACAAGTTCTGGATCTCGCTCGGCATCTGCCTGGCGGCGCTGATCCTGTCCTACGCGATCGCGGTGCCGGTCGGCATCATCACGGCGAGTTCGACCAGCGCGGTCACCAACAACTCCCTGCGCCTGATCTCCTATCTCGGCCTGGCGCTGCCGAACTTCCTTCTGGCGCTGATCATCATGCTCCTGTCCACCGTCCTCTTCGGCGACAGCCTGACCGGGCTCTTCTCGAAGGAATACCGCGACGCGGCCTGGAGCTGGGCCAAGTTCGGCGACTTCCTCAGCCGCGCCTGGCTGCCGGTCTTCATCCTCGGCTGGTCGGCCACGGCCTTCGCGCTGCAGACGGTGCGGGCGCTGATGCTGGACGAGATCGGCAAGCTCTATGTCACCGCCGCCGCGGCGCGCGGGGTATCGGGGGCGACACTGCTCTGGCGCTACCCGGCCAAGCATTCGCTGGGGCCGGTGATCAACTCGCTCGGCTTTGACCTCAACCGCATCTTCAACGAATTGCCGATCGTGGCGCTGATCCTGACCCTGACCGAGGCGGGGGCGCTGCTCTTCGAGAGCCTCGCGCGCTCCAACGACCAGCAGCTGGCGGGCGCGATCATCTTCCTTCTCACGGCGAGCATCGTGGCGCTGAACTTCGTCACCGACATCCTGCTCGCCCTGATCGACCCGCGCGTCCGGCGCGGCATGATGGGATAGGCGCATGTCGGTACCGAGCGAAACACTTCCGGCCGGCGTCGACCAGAAGGCCAAGGAGGCCTACTTCACCGCCTCGCAGGGTCAGCTCATCTGGGCGCGTTTCAAGGGCAACCGCACCGCGATGATCGCCGCCTGGGCGCTCGTCCTGATGATCATGATGGGCATCTTCGCGCCGTTCCTGTCGCCCTACGACCCGACCATCGCCGGGCGCGACGAGAACTACGAGAACGGCGCGCCGCAGCTTCCGAAGTTCTGGGACGAGAACGGCTTTTCCTTCCGCCCCTTCATCTACGCGACCGAACGCGAACGCTCGATCAAGACCAACTTCCGCTGGGTGGTGACCGAGAACCGCGAGAAGCGGCTCTACATGCGCTTCTTCGTCGAGGGGTGGGAGTACCGCATCCTCAGGGTGATCCCGGGAGACCTGCACCTCTTCGGCGTGGACGGTGACGGCAAGATCCACCTCTTCGGCACGGATGCCTCCGGCAAGGACATCTTCAGCCGCACCCTCCACGCGATCTGGACCTCGCTCGCCGTCGGCACGCTCGGCGTCCTCATCTCCTTCGTGCTGGCGCTCATCATAGGAGGGGTGGCCGGCTATTTCGGCGGCTGGATCGACTCGGTCCTGCAGATGGTCACCGACGCGATCCGCACGGTGCCGTCGATCCCGCTCTTCATGGCGCTCGCGGCCTTCATGCCCGACCACTGGTCGTCCGAGACGCGGTTCTTCTTCATCTCGATCATCCTCGGGCTGATCGGCTGGCCGACGCTCGCCCGGCGCATCCGCACCCACCTGCTGACCGAACGGACGCAGGAATACGTGCTCGCGGCCGAACTTTGCGGCGCCTCGGCGGGCCATGTCATCCGCCGCCACCTGCTGCCCTCCTTCACCTCCTACATCATCGTCGACCTGATGATCTCCTTTCCCTACATGGTCCGCTCCGAGACCGCGCTTTCCTTCATCGGCCTCGGGCTCAAGGACCCGGTGAACTCGCTCGGCGCGCTGATGCAGAACGTGTCCAAGGCCGACGTCCTTCTGAACTACCAGTGGTATTTCATCCCGGTGATCTTCTTCGTGGCGCTCGTCCTCGCCTTCGTCTTCGTCGGCGACGGCCTCAGGGACGCGGCGGACCCCTATTCGGACACGAAGAAATGACGGCGCTGATCGAGGTCCGTAACCTGACCATCCGCTTCCGCACCGACGAGGGCCTCGTGACGGCGGTGGAGGACGTGTCCTTCACGCTGGGCAAGGGCGAGGTCATGGGCCTCGTGGGCGAGTCGGGGTCGGGCAAGTCGGTCACGGCCAAGGCGCTGATGAGCCTCAACGCCCGCAACGCCGTCTATGGCGAGGGCAGCCGCATCACCCTTCACACCGAGACCGGCCCGGTCGAGGTCCTGAAGCTGAAGACAGCGCGCGATCTGAAGGTCGTCCGCGGCGGCGCCATCTCCATGATCTTCCAGGAGCCGATGGCGAGCTTCGCGCCGGCCATCACCATCGGCAAGCAGATGGTGGAACAGCTCCAGCTCCACGGCGACATGTCGAAGGCGCGCGCGCGTGAGATCTCGGTCGAGATGCTCGACCGCGTCGGCATCTCCGACCCCGCACGGCGGTTCGACCAGTATGCGTTCGAGCTTTCGGGGGGCATGCGCCAGCGGGCGATGATCGCCATGGCGCTGTCCACGAAACCGAAGCTCCTCATCGCCGACGAACCGACGACTGCGCTCGACGTGACGATCCAGGCGCAGGTGATCGACCTCATGAAGGACCTCGTGAACGAGTTCCACATGGGCATCGTCTTCATCACCCATGACCTCGGGGTCATCGCCCAGACGGTCGACAAGATCAGCGTGATGTATCTTGGCCGGCTGATCGAGGAAGGCCCGGTGCGCGAGGTGATCCGCAACCCCAAGCACCCCTATACCCAGGGCCTGATCGCCGCGCTGCCGAAGCTCGACGACCTCGACGCGCCGCTGACGCCGGTCGCGGGCGACATCCCCTCGCCGCTCGAACGCCCGGCCGGCTGCGTCTTCCACACCCGCTGCCCGAAGCTCCTCGGCGGGGTCTGCCGGACGGCGCTGCCGGGGGACACGCGGGTCGATGCGACCCACCGCGTCGCCTGCCATCTCTATCCGCCGGGAGGGGCCGCATGACCGATGCGCCGCTGATTTCCACAAGCGACCTCTCGGTGGGGTTCCGGACCGGGTCCGGGTTCTTCGGCAAGTCGCTGCTGAAGGCGGTCGACCATGTCAGTCTCGACATCCGCAAGGGCTCCTTCTTCGGGCTCGTCGGGGAGTCGGGATCGGGCAAGACGACGCTCGGCCGGGCGCTTCTCAAGGCGGTGCCGATGACAGGCGGCACGGCACGCTTCCGCGACGGCGAGGTTGACTACGACCTGACGACGCTCTCGGGGCCCGCGCTGAAGGACTACCGCAAGCGCGCGCAACTGATCTTCCAGGACCCCTACGCCGCGCTCAGCCCGCGGATGACCGTGCGCGACATCATCGCCGAGCCGCTGGAAGTGATGGGCCTGACGAAGACCCGAGAGGAGACCGATACCCGCGTCCGCGCCATCGCGGCGAAGTGCCGGCTGAACCTCGAACACCTGCGCCGCTTCCCGCACGCCTTCTCGGGCGGGCAGCGCCAGCGCATCTCCATCGCCCGCGCCCTCGTCTCGGGGCCGAAGTTCATCGTCGCCGACGAAAGCGTGGCGGCGCTCGACGTGTCCATCCAGGCCGATGTTCTGAACCTTCTGAAGGAGTTGCAGCGCGATCTTCAGATCACCTTCCTGTTCATCAGCCATGACCTGTCGGTCGTCGCGCATACCTGCGACCAGGTGGCGGTGATGTATCTCGGCCGCCTTGTCGAAAGCGCGCCGACGCGGCGGCTCTTCGCCGCCCCGCGCCATCCCTATACCAAGGCGCTCTTCTCGGCGATTCCCTCGCTCGACCCCGACGACCGCGGCCGCGGACAGAAGCTCACGGGCGAGATCCCCTCGCCTACGAACCAACCGCCCGGCTGCAAGTTCCACACCCGCTGCCCCCATGCGATCGCCCGCTGCAAGACCGACGAGCCGGCGCTGGAGCATCCCGGCGACGGGCACGAGGTCGCCTGCCACCGCTGGCGCGAGCTTCTGGACGAGCGGGCGGCCTGAGGCCACGGGGCCCTTCGCGGCGGGCGCGGCGGAAACCGGCACATGATCCGTGTCAAGGCAAAGGCGCACGGACTGCCCTAACCCGGCGGGGCCGGAAGGAGGGCTCGTCAGATGACCGACCGCACCCAGGATCTTTCCTCGATCATCGCCCGGGGCAGCGGCGGGCGGCGGGCATGGCGGTGGATCACGGCCGCGCTGGTCCTCCTGGCGCTTGCCGCGGGCGGCAGCTGGTGGTGGCTCGCACGGGGCACCGGGACGAGCGTCAGCTACGTCACCGAGCCGGTCACACGAGGCGCCCTCACCGTTACCGTCGTCGCCACCGGCACCGTGAAGCCAACGCGGCAGGTCGAGGTATCCTCGGAACTTTCCGGCACGCTCGTCGCCGTCGAGGCCGACTACAACGACCGGGTCGATGCCGGCGACGTTCTCGCCCGGCTGGACGACACCAAGCTCCGCGCGCAGGTGACGAACGCCGAAGGCGCGCTCATCGCCGCGAAGGCGCGCGTGGATCAGGCGCAGGCGGCGCTCGATCAGGCGCAGTCGAACTACGAGGCGCGGGGCGCGCTCGACCGGCTCGGCACGACATCGCGGCTCGATTTTCTCGGCTACGAGGCGACCTACAAGGGCGCGAAGGCGGCGCTCGAGATCGCGCGGGCGGACGTGACGCTGGCCGAGGCGGCCCTCTCCTCGGTGCGCTCGGACCTCGACAAGACCGTGATCCGTTCGCCCGTGAAGGGGATCGTGCTCGACCGGGCGGCGGACGCAGGCAAGATCGTAGCCTCCTCGCTCAACGCGCCCACGCTCTTCGTCATCGCCGAGGACCTCGCCGAGATGGAACTGCGGGTGGACGTGGACGAGGCCGACATCGGCAAGGTCGCGGTCGGCAACGCCGCGCGCTTCACGGTCGAGGCCTATCCCGGCCGCGGTTTCGCCGCGACCATCACCGAGGTGCGCTATGCGCCCGAGACGACCGAGGGCGTGGTGACCTACAAGGCGATCCTCGCCGTGGACAACACCGACCTAGCCCTGCGCCCGGGCATGACCGCGACGGCGACGGTCACCGTGGCCGTGGTCGCCGACGCGCTGCAGGTCCCGAACGCGGCGCTGCGCTATGCGCCTCCGCAGGCGGCCGGCGACAGCGGCGGTGGCGGCAGCGGGCTTCTCGGCCTCATCATGCCGCGCCGGCCGGGCGCGAACGGCGCGGGAACGGCGAGCGGCCGCGCCGTCTGGGTGCTGCGCGACGGCACGCCCGAGAAGGTCGCGGTCGAGACCGGCCAAAGCGACGGCAAGCGCACCGTCATCCTCTCCGCCGGGCTCGCCGAGGGCGACGAGGTGGTCACCGACCGGATCGAGGCGAAGTGACATGGCCTCTTCCGGCGCACCGATCATCGAGTTCCGCGGCATCCGCCGCACCTACGGCACGGGCGAGGCCGAGGTGCGCGCGCTCGACGGGGTGGACCTGACGATCCGACGGAGCGAGTTCATCGCGATCATGGGGCCCTCGGGATCGGGCAAGTCCACCGCCATGAACATCATCGGTTTTCTCGACCGGCCGACGGAGGGGACCTATCTCTTCGAGGGACAGGACGTGTCGGAGCTGAACCGCGACCAGCGCGCGCTCATCCGCCGCCACTACCTCGGCTTCGTCTTCCAGGGCTTCAACCTCCTCGCGCGCACCTCGGCACAGGAAAACGTCGAGCTTCCGCTGATCTACAAGGGCATGGGCCGCGCCGAACGCGCCGCCCGCGCCGCCGAGGCGCTGGCCAAGGTCGGGCTGCAGGGCCGCGAGCATCACGACCCGTCGGAGCTTTCCGGCGGCCAGCAGCAGCGCGTCGCCATCGCCCGCGCGCTCGCCGGCGATCCGGAGGTCATCCTTGCCGACGAGCCCACGGGAAACCTCGACACGACCCGCTCGCGCGAGATCATGGAACTGCTCGTGCGGCTCAACCGAGAGGATGGCATCACCATCGTCATGGTCACGCACGAGGAGGACATGGCCGCCCACGCGGGACGGCTCGTGACCTTCATCGACGGTCGCGTCGCCTCCGACCGCGCGATGCCGGCGCGGAGGGCCGCGCGATGATCTGGGAAACCGTGCGCCTCGCGCTCCAGGCGATCCTGCGCAACGCGCTCCGCTCCTTCCTGACCGTGCTCGGCGTCGTCATCGGTGTCGCCGCCGTCATCGCCATGGTCACGATCGGCCAGGGGTCCTCCGACCAGGTGACGGCAAGCGTCGCGAGCCTCGGCACGAACGTGCTCATCCTGCGCCCGGGACGCGCGATGATGGGGCCCGGCGCGCGCGACGACGCGCCCGAGTTCCGCCTTGCCGACGCCGAGGCGCTGAACGCGCTCTCGGCCGTCGCGGCGGCGGCGCCCGTGTCCTCCTCCACCCTCACCGCCGTCTACGGCAATGCCAATGCGACGACGCTCGTCACCGGGACGGACACGAGCTACCTCGACGTCCTGAACTGGTCGGTCGTGCGCGGCCGCGGCTTCACCGACCCCGAGGAACGCTCCGGCGCGGCGGCCTGCCTGATCGGCGAGACCCTGCGCCAGAAACTCTTCGGCAACACCGACCCGACCGGGGAATCGATTCGCCTGCGGTCGGTTTCTTGCGAGGTCGTCGGGCTCCTGCAGGTGAAGGGCGCCTCCACCTTCGGCCAGGACCAGGACGACACGATCATCGTGCCGATCCGGATGCTGCAGCGGCGGGTGACCGGCACGACCGACGTCTCCTCGATCCGCGTCGCGCTTGCCCCGGGCGTCACCACCGCCCGCGGCATCCGCGAGATCGAGGCGCTGATGCGCGAACGCCGGCGCATCGGCATCGGCGAGGACGACGATTTCTCCGTCACCGACATGGCGGAGATTTCCTCGATGCTGACGGGCATCAACAACGTGCTGACCGGGCTGCTCTCGGCCGTCGCGGCGGTGAGCCTTCTGGTCGGCGGCATCGGGATCATGAACATCATGCTTGTCTCGGTGACCGAGCGCACGCGCGAGATCGGCATCCGCCTTGCCGTCGGCGCGCAGGCGCGGCAGGTGCTGATGCAGTTCCTGATCGAGGCGGTGGTGCTTTCGCTCATCGGCGGGCTCATCGGCATCCTTCTCGGGCTGGCGCTGGCCTATGTCGCGGCGCAGTTCATGGCGATCCCCTTCGCCCCGAGCCTCTCGGTCATCCTTCTGGCCTTCGTCTTCTCGGCCTTCGTCGGTGTCGTCTTCGGCTTTTTCCCCGCCCGCTCCGCCGCCCGGCTCGACCCGATCGAGGCGCTGCGCTACCAGTGACCCGGCCCGGCCCTTGACCGAGATCAAAGGCCCCGCGGCGGCGATGGGCGATCCTGCCCGGGTCAGCCGAGGGAGGTGCGCATGTCGGCCCGTCAAGAGTCTCTGATCTGGTTCGACAAGGTCGCACGCGGCGACGTGGCGCTCGTCGGCGGCAAGAACGCCTCGCTCGGCGAGATGACGCAGGCCCTGACGCCGAGGGGCATCCGCGTGCCCGAGGGCTTCGCCACCACCGCCGGCGCCTTCCGCGCCTTCCTGGCCGCGAACCGGCTCGACGCCGTGATCCGCGATCGGCTCGGAGCCCTCGAGGCCGGCCGGGCGGACCTTGCTGCCACCGGTCGGGCGATCCGCGAGGCCATCTCGGGCGCCGACTGGCCCGAGGCGATCGCCGCGGAAATCCGCTCGGCCTATGGCGAGCTTGCCCGCCGCACCGGCAAGGACAACCCCGCCGTCGCCGTCCGCTCCTCCGCCACGGCCGAGGACCTGCCGGACGCGAGCTTCGCGGGCCAGCAGGAGACGTTCCTGAACGTCGCGGGCGAGCGCGCGCTCCTCGACGCCTGCCGGCGCTGCTTCGCCTCGCTCTACACCGACAGGGCGATCACCTACCGGACGCTGAAGGGTTTCGTGCACGAGAAGGTCGCGCTCTCGGTCGGCGTGCAGCTGATGGTGCGCTCCGACCTCGGCGGTTCGGGCGTGATGTTCTCCATCGACACGGAATCGGGCTTCGACAAGGTGGTGCTGATCAACGCCGCCTGGGGGCTGGGCGAGAACGTCGTGCAGGGCGCCGTCGATCCCGACGAATACCAGGTCTACAAGCCCTTCCTCGCGCGCGCGGGCCTGACGCCCATTCTCGCCAAGACGCTGGGCGCGAAGGAACAGAAGATGATCTACGCCAAGGGCGCGGCCCGGCCGACGCGCAACGTGCCCACATCGAAGGCCGAGCGGGAATCCTTCGTGCTCTCCGACGCCGAAATCCTTGCCCTCGCCCGCCAGGCTGCGGTGATCGAGGACCACTATGGCCAGCCGATGGACATGGAATGGGCGAAGGACGGCGAGACGGGCGCGCTCTACATCGTGCAGGCCCGGCCCGAGACGGTGAAGTCGCGCGCCGGGGCGGCGGCCTTCCGCAGCTACAGCGTGGCGGCCAAGGGACCGCTGCTCGCGACCGGCCTCAGCGTCGGCGAGGCGGTGGCGACGGGCGAGGTCTGCCTATTGAACTCCGCCGCCGAGATCGACCGCTTCGTCGACGGCGCCGTTCTGGTCACCTCCACCACCGATCCCGACTGGGTGCCGGTGATGAAGCGCGCCGCCGCCATCGTGACCGACCACGGCGGGCGCACCTCGCACGCCGCCATCGTCAGCCGGGAGCTTGGCCTTCCGGCCATCGTGGGCACCGGAAACGCCACGCACGTCCTCCATGACGGGCAGGAGGTGACGGTGTCCTGCGCCGAGGGCGAGGAGGGATTCGTCTATGGCGGCACCGCCGAAGTGACGGTCGAGGACATAAGGCTCGATGCCGTGCCCGAGACGCGGACGAAGGTGATGCTGAACCTCGCCAACCCCTCCGCCGCCGCGCGCTGGTGGCGGCTGCCGGTCGACGGCGTCGGGCTGGCGCGGATGGAGTTCGTCGTCACCAACGCGGTCCGCGTCCATCCTCTGGCGCTCACCCGCTACGCCGAGCTGAAGGACGAGGCCGCGAAGGCCGAGATCGACCGGCTGACGCGGGGCCATGCCGAGCGCACCGACTATTTCGTCGAAAGCCTCGCCATGGGCCTCTCGCGCATCGCCGCGACGTGGTTCCCGGCACCGGTCATCGTGCGGATGAGCGATTTCAAGACCAACGAGTACGCCGAGCTTCTGGGCGGGCGGCAGTTCGAGCCGGCCGAGGAAAACCCGATGATCGGCTTCCGCGGCGCCTCCCGATACTACTCCGACGCCTACCGCGACGGCTTCGCGCTGGAATGCCGGGCGATCCGGCGGCTGCGGGAGGACATGGGCTTCACCAACGTCATCGTGATGATCCCCTTCTGCCGCTCGCCCGAGGAGGCCGACCGGGTGCTGGAGGTGATGGCGGCGAACGGTCTCAGGCGCGGCGAGGGCGGGCTCGAGGTCTACGTGATGTGCGAGATCCCGTCGAACGTGATCCTCGCCGAGGACTTCGCGAAGAGATTCGACGGCTTCTCGATCGGCTCGAACGACCTCACCCAGCTTACCCTCGGCGTGGACCGCGACAGCGAGGCGCTGGCGCCCCTCTTCCGCGAACGCGACCCGGCGGTGCTCTGGATGATCCGCACGGTGATCGAACGGGCGCACAAGGCGGGCTGCAAGGTCGGCCTCTGCGGGCAGGCACCGTCCAACGACCCCGATTTCGCGCGCATCCTCGTGGAGGCGGGGATCGACTCCATCTCGGTCACGCCCGACAGTTTCCTCGCCGTGAAGCGCCATGTCGCGGCGGCCGAGGGAGAGGGCATGGCCTGAGCGCCGGCGCGGCGTGGCGGCGCGCCCTGGCGCCGCTTTTGGACTGGCGAAGCGCCCCCCTGACGGTGCAAGGTGGTGCCGCAAAAGCCACGGAGGATCATCATGCGGACACGTGCGGCCGTCGCCGTCCAGGCGGGCAAGCCCCTTGAGATCATGGAGGTGAACCTCGCCGGGCCGCGCCCGGGCGAGGTCATGGTGGAGATCAAGGCCACCGGCATCTGCCATACCGATGAATTCACGCTCTCGGGCGCCGACCCCGAGGGGCTTTTCCCGGCGATCCTCGGGCACGAGGGCGCGGGCGTGGTGGTCGAGGTTGGCGAGGGCGTCACCAGCGTAAGGAAGGGCGATCACGTGATCCCGCTCTACACGCCGGAATGTCGGGAATGCCCCTCGTGCCTCTCGCGCAAGACCAACCTCTGCACCTCGATCCGCGCGACGCAAGGCAAGGGCGTGATGCCCGACGGCACCTCGCGCTTCTCGACGCTCGATGGCGATCCGATCCTGCACTATATGGGCTGCTCGACCTTCTCGAACTACACGGTGCTGCCGGAGATCGCGGTCGCCAAGGTGCGCGAGGACGCGCCCTTCGACAAGATCTGCTACATCGGCTGCGGCGTGACCACGGGGATCGGCGCGGTGATTAATACCGCCAAGGTGGAGATCGGCGCCAAGGCGGTGGTCTTCGGCCTGGGCGGCATCGGGCTCAACGTCATCCAGGGCTTGAGGCTTGCCGGCGCCGACATGATCATCGGGGTGGACCTCAACCCCGCCAAGGTGCCGATGGCCGAACATTTCGGGATGACCCATTTCATCAATCCGAAGGAATGCGACAATGTCGTCCAGGAAATCGTCAACCTGACGAAGACGCCCTTCGACCAGATCGGCGGCGCGGACTACAGCTTCGACTGCACCGGCAACGTCAAGGTGATGCGCGACGCGCTGGAATGCACGCACCGGGGCTGGGGCCAGTCGATCATCATCGGCGTGGCGCCGGCCGGCGCGGAGATCCAGACGCGGCCCTTCCAGCTTGTCACCGGGCGCGTGTGGAAGGGCACCGCCTTCGGCGGCGCGCGCGGCCGCACCGACGTGCCGAAAATCGTCGACTGGTACATGGAGGGCAAGATCGAGATCGACCCGATGATCACCCACACCCTGAAGCTCGACGAGATCAACAGGGGCTTCGACCTGATGCACGCCGGCGAGTCCATCCGTTCGGTCGTCGTCTACTGAGGGCGATCCGGCCCGGGCGGCCGGGCCGGACAGGGCAGAGATGGGCGAAACGATCGACGCGGCGGGCCTGCTCGAACGCCTCCGACGCCTCCCGCGCGGAGGCCGCACCGTGGTCGCCATCGCCGGCGCCCCCGGCTCGGGCAAGTCGACGCTTGCGGAGGCATTGGTGGACGGGCTCAACGCTCGCGATCCGGGCAGCGCGGCCCTCCTGCCGATGGATGGGTTCCACTTCGACGACCGTGTCCTCGACGCCCTCGGTCGGCGGGCGCGGAAGGGCGCGCCGGACACGTTCGACGTGGGCGGGCTCGACCACAGCCTCGCCCGTCTCCGGACGCGCGACGAGGCTTTCGTCGCGGTTCCCGTCTTCGACCGCGCCATCGAGATCGCCCGCGCCGGCGCGCGGCTGATCCCGGCCGGGGTGCCGGTGATCGTGGCGGAGGGCAACTACCTGCTCCTGAAGGATGCCCCCTGGTCCGCCCTCGCCCGGCACTTCGGGCTGACCGTGCGGCTCGACGTTCCCGAGGACGTGCTGCGCACAAGGCTTGCCCTGCGCTGGCAGGGCTACGGACTGTCCGACGGGGAGATCGCCCGCAAGCTGGAGGAGAACGACCTGCCCAACGGACGCACCGTCACGCTGCGGAGCCGCGCGGCGGATTACGTCATCTCACAGGGCGGATAGTTCGAAACGTGAAGGAATTTTTTCAGTTTATGCGTCCATCACCGGCCAACATGTGGCAAATAGTAAACCGCCAGGCACCTAAATGACTGTTTACCTCTCCGGTTTCCTGCTCTGCCGCTCGCTCGAGGAAGCCGACCGGGTCGCGGCGCTCCTGCCCGAACACATCCGGCTGACGCGGGCGGAGCCGGGATGCGTCAGGTTCGAGGTCTGGCGGTCGCACGCCGACCCCTGCCGCTTTGCCGTCAGCGAGAGCTTTCGCGACCGCGCCGCCTTCACGGCGCATCAGGCGCGGGCGGCGGACACCATCTGGGCGCGCGCGACGAAAGGCGTACCCCGCGACTACGTCATCCGTGACGGGGAGGATCAGCTGCCGTAGATGGCCCGGACGTAGCCCTTGGTCTCGGCATAGGGCGGAATGCCGCCGTGCCGCTGCACCGCCTCGGGCCCGGCGTTGTAGGCGGCGAGCGCCAGTTTCCAGTCGCCGAACCGGTCGTACATCATCCTGAGGTAGCGCGCCCCGCCGTTGAGGTTGTCGTGCGGGTCGGTCGCATCGACCCCAAGACGGCTCGCCGTCGCCGGCATCAGCTGCGCGAGCCCGGTCGCGCCCTTGTGCGAGATCGCGCCCGGGTTCCAGCCCGATTCCTGCTGGACGAGCCTGAGGAACAGATCCTCGGGGATGCCGTGGCGCCGCGCCGCCTCGCGCGCGGCTTCCAGGTAGAGGCCGCGGTAGCGGCCGGAATAGCGCGGCAGCGATACCGCCGTGGCGGCCGTCTTGCCGTGTGGCGTCAGGCGCACAGAGGTATCGTACTGGACCGAGGCGCGGGTATCGAGCACCGCCGTCTGCTTGCGGAAGAGCGCGAGCCGCGAGCCCGCCGAGGCCGATCGCGCCAGCGTCAACCCCTCGGCCATTGCGGTGCCGGTATCGAACCCACCCGCCAGACCGGCGGCGAGAAGCCAGGCCCAGGTAATCCGCATCTGTCCCCCGCGGTTTCGATCGCGCCGGGACTATAGCCGATTTTTCGTCCCGTTCCAGCCCCGCGACAGGGTGCCTCAGGCCCGCGCCGAGGCCGGGCCGGTGCGTGCCGCCGCCCCCTCGGACCGCGGGACCGGCCCGCCCAGAAGCTCCTCGATGAGCAGGTTGACGAGCTGGGATCGCCGCTGCACGCCGGCCTTGCGGGAGATCGCGTTCAGATGCGTCTTCACGGTGCCCCCGGCCGACCCGCGCAGGCCTGCGATCTCGGCGATGGTGCAGCCCCGGAAGGAAGGGTTAGGCGAATGTTAACCATGAGCGCTTTTCTTGGCCCGGCACGGATGCTCTAACGGGGCAAATGGAATCGGGACGAGGAGGTCCGCCATGGCGGGTTCGGTGAACAAGGTCATTCTGGTCGGGAATCTCGGCCGCGATCCGGAGGTGCGGTCGTTCCCGAACGGCGGCAAGGTCTGCAATCTCAGGATCGCCACCTCGGAAACCTGGCGCGACCGCAACACGGGCGAGCGCAAGGAGCGGACCGAATGGCACTCGGTCGCGATCTTCAACGAGAACCTCGCCAAGATCGCCGAGCAGTACCTGAAGAAGGGTTCCAAGGTCTACGTCGAGGGGCAGCTCGAGACCCGCAAGTGGCAGGACCAGTCCGGCGCCGATCGCTACACGACCGAGGTCGTGCTGCGCCAGTTCCGCGGCGAACTGACGCTCCTCGACGGGCGCGACGGCGGCGGCGCGGGCGGCGGCTATGACGACGACCGCGGCGGCGGCGGCTACGGTGGCGGCTCCGGCGGCTATGGCGGCGGATCGGGCGGTGGCGGACAGGGAGGCGGCCAGGGCGGCGGGCGCCCCGACCTCGACGACGAGATTCCGTTCTGAACCGACGCACGCGGGGGCGGTGCCCCCGCCCCGCCGGGGAGGTGAAGCAACGCAGAGGCCGGGACGCCGAGCTGAGGGCGCCCGGCACCGGGCGCTTGTCTCAGCGCCCCGCGAGCGCGTCGCCCAGAAGCCGCACCACCACCTCGCCCGGCACGTCCGTCG
>NZ_WBUS01000229.1 GCF_008933605.1 Albidovulum sp.
TCCCGCGACGGAAGCGCCCGCCACGGCGCCCGGGACCGTGCCCGGGGTCGCGCCTGCCACCGAGACACCCGCCCCGGAGACGCTGGCGAGCGCGCCGGAGGCCGCGACACCCGCGACGAAGGCGGTGATCGTGACGGTCCAGCCGGGGTTCTCGCTCTGGCGCATCGCGCGGGAGAACTACGGCGAAGGCATCCTCTACGTGAAGGTGTTCGAGGCCAACAAGGACCAGATCCGCGACCCGGACCTGATCTACCCCGGCCAGATCTTCACGGTTCCCGCGCAGGAGTGATCCGCGCCCCGGACGCGCAGCAGGCGCAGACCTCGGGGTGGCCGTCGCAGCAGTCGTTGAGGAGGTAACCGATCACCCCGCCGAGACCGCGCGTATCGGCGGCGTAGAAGATGTTGCGCGAGGCGCGCCGCGACGTCACGAGCCCCGCCTGTTCGAGTGCCGCGAGGTGGAACGACAGGCGCGAGGCCGAAAGCCCGAGGCGGCCGGCGATGTCGCTTGCCGCGAGCCCCTCCCGGCCGGTCGCGACGAGGAGCCGCACGAGGTCGAGTCGCGTCGCATTGGCGAGCGCGGAGAGGGCGGCGAGGGCGCGGGTCCGATCCATTCTTCAACTCTTCAAGAAGGATTGAAATATTTCTCTTGATACCCGACGAGGTTCCTGCGATCAAGTGGCAACCTGCGGACTCGGGAAGGCAGAACATGGCGGGCACATCCCCACCCCTCGATGGCTGGCGCCGCAGCGCCCGGACGCTGAAACGCGTTGCGCCCTATCTCTGGCCGGAGGGCGAGGGCTGGGTGAAGCGGCGCGTGGTGCTGTCGCTCCTGGCCCTCCTCACCGCCAAGATCGTTTCGGTCGCGACGCCCTTCCTCTACAAGGCGGCGGTGGATTCGCTGACCGGCGAGGCGCGTGCCGACACCTTCCTGCTGGCACTCGGCGCGGTGGCGCTGACGGTGGCCTACGGCGTGGCGCGGGTGGGCTCCATCGGCTTCAACGAACTGCGCGACGTGATCTTCGTCCGGGTGGGGCAGCGGGCGCTCAGGAAGCTCGCGCTCGAGACCTTCACCCATATCCACCGCCTGTCGATGCGCTACCACATCACCCGCAAGACCGGGGGTCTCAGCCGCATCATCGAGCGCGGGGTGAAGGGGGTCGAGTTCCTCCTGCGCTTCATGCTCCTGTCGGTGGGGCCGCTGATCCTCGAACTGACGATGGTGACGGTGATCTTCGCGCTGGCCTTCGACTGGCGCTATGCCGCCGTGGTGGTGGTCACCATCGTGCTCTACGTCGCCTATACCTTCAAGGTGACCGAGCTGCGGGTGAAGATCCGCCGCAAGATGAACGAGCAGGACACCGACGCCAACCAGAAGGCGGTCGACAGCCTCCTGAACTTCGAGACGGTGAAGTACTTCGGCGCCGAGGCGCGCGAGGCCGCCCGCTACGACAGCGCGATGGCAGGCTACGAGACGGCGGCGGTCCGCACCGGCCAGTCGCTCTCGGCGCTGAACTTCGGCCAGGCCTTCCTGATCAACGCGGGTCTCATCGTCGTCATGGTCATGGCCGCGCGCGGGGTTCAGTCGGGGGCGCTTACGGTCGGCGACTTCGTCATGGTCAACGCCTACATGATCCAGATCACCATGCCCCTGAACTTCCTCGGCACGGTCTACCGTGAAATCCGCCAGGCGCTCGTCGACATGGGCGACATGTTCGATCTTCTCGACCAGCCGGCCGAGATCACCGACAGGCCCGGCGCGCCGGACCTGGTCGTGCGGGGTGGCGAGGTGGAACTGGACGACGTCCATTTCGGCTACGAGGCCGCGCGGCCGATCCTGAAGGGCGTCAGCCTGAAGGTCGGCGCGGGCGAGACGGTGGCGATCGTCGGTCCCTCGGGCTCGGGCAAGTCCACGATCGGCCGGCTTCTCTTCCGCTTCTACGACGTGACCGGCGGCAGCCTGCGGATCGACGGGCAGGACGTGCGCGACATCACGCAGGACTCCCTTCACGCGCAGATCGGGGTGGTGCCGCAGGACACCGTGCTCTTCAACGACACGATCCACTACAACATCGCCTATGGCCGGCCCGAGGCCTCGCGGCAGGATCTGATCGCGGCGGCCAAGGCGGCGAAGATCCACGATTTCATCATGTCGCTGCCCGAAGGCTACGAAACCAAGGTGGGCGAACGCGGGCTGAAGCTTTCGGGCGGCGAGAAGCAGCGCGTGGGGATCGCCCGGACGCTCCTGAAGAACCCGCCGATCCTCCTCCTGGACGAGGCGACATCGGCGCTCGACACCCAGACCGAGCGCGACATCCAGGAAAGCCTGGCCGAGATGAGCGAGGGCCGCACCGTCATCACCATCGCCCACCGCCTCTCCACCGTCGCCGATGCGGACCGGATCGTCGTGCTGGAACAGGGCCGCATCGTCGAGGAGGGGCGGCACGAGGACCTGCTCGCGCGCGGCGGACGCTACGCCGCGATGTGGGCGCGCCAGTCGGCGGGCGAGGAGGACGACGGCCAGCGGATTCCGCGGCCCAAGGTTCCCGTGGACGGGCCGGAGGAGATGTCGGACGTGGCTCCGGGTGGCCGCTGGCGACAGGTCCTGCCGCACGGATCGTGACGGTCCTCCCGCCCTTGGCAAGCGCGGGGCTTCCCGTGTAAGACGGGCCGGAACGAGGGGCGCCCCGCACGAGGCCCCGCCGGGTGGGAGAGCCGCGTGAGCGAGACCGACAGTTTCATCGACGAAGTCACCGAGGAAGTGCGCCGCGACAAGCTCTTCGCGGTCTTCCGCAAGTATGGCTGGATCGGCGTGCTTGCGGTCCTGCTGATCGTCGGCGGTGCGGCCTGGAGCGAATGGCAGAAGGTGCGGGCGCGAACGGCGGCCGAAGGCTTCGGCGATGCTGTCGTCGCCGCGATGGGCATCGAGGACGCGGGCGCGCGGGTGGCAGCCCTGGACGCGATCTCGACGGGCGGAGGGGGCGAGCCTGCCGTGCGCCGGGCCGTGACGCAGTTCCTCGCGGCCGACGAAGCGCTGAAGGCAGGGGACCGTGCCGGGGCGCTGAGCCGGCTGGAGGCGCTGGCAACCGAGGCCGGCCTGCCCGACGAGTACCGCCAGCTCGCGCGGCTGAAGGCGGTGATCCTCGCCGGCGCGTCGATGGAGGCCGCCGCGCGCGACGCGGCGCTGGCCGAACTGGCGCAGCCCGGCGCGCCCTTCCGTGCGCTGGCGATGGAGCAGCAGGCCGTCGCGCTCATGGCGGATGGCAAGACCGACGAGGTCGTCGCGCTGGCACGGCAGGTCCTGCAGGAACCGGATGCGACCCCGGGCTTGCAACGGCGCGTGGCGCAGTTGATTGTGGCGCTCGGCGGCGATCCGGACGCGGGCTGAGGCCCGGGTTCGACCGGACCGGGCGGGATGAGGAAAGGGGCAGGCAGGTGAGACTTTCGCAAGGATTTGGGGCGCTCGCGGCCCTCGCCGTGATCGCCGGCTGCACCGACCGCGAACCCGTGCTGGAGGGGGTCCGGCAGGATCCGCGCACGGCGGTGATCGGCACGGAGC
>NZ_WBUS01000230.1 GCF_008933605.1 Albidovulum sp.
GCCGGGCTCGCCGAGCCCGAGGCCGAGGAGGTCGAGATGCCGGACGAGACGATGGAGCCGCTGCCCGAGGTGATCGACGCCGGCGCGGTGATGATGGAGGCCCTGACCCTCGCCCTGCCGCCCTATCCCCGCGCGGCCGAGGCCGACTTCGCCGGCGCCGCGGCCGCACCGGAGGGCGCCGCGCCACTGACGGACGAGGAAACCACGCGGCCCTTCGCCGGGCTCGCCGATCTTCTGAAGAAGGGCGACGGCGCCTCCTGACACAGGGGCGCCGGGGGCGCCAGAAAAGGGCTTGCACCCGCGCGGAATCGCAGTATGTTCCCGGCCTCGCTTGAACGTTGGGTTCGCACCGGTCGCTGAGCGCCCGCCTTGTGACGAAACCCCAGGAAAACCGGGGCCCGCCCCCAAGAACACCCGAGGTTGAGACATGGCCGTCCCTCAGAACCGGACCACGCGGTCCCGCCGCAACATGCGCCGCGCCCACGACGCGCTGGTCGCCGCGAACCCGAACGAATGCCCGAACTGCGGCGAGCTGAAGCGCCCGCACCACGTCTGCGGCGCCTGCGGTCATTACAATGACCGCGAAGTGGTCGCCCAGACCGCCGAGATCGACCTGGACGAAGACGCGGCGTAAGCCCGTCTCCTCTCCGGCTCATGCCGCCCAGAGAAGATCGCGCGCCCGAAGCCCCCGGACACGGGACTTCGGGCCGTACCGTCATTTCGGTCGACGCGATGGGCGGCGACCAGGGGCCGGCCGCCGTTGTGGGCGGCATGGCCGACGCGGCCGCGGACAATCCTGACATCGAGTTCGTCGTGCATGGCCCGGAGGAGATCCTCGCCGAGCTCCTCGCGAAGCGCCCCGCACTGGCCGGCCGCTGCACGCTCCGCCCCGCGGCGGGGGTGGTCACGATGGACGACAAGCCGAGCCAGGTCATGCGCCATGGCGACGGCACCTCGATGTGGTCGGCGATCGAGAGCGTCCGCAACGGCGAGGCCACGGTCGCGGTAAGCTGCGGCAACACCGGCGCGCTGATGGCGCTGTCGATGATCCGGCTCCGCAAGCTGCCGGGCGTCAGCCGCCCGGCCATCGCCTGTCTCTGGCCCTCGCGCAACCCGCAAGGGTTCAACGTGATGCTCGACGTCGGCGCCGACATCAAGGCCGACGCCCCCGACCTGCTGCAATTCGCGCTAATGGGCGCCTCCTATGCCCGCAACGGCTTCGGACTCGCCCGTCCACGTGTCGGCCTGCTGAACGTGGGGACGGAGGAGCACAAGGGCCGCGCCGAACTGAAGGCCGCGCAGGACCTGATCGCCGCCGCGACCGAGACGGGCGGCTTCGACTATGTGGGCTTCGTCGAGGGCGGCGACCTGCCCTCGGCGCGGGTCGACGTCATCGTCACCGACGGATTCACCGGCAATATCGCGCTCAAGACCGGCGAGGGCACGGCGAAGCTCGTCGGCGATTTCCTCCGCGAGGCCTTCAACGCCGGCATCCTGTCGCGCTTTGCCGCACTTCTCGCGCTCGGCTCGCTCAAGCGGCTGCAAAGGCGGATCGACCCCCGCCGGGTCAATGGCGGCGTCTTTCTCGGCCTCAACGGGACGATCGTGAAATCGCACGGTTCGGCCGATGCCACGGGCGTCTCGGCGGCGATCCGGCTTGCCTTCCAACTGGCCCGGTCGGGCTTTCAGGAACGCCTCGCGGCGCGGGTTGCCTCTGCCGTGAAGGCGGGGCAGGATGCCGCGCAAGCAGGGGCAGAGAACGGGATTTCCTCATGACAATCCGTGCCGTGGTCCGGGGCGTCGGGCATTATCTGCCCGCGCGCGTGGTCCCGAATGCCGAGTTCGAGACCCGGCTCGACACGACCGACGAATGGATCCGCACCCGCACCGGGATCGAGCGGCGCCACTTCGCGGCCGAGGGCGAAACGACCTCGGACCTCGGCGCGAAGGCGGCGGAAGCGGCGCTGGCCGACGCCGGGCTGGCGGCAGCCGACCTCGACGCGATCGTGCTCGCGACCTCGACCGCCGATCTGACCTTCCCCGCCGCCGCGACCATGGTCCAGCAGAAGATCGGCATGACCAACGGCTTCGCCTTCGACGTGCAGGCCGTCTGCGCCGGCTTCGTCTTCGCACTCGCCAATGCCAATGCCCTGATCCAGTCGGGCCAGGCCCGCCGGGTCCTCGTCATCGGGGCGGAGACCTTCAGCCGCATCCTCGACTTCGAGGACCGCGGCACCTGCGTCCTCTTCGGCGACGGCGCCGGCGCCGTTGTGCTCGAAGCCGCCGAGGGCAAGGGTACGGCGGCGGACCGCGGCATCCTCGCCACCGACCTGCACAGCGACGGCAGCTACCGGGACCTGCTCTACGTCGACGGCGGGGTCTCCACCACCGGCACCGCCGGGCAGGTGAGGATGCAGGGCAACCAGGTCTTCCGCCACGCTGTCGAGAAACTGGCGGAGACGGCCCACGCGGCGCTCGACAAGGCCGGGCTTTCCGGGGCGGATGTGGACTGGATCGTTCCGCATCAGGCAAACCTGAGAATAATCGCGGCGACGGCGCAGCGGATGCAGGTGCCGATGGAGCGGGTGGTCGTCACCGTGCAGGACCACGGCAACACCTCGGCCGCCTCGATTCCGCTCGCGCTGTCCGTCGGCAAGGCCCGCGGGCAGATCAAGGAGGGCGACCTCATCGTGACCGAGGCCATCGGCGGCGGGCTGAGCTGGGGCGCAGTCGTCCTCAGGTGGTGAAATCCCGCTTGAAAACCCCTCCCCAAACCATTGATATTGACTAAGGGTTCTTATCCGCACATCCTTCGCCAAACAGCGAGGGGACGCGAGATGAGCGAAAAGACCTTGACCCGCATGGATCTGAGCGAGGCGGTGTTCCGCGAAGTGGGCCTGTCGCGCAACGAATCCGCCCAGTTGGTGGAGAGCGTGCTCGCCCACATGTCCGACGCCCTCGCCACCGGCGAGACGGTCAAGATATCGTCCTTCGGGACCTTCTCGGTCCGCGACAAGTCGGCCCGTGTCGGCCGCAACCCCAAGACCGGCGACGAGGTGCCGATCCATCCCCGCCGCGTCCTGACGTTCCGCCCGTCGCACCTGATGAAGGATCGCGTCGCCGCCGGCAACCGGGGCTGAGGCCCGGCCCATGGAGAAATCGGCCGAGGCTTTCCGCACCATCAGCGAAGTCTCCGACCTGCTGGACACCCCGGCCCATGTGCTGCGGTTCTGGGAAAGCCGGTTCGCCCAGGTCAAGCCCGTGAAGCGCGCGGGCGGCAGGCGCTACTACCGCCCGTCCGACGTCGCGCTGCTCGGCGGGATCAGGAAGCTTCTGCACGATGACGGCATGACGATCCGCGGCGTGCAGAAGATCCTGCGCGAACAGGGCGTGCGCCATGTCGCGGCGCTCTCGACGGTGGATATCGCCGCCGGAGAAAGTGCGGCCGGATCGCGGCCGGAGACAGAGGCGATGGCCGAGACCCACGCCCCCCGCGCCGCGGCCATCCGGCCGGAGCCGCGCCGGAGC
>NZ_WBUS01000036.1 GCF_008933605.1 Albidovulum sp.
GGTTCTCGCTCCGCGACCGGCTCTGAGCGGTCGCGTCGTTGCGCCCCCCGGTCCGCCGGGGCAGTCCGGCACCGAAGACGCTCAGAGCGACGGCCCGGGTTCGATCTTCGATCCGTCCGTGAAGCGCGACAGCCGGAACCGCGTCAGATCGTGCCCCACCGCCCTGCCTGCAACGAGATCGGCGACCACCCGCCCGACGCCGGGGCCGATGCCGAAGCCATGCCCCGACATGCCGGTGGCCAGCGTCAGGCCGGGTAGCGCCGCAACGTGGTCGATGACCGGCACCACGTCGGGCATGGTGTCAATCATCCCCGCCCAGGCAGCCGCGATGGCAGGCCGGCCCAATGCCGGAAACGCGTGATCGAAGCGGTCCCGCAACCGCTCCACCTCGGCCCGGTTCGGCGCCGGATCGAGGACGCGCATGCGTTCGAACGGCGTGACCTGATCCTCGGCCCAATGGCGCGGCGTGAACCAGCCGTCGGGATAGAAGCGCGGCGCCGCGGGCAGCAGGCGGGTGCCGGACAATTCGGCCCGGATATGGGGCCAGAACGGTTTCAGGTGGCGGAAGGCGTCGGGGCCGATGAAGAATTCGTGGAAATGGCCGGGGGCAAGCGTGTAGCCACCATCCGCCCGCCGCCGCATTGCGAAGGTACTGTCCGAGGCCGCGCCGGAATAGAACTCGGGCAGCGGCGCGGTCGCGGCCACCGTGGCGCGGACCGACAGTTGCGGGATGCGGGCGCCGTGGCGCGCCAGAAGCAGCGACGACCATGCGCCCCCGGCCAGCACCACGCGGTCGGCGGCAATGCGGCCGCGCTCGGTCACGACGCCCGCCACCCGCCCTCCGGCCATGTCGAGCGCGCGGACAGCGCAGTCCTCGGCGATCGCGACGCCCTTCCGCGCGGCCGCATCGGCAAGCCGCGGAACCGCGATCCAGCGCTCGGCGCGGGCATCGGAGGGGGTGAGAAGGCCGCCGACCCAACCCGCCGCGTTGGGCAGGTGCGCCTCGACCTCGGCCCGGCTGAGAAGCTTCGTGTCGAGCCCGTGCGCGCGCGCGTGGACGAGCCAGGCCTCATAGCGGGCCACGTCCTCGGGCCGTTTCGCCGCATAGAGAATGCCGGTCCGGCGAAAGCCCAGGTCCGCCTCCGCTTCGGCAGTCAGGCCATCCCAGATCGTCAGCGCCTCGATCATGATCGGCAGTTCGGCAGGGTCCCTGCCCTGTTTCCTGACCCAGCCCCAGTTGCGGCTCGACTGTTCCCCGGCGATGCGGCCCTTTTCGCAGAGGACCACCTTCACCCCGCGCCGGGCGAGGAACCAGGCCGTCATCACCCCGATCACGCCGCCGCCGATGACGACGACATCGGCCGCCCTCGGCAGCGGCCCGGCAAAGGTTGCGGGACTGTCCGCGCGAATGGGGAAGGTCATGCCGCCAGCCCCGCGACGACGGCCTGCATGAAGCGCCAGCCGGCCTCGAACTCCGCCACCTCGATGTACTCGTCCGCCTGATGCGCCTGGGCGATGTCGCCCGGCCCGCAGACCACCGTGGAATAGCCCGCCTTCTGGAAGTGCCCGGCCTCGGTGCCGTAGCTCACGACATGGGAGCCGTTGTCGCCGGTGATCGCCCGCGCGAGCGCCTCGGCCGCGCCGCCTGCCTCCGGCACCAGCGGCGGCACGTCGAAGACACGGGTCAGCGTGACGCCCGTCTCGGGCCGGACGGCCTTCATCCCGGCCTCGACCTCCGCCACCTTCGCCTGATAGGCCCGCGCCCAGTCCTCTGCGGCCTCGCCCGGAACGACGCGGAAATCGAGCCCGAAGGTGCAGTGTTCGGCGGTGATGTTGTGCGCGGTCCCGCCGCGGATCTGGCCCACGTGCACGGTGGTCCAGGGCGGATCGAAGACCGCGGCGAGCGGCGACGGCACGGCGGCCCGGTTCGCCGCGTTCTGCGCGTTGGCCCAGTCGATCAGCTTCGCCGCCTCCATGATCGCGTTCACGCCGGTGTGCATGAGCGAGGAGTGCACCGGAAAGCCCGTCACCTCGGTGCGGAACATGAGCCCGCCCTTGTGCCCCGTGACCGCCCGCATCCGCGACGGCTCTCCGACGATGACGGCCGCGGCCCTCGGTGCCCGCGCGGCCATCTCCGCGACCATCGGCACGCAGCCCACGCAGCCCAGTTCCTCGTCGATCGAGAGCGCGATCTGCAGGGGCCGCCGTACCCCCGCCTTCAGCGCGAGCGGCACTGCGGCGAGGGCGAGCGCGACGAAGCCCTTCATGTCGCAGGTGCCGCGGCCATAGAGGCGGCCGTCCTTCTCGGTGACCGTCCAGGGGTCGGTCGTCCAGGACTGGCCCTCGACCGGCACCACGTCGGAATGGCCCGACAGGATCACGCCGCCGGCGACATCGGGGCCGACCGAGCACCACAGGTTGGCCTTCGTGCGCTCCTCGTTCCAGACCCGGCGGGCGGTGACGCCGTGGCCCTTGAGGTAATCCTCCACCCAGTCGACGAGCGGCAGGTTCGTGTCGCGGCTGACGGTGGGAAAGGCCACCAGCCGGTCGAGAATCCTGCGCGCCTCGGAAAGTGTTGCCATCGCCGTCGCCTCCCCACGGCGGGGACCGTGACGGGACGGACGGGAATGGTCAAGGCCCCGACACTCTGTCCGATCATGCCGGCAGTCTGCCGGGAATGACGCACCGGAACGCGGCAGAATTGGGTGTTGCCGGATGGGTGAAAATGGCTAACACTTCGCCGAAACAACCGGCGCAGACCGGGCAGAAGAACCAAGAAGAAGACCGACTGGGAGTTCTAAATGCCCGATGGGGCCTCGCCCGTCCTTGATGTCAAGGGCCTGAAGACCGTATTCAGGACGCGCGGCGGCGAGGTTCACGCCGTCAATTCCGTCAGCTTCGACCTGAAACCCGGCGAACTTCTCGGCGTCGTCGGCGAAAGCGGATCCGGAAAGTCGGTGACGATGATGTCGCTCATCGGTCTTCTGCCGTCGCCGCCCGCGGACGTGCGCGCCGGCGAGGTTCTGTTCGGCGGAACCGACCTCCTGAGATGCCCTGAGGAGCAGTTGCGCGCCGTCCGTGGCGGCGAGATCGGCTTCATCTTCCAGGACCCGATGACCTCGCTCAACCCGGTGTTCACCGTCGGCTTCCAGATCATGGAGCCGCTGCGCAAGCACATGGGGATGGACAAGGCGGCGGCGCGACAGCGTGCGCAGGAGTTGCTGAAGCTTGTCGGCATTCCCGACGCGCGGCGCCGGCTCGACGACTATCCCCACCAGTTCTCGGGCGGGATGCGTCAGCGCGTGATGATCGCCATCGCGCTCGCCTGCGATCCGAAGGTGCTGATCGCGGACGAGCCCACCACCGCGCTCGACGTGACGATCCAGGCGCAGATCCTCGAACTGGTGAGAGAACTGCGGCGCAAGCTCGGCATGGCGATCGTCTGGATCACGCATGACCTTGGCGTGATCGCCGGCATCGCCGACCGGGTGATCGTGATGTACGGCGGCCAGATCGTCGAACAGGCGCCGGTGAACGAGCTCTTCCACCGCCCGCGCCACCCCTATACCCGCGCGCTCCTGAAGACGATCCCGTCCGTGCGCGGCCAGAGGGAAGCGAAGCTGAACGTGATCGAGGGCCAGCCGCCGATCCTCGTCGCCGCCCCCTCCGCCTGCTCCTTCCGGGCGCGCTGCCCGCATGCCTTCGACCGCTGCGCCCGCGAGAATCCCGCCCGCCGGCCCGTCGGCCCCGGGCATGACGTCGCCTGCTTCTGGGACCCCGCGCCGGGGGCCGCCGATGCTTGACACAGCACCCGTCCGCCGCAAGCTCGTCGAGGTCCAGGGCCTCAGGATGTATTTCCCGATCACCGCCGGCCTCCTGCGCCGCAAGGTCGGCGACGTGAAGGCCGTCGACAACGTCAGCTTCGACATCTACGAGGGCGAAACGCTCGGCCTCGTCGGTGAATCCGGCTGCGGCAAGTCCACCTGTGGCCGGGTGATCCTCAGGCTCTACGACCCCACGGGCGGCTCGATCCGGATCGAGGGGCGCGAGATCGCCGATGCTGCGCAGTCGGACCTCCGAGATATCCGCCCGACGATGCAGATGGTCTTCCAGGACCCGCAGGCCAGCCTCAACCCGCGCATGACCGTCGCGGCGATCATCGGCGAACCGCTCGACGAGCACACGACACTCTCGAAGGCCGAGAAGCTCGCGCGGATCTACGAACTGATGGACGCGGTCGGCCTCAACCGCAACTATGCCAACCGCTATCCGCACGAGTTCTCGGGCGGGCAGCGCCAGCGTATCGGCATCGCCCGCGCGCTTGCGCTCAATCCCAAGTTCGTCGTCTGCGACGAGCCCATCGCGGCGCTCGACGTGTCGATCCAGGCACAGGTTGTGAACCTTCTCGAGGAGCTTCAGGACCGGCTCGGCCTGACCTATCTCTTCATCAGCCACGACTTGTCGATGGTCCGCCACATCGCCGACCGGGTGGCGGTGATGTATCTCGGCAAGATCGTGGAGCTTGCCCCCCGCGACGACCTCTACCTCAGGCCGCTGCACCCCTATACCCAGGCGCTACTCTCCGCCGTGCCGGAACCCGACCCGGAACTGGAGACGCAACGCCGCCGGATCATCCTGAAGGGCGACGTGCCCTCGCCGGCCAATCCGCCGAAGGGCTGCAACTTCTGCACCCGCTGCCCGAAGGTGATGGATATCTGCAGGACGGTGGATCCCGCCTTCCGCGAGGTGGAGCCGGGGCGCTTCACCGCCTGCCACCTCTTTTCCCAATCGAACGAGACCGCCGGGCAAACGGCGGCGGCCGAGGCCAGACAGAGCATCCAACAAGGAGTGTGAAATGAGACTGAAATCAGCCCTCTTGGGCGCCGCCGCCGGGATCGCGCTGGCCCCGGCCGCCTTCGCCGAACGCGGCGCCGACGGCCACCTGAACATCATCTACTGGCAGGCGCCGTCGATCCTGAACCCCTATCTGTCCTCGGGCACGAAGGACGTGGAATCCGCCTCGATGGTCCTCGAGCCGCTCGCCGGCTTCAACGAGAAGGGCGAACTCTTCGCGCGCCTGGCCGAGGATATCCCGACGCTCGCCAATGGCGGCGTCTCGGAGGACCTGACGACGATCACCTGGAAGCTGAAGCCTGGTCTGCTGTGGTCCGACGGCACGGCGGTGACCTCGGCCGACGTCGTGTTTTCCTACGAATACTGCACCCACCCCGAGGGCGGCTGCGCCCAGGCGGCGCGCTACGAGGGCATCCAGACGGTCGAGGCGCTCGATGACCTGACCGTGAAGGTGACCTTCACCGCGCCCAAGCCCAACCCCTACAACGCCTTCGTCGGCTCCACCTCGCCGATCATCCAGAAGGCGCAGTTCGCCAACTGCCTCGGCGCGGCCGCGCCTCAGTGCACGGAAGCGAACTTCGGGCCCATCGGCACCGGCCCGTTCACCGTCACCGAGTTCAAGCCGAACGACGTGATCTCGATGGCGGCCAACGCCAACTACCGCGATCCGGCCAAACCCGCCTTCGCGACCGTGACCTTCAAGGGCGGCGGCGATGCGGCGGCGGCGGGCCGCGCGGTGCTGGAGACGGGTGAGTTCGACTATGCCTGGAACCTCCAGCTTGCACCCGACGTGCTCGCCGGCATGGAAGCCGCCGGCAAGGGCAAGGTCATCAACGCCTTCGGCACGCTCGTCGAGCGGATCGAGATGAACATGACCGATCCCTCGCCCAGCCTCGCCGAGGGCGAGCGTTCGACCGTGAAGCACCCGCACCCGATCCTGTCCGACATCAGGGTGCGCAAGGCGTTGTCGATGGCGATCGACCGCAACCTCCTCGTTGAAGTGGGCTATGGCAAGGCCGGCCGCCCGACCTGCAACCTGGTTCCTGCGCCCGAAATGTTCGCCTCCGACAACACGGAATGCCTGACACAGGACGTCGAGGGGGCGAAGGCGCTTCTGGAGGAGGCCGGCTGGACCGACAGCGACGGCGACGGCATCCGCGACAAGGACGGCAAGAAGCTCTCGCTCCTCTACCAGACCTCGGTCAACGCCGTGCGCCAGGACTTCCAGGCGCTGGTCAAGCAGTGGTGGAGCGAGATCGGGGTTGAGACGGAACTCAAGAGCGTCGACGCCTCGGTCTTCTTCGGCGGAGATCCGGGCTCGCCCGACACGTTCCAGAAGTTCTACGCCGACGTCGAGATGTATGCCAACAACTTCGACGGCACCGATCCCGAACCCTATCTCTCGCAGTATCTCTGCGACAAGATCCCGGGTCCGGACAACGGCTGGCAGGGCGAGAACATCAACCGCTTCTGCGATCCGGCCTATGACACGCTCGTCGCCGAACTCGCCAAGACCGGCGAGATCGAGAAGCGCGCCGAGATCGCCAAGAAGCTGAACGAGATGCTGACCAAGGACAGCTATGTCGTCGTGCCGCTGGTCGACCGGGGCCGCAACTCGGCGCATTCCAACACCCTTGGCGGCGTCGTCCTGAACACCTGGGACAGCGAGCTGTGGAACACGTCGGACTGGTTCCGGGTCAAGTGACCTGATCACGCCCCATCTCGCGGCGGGGCGGGCCAGAAGGCCCGCCCCGTTCTGCCATCCGAAACCGCTGAACCGAGACGCCGATGCTCACCTATTCGATCCGACGCCTGCTGATCGCGATCCCGACGCTTCTGTTCATCAGTCTCGTCATCTTCCTCATCCTGGAAATGGCCCCCGGCGACCCCCTCGCCGACCAGCCGCTGACCGTGCCGCCCGAGGTGCGCGAAAAGATGCGCGCCGCGCTTGGCCTCGATCAGCCGGCCTGGGTGCGCTACCTGCTGTGGCTGAAGCAGTTCTTCTGGACCGAACCGCTGCATCTCGTCGACAGCCTCCTCGGCACCGGCTTCGCCGATCCGGCGGGCCGCATCGTCTCCTGGCAGTTCCGCGCGCCAGCGATGGACATCATCTGGCAGCGCCTGCCGCAGACCCTCCAGGTTGTCGGCCTCGCCTACCTCGTCGGCGTCATCATCGCGGTGCCGATCGGCATCATCTCGGCCTACCGGCAGTATTCCTGGTTCGACAACATCGGCACCTTCGTCTCGATGGTCGGCTTCTCGGTCCCCACCTTCTTCACCGGCGTCGTCCTGATCATCGTCTTCGCGGTGAACCTGCACTGGTTCCCCTCGATCTACGACACCACGCTCAAGGTCACCGACTGGGAAAGCTTCCTGAAGCAGGCGCGGCAGATGGTCATGCCGGTGACCGTGCTCGCGCTCTTCAACGCCAGCCAGATCAGCCGCTTCATGCGCGCCTCGATGCTCGACAACCTGCAGCAGGACTATGTCCGCACCGCCCGCGCCAAGGGCATGGGCGAGAAGGTCGTGGTGCTGCGCCACGTCCTGCGGAACTCGCTCATACCGGTGGTGACGGTCATCGCGCTGGGCATCCCGACGATCTTCGGCGGCGCGATCATCACCGAGCAGGTGTTCAAGGTGAACGGACTCGGCCAGCTCCTGATCACGGCGATCTATGCCAACGACCTGCCGATGGTGCAGACGCTCACCTTCATCTTCGCCGCGCTGACGGTGCTCTTCAACCTGATCGCCGACGTGCTCTACGGCGTCCTTGACCCGAGGATCCGCTATGACTGAGGCAAGCCCCGCCCGGGTCGAGGCCGCCGTCCGCCCACCCCGCAACCAGTGGTGGGACGTCTGGGACCAGTTCAAGACCCACCGGGGCGCGCTCGTCGGCCTGGTCATCTTCGGAGCGATCCTCTTCGCCATTCTCGCCGGTCCCTTCCTGTGGCGGCTCGACCCGACCTATGTCGATCCCAACCCGGTCAACATGCTGAAGCTCCGCAACCAGGGGCCGAGCCTCGCGCATCCCTTCGGCACCGACCAGCTTGGCCGCGACATGCTGGCGCGGATCATGGCAGGCGGACGCGTGTCGATCGCCGTTGGCCTCACCGCGATGGCGCTCTCGATCTTCCTCGGAACGCTGATCGGCGTCGTGGCCGGCTTCTTCAAGCGGATGGACGGACTCCTGATGTCGATGACCGACCTCTTCCTGTCGCTGCCCCTCCTGCCGCTCCTCCTCCTCATGGTCACGCTCTTCCGCGAACCGCTGAGCCAGGCGCTCGGGACCGAGACGGGGATCTTCCTGCTGATCGTCACGGCCATCGGCGTGACGAGCTGGATGCACACCGCGCGGATCGTGCGCGGCGAGGTGCTGACCCTGAAGGAGAGGGAATACGTGCTGGCCGCGCGCTCCATCGGCACGCCCTCGCGCCGGCTGGTGCTGCGCCACATCCTGCCCAACGTGATGAGCCCGATCATGGTTTCCGCCACGCTCGGCATCGCCAACGCGATCATCACCGAAAGCGCGCTCTCGTTCCTCGGGCTCGGCTTTCCGCCGGATTTCCCGACCTGGGGCCGCATCCTCTTCGACGCCATCGACCAGATGCAGCTCTATCCGCTCAGGGTGATCCTGCCCGGCGTGGCGATCTCGCTTACCGTGCTTTCGGTCAACTACATCGGCGACGGGTTGCGCGACGCGCTCGACCCGCGCATCCGGGGGCGGTGACCCCAGGCAAGGTCTTCGGCCGCCCACGCGGCCGACCCGCCGGGAGGGCGCTGCCCTCCCGGACCTTCCCGGAGTATTTCCGCCAGGAAGAAAATCAGTGCATCGACCTCCGGATGCGGCGGATCATGGCCCATACGGCGAGGACGACGACAGGCACGAGCCCCGCGGTCAGGGCCGCCTTCGACCAGTGGAGCGCCTCGGCAAGCGGCAGCATCAGGTAGCTCGCGAGGCTCACCGCGTAGTAGCTGATGGCGACGACCGAGAGCCCCTCCACCGTGTGCTGGAGCCGGAGCGCGATATCGGCGCGGCGGTCCATGCTTTCGAGGAGCCGCTGGTTCTGGGCGGAACGCTCGACATCGACGCGGGTGCGCAGCAGCTCGCCCGCCCGTGCCGCCCGCGCCGACATCTGTTCCAAGCGCCGTTCGGCGGATTTCACGGTGCGCATCGCCGGGTCGTAGCGGCGCATCATGAATTCGCCGAAGGTCTGGCGCCCGTCGAAGCGCGTCTCGCGCAGCACCTGCACGCGCTGGTTGACAATCGTCTCGTAGGCCGCCGTCGCGCCGAAGCGGAAGGTGTGGCGCGTGGCCAGCGCCTCCAGCTCGGCCGAGATGCCGAGAAGCGTGTCGAGCGTCGCCTCCGCCCCCGAGCCCTTCTGCGAGAGCGCGGTGACGAGTGCCGAAAGCTCGGGATCGAGGGCATTGAGCCGTCCGGTGAGTTCGCGCGCCCGGCCGAGGCCGAGCATCGACATCGCCCGATAGATCTCGATCTCGCACAGCCGCTGGACGATGCGCCCCACCCGGCGCGCGCCGGTGCCCGGGCGGACGAATACCGCGAAGCGCATGAGGCCGGCCGGGTCGATCTGGAAGTCGCCGGCGATGATGGCCGCCTCGTCGAGGACCCAGGAGCACGCGAGGCTCTCGGCAACGAACCAAGCGTCGAGGCTCTCGCGGACCCGGTCGAGATCGTCGGGAAGGGGCTCGATACGAATGAGACAGGCGGCGATGCGCTTTCGGGGCGCGGCGGCCAGCCAGTCGGGCGGGAAGACCTCGGCGTCGGCCGGGTCGAAGGCGCGCGCGCCGACGCCGCGTCCGAAGGCGGAATGGGTCACGAACTCGGTGTGGCTTTCCCACTTGAGGTCGTGCCGGCCGATCCGCGCGCCGTGGTGCGTCGCCGCATCGGGCGGATGCGCCGCGCCGTGGCGGTCGAGAAGTGCCAGCAGATGCGCGCGGTCGGCGGCGCGGTCGCGGTTGTGCGCGTCCACCGGCTGTTTCACCGCGACGCAGACGGCATGTCCGGGAACGCCAAGTGACGCGAACGGCCGGGCATGCAGCTCGTTCACGAGGGGAAAGCGAAGGGGATGGTCGTCGATCATCAGCGTGGCTCGGGGTGTTCCGGGGCAGGTTAGCCACGCGAAGCGCCAAAGATCAGGCCCGCCATGGCCCGATAGGGGCACACGGCGGTATACTGGCATTTCTGCAACGCCCTCAACCGCGCAAGGCGGGCAGGACACGCACGAGGCCGAGCGCGAGGAGCGCGGCGACACCCGCGGCACCGAAGGCCCAGGCGGAGCCCCCCGCAGCCCAGAGCAGCCCCGCCGCACCGTTGGCGGCAAGCGTGGCGAGTCCGCCGGCGAGGTTGAAGACGCCGAAGGCCGTCCCCCGCAGCGCCGCCGGCGCGGCATCGGCCACGGCCGCCGAAAGCAGCCCCTGGCTCAGCCCCATGTGCAGGCCCCAGAGGGCGATGCCGAGCAGCGCGGCGGCAAGCCCCCCGGCCGTGGCGAGAAGGCCAAGTGCCAGCGCGAGGACCGCGATGGAGATGCCGAGCAGGCCGCCGCGGCCAAGCCTGTCGGAGAGCGCCCCGGCAGGCCAGGCCGTGGCAGCGTAGACGGCGTTCAGGATCACGAGGACGACGGGGACATGGGCGGCGGCCACCCCGACATCGACAACCTTGAGGATCAGGAAGGCCTCGGAAATCCGCGCGAAGGCCATGACCGCGCCGAGCGCGACCACCGACCAGTAGGCGGCGGGCAGGCGCGCAAGCGTCTCCCGGTCGAAGCGCGGACGCGGCCCCGTGGCCTCGTGGCGCGCCGGTTCGCGCACGGCGGCGACGAGGATCGCCACGGCCAGGAGCGCCGGCAGGATGGCGAGCGCGAAGACCAGCCGGATGTCGCCGCCCGTCAGCGCCATGAGCGCGATGGCGAGCAGCGGGCCGATGAAGGCCCCCACAGTGTCCATCGACTGCCGGAACCCGTAGGCCGCACCGCGCTCCGCCACGGGGACGAGGTCAGCCACGAGCGCGTCGCGCGGGGCCCCGCGGATGCCCTTGCCGATGCGGTCGGTCACGCGGGCGGCGAGCACGACGCCCGCGCTGCCGGCCAGCGCGAAGAGCGGTTTCGTCAGCGCGGCCAGCCCGTAGCCGAAAACGAGAAGCGGCTTCCGGCGCCCCAGCCGGTCGGAGAGCGCGCCCGAGAAGACCTTGACGATCTGCGCCACCGCCTCGCCTAGCCCCTCGACGAGCCCGACGAGGATGACCGAGGCCCCGAGTGTGCCGGTGAGAAAGACCGGCAAGAGGCCGTGGATCATCTCGGACGAGATGTCCATGAAGAGGCTCACGAACCCCAGCGCCACGACGCCGCGGGGAAGGATTGCGCGCATCGGGCAACCTTTCGGACAGGATTGGGAGGCCGTTGCGAGGGGAGTCATAGTCCCCTCGCCGCGCCTGTGCCAGCGCGTCCGGTACAGGGCGCGAGCGACCTCGCCGCCGGCCCGGGCATGTCACGGGCCGCGCGGCCCTTCGCCTTGGCCGCGCCTCAGGACAGATGGCGGGCGAAGAAATCCATCGTGCGCGACCAGGCGAGCTCCGCCGCCGCGGCATCGTAGCGGGGCGTCGTGTCGTTGTGAAAGCCGTGGTTCACGCCCTCGTAGATGAAGGCCTCGTAGCTCTTGCCGGCCGCCTTCAGGGCGTCTTCGTAGGCCGGCCAGCCAGCGTTGATCCGCTCGTCGAGCCCGGCGTAGTGCAGCATCAGCGGCGCCTCGATCTTCGCCACGTCCTCGACCGCCGGCTGGCGGCCATAGAACGGGACCGAGGCCGCGAGGTCGGGGTAGGCGACGGCGAGCGCGTTGCAGACCCCGCCGCCATAGCAGAAGCCCACCGCGCCGACCTTTCCGGTCGAGCCCTCGTGCCCGCGCAGGAATTCGTAGGCGGCGAAGAAATCGGCCATCAGCCTGGCCGGGTCGAGGCTCGCCTGCATCTCGCGCCCCTGATCGTCGTTGCCGGGGTATCCCCCGAGCGGTGAGAGCCCGTCCGGCCCGAAGGCGAGGTAGCCCGCCTTGGCCACCCTCCGCACGACATCGGCGATGTAGGCATTGAGCCCGCGGTTCTCATGGATCACGAGCACGGCCGCGAGCTTCCCGGTGGCGCCCATGGGCTTCGCCATCAGCCCCGTCATGCGGCCGTTGCCCTCGGGGCTCATGTATTCCGCGGTCATGGTCTCGATCGCGGGATCATCCGGCGCGACCTGCTGGGCAAGCGCGTAATTGGGCTGGAGCTGTTCGAGGATCATCGCCCCGGTCACGCCCGCGGCGGCGAACTTGCCCGCGCGCTCGATGAACTCGCGTTTCGACATCCTGCCGTGCACATAGCCATCGAAAATCTCGAGAATGCGGGAATCGAAGTCCTTCGCGCTCTTGCGCGGGGTCGGCTTGCCTTCAGCGTTCATGGCGGTTCCTCCTGCGTCTGGGCGGCAAGGATAGCGCGGAGTGCTGGCGGCACCCGGACAAAAGAAAGTGACCCCGCCCTTCCGGACGGGGTCACGTCATTGTCGCAGGCTGCGCGGTCGCTCAGTCGAGCATCGGCAGGAGGCTGTCCACGCTCTTCTTGGCGTCGCCGTAGAACATCCGCGTGTTCTCCTTGTAGAAAAGCGGGTTCTCGATGCCCGAATACCCCGTCCCCTGCCCGCGCTTCGAGACGAAGACCTGCTTGGCCTTCCAGACCTCGAGAACCGGCATGCCGGCGATGGGGCTGTTGGGGTCCTCCTGCGCGGCCGGGTTCACGATGTCGTTCGAGCCGATGACGATGGCGACGTCGGTCGAGGGGAAGTCGTCGTTGATCTCGTCCATCTCGAGCACGATGTCGTAGGGCACCTTGGCCTCGGCCAGGAGCACGTTCATGTGGCCCGGCAGGCGGCCCGCGACCGGGTGGATGCCGAAGCGCACCTCCTTGCCTTTGGCGCGGAGCTTGCGGGTGAGTTCGGCGACCGACTGCTGGGCCTGCGCCACCGCCATGCCGTAGCCCGGCACGATGATCACGCTGTCGGCGTCATTGAGCGCCGCCGCTACGCCCTCGGCGTCGATGGCGATCTGCTCGCCCGCGATCTCCATCGCCGGGCCCGTCGTGTTGCCGAAGCCGCCGAGGATCACGCTGATGAAGGAACGGTTCATCGCCTTGCACATGATGTAGCTCAGGATCGCACCCGAGGAGCCGACGAGCGCGCCGACGACGATCAGGAGGTCGTTCGAGAGCGAGAAGCCGATCGCCGCCGCCGCCCAGCCCGAGTAGCTGTTCAGCATCGAGACGACGACCGGCATGTCGGCCCCGCCGATGCCCATGATCAGGTGATAGCCGATGAAGAGCGCGGCGAGCGTCATCAGGACCAGCGGCAGGAAGCCCCCGGTGTTGAAATACCAGACGAGGCAGATCGCCGAGAGCGCCGCCGCGCCGGCGTTGAGCACATGCCCGCCCGGCAGCTTCTCGGCCTTGGAGGTGACCCTCCCCGCGAGCTTGCCGAAGGCGATGACCGAGCCTGTGAAGGTCACCGCCCCGATGAAGACGCCGAGGAAGAGCTCGATGCGCAGGATATTGACCTCGACCGGGCTCTTGTGGGCAAGGACCGCGGCGAAGCCGGTCAGCGCCTCGCGCGCGGCCTCGTCCATCGGCAGCACCCGGCCCAGTTCGAAATGGGCGTTGAAGCCGACGAAGACGGCGGCGAGACCGACGAGCGAGTGCATCGCCGCGACAAGCTGCGGCATCTCGGTCATCTGCACGCGTTGCGCGACGATCCAGCCGATGACGCCGCCGGCGAGGACCAGAAGGACCGAGAGCGGCCAGAGGCCCGACCCTGGCCCGGCGAGCGTCGCCAGCACGGCCAAGGCCATGCCGACGATGCCGTACCAGACCGCGCGCTTGGCGCTTTCCTGTCCAGAAAGCCCGCCGAGCGAAAGGATGAAGAGGACCGCCGCGACGACATAGGCGGCCGTGGTGAAACCGTAATCCATTGCGCGTGCCCCCTTACGACTTCTGGAACATGGCGAGCATGCGCCGGGTGACCATGAAGCCACCGAAGATGTTGATCCCGGCCATGAAGACCGACAGCGCCGCGAGCAGGATCACGAGGAACGACCCCGATCCGATCTGCAACAGGGCGCCGAGGATGATGATCGAGGAGATCGCGTTCGTGACCGCCATCAGCGGCGTATGCAGCGAATGCGAGACGTTCCAGATCACCTGGAAGCCGACGAAGACCGCGAGCACGAAGACGATGAAGTGCTGCATGAAGCTGGCAGGGGCGAAAAGCCCGGCCAGGAGGATCAGCGCCCCGCCGACGCCGAGCAGCGTCACCTGGCTCCGGGTCTGCGCCTTGAAGGCCGCCACCTCGGCCGCGCGCCTTTCCTCCGGCGTCAGTTCCTTCGCCTTCTCCTTCGGCTTCTGCGCGGCGATCGCCTGGATCTTCGGCGGCGGCGGCGGGAAGGTGATTGCGCCCGCATGGGTCACGGTCGCCCCGCGGATGACGTCGTCCTCCATGTTGTGGTTGACCACACCGTCCTTGGCCGGCGTCAGGTCCGTCATCATGTGACGGATGTTCGTCGAATAGAGCGTCGAGGCCTGGGCGGCCATGCGCGAGGGGAAGTCGGTGTAGCCGACGATGGTCACGCCGTTCGGCGTCACGATCTTCTCGTCCTTCACCGTCAGCTCGCAGTTGCCGCCGCGCTCGGCCGCCAGGTCCACGATGACCGAGCCGGGCTTCATCGCCTCGACCATGTCCTTCGTCCAGAGGACCGGCGCGTCGCGGCCCGGGATCAGCGCGGTCGAGATGACGATGTCCATCTCGGGCGCAAGCTCGCGGAACTTCTTCAGCTGCGCCTCGCGGAACTCCGGCGACGAGGGTGCCGCATAACCACCCGTCGCGGCGCCGTCCTGCGTCTGTTCGGCGAAGTCGAGATAGACGAACTCGGCCCCCATCGATTCGATCTGCTCGGCCACTTCGGGGCGCACGTCGAAGGCGTAGGTGATGGCGCCCAGCGAGGTGGAGGTGCCGATGGCCGCAAGCCCCGCGACGCCCGCACCGATGATGAGGACCTTCGCCGGCGGCACCTTGCCCGCCGCCGTCACCTGGCCGGTGAAGAAGCGGCCGAAGTTCGACCCGGCCTCGATCACCGCGCGGTAGCCGGCGATGTTGGCCATCGAACTCAGCGCGTCCATCTTCTGCGCCCGGCTGATGCGCGGCACCATGTCCATCGCGACGACGGTCGCGCCCTGCTTGTTCGCAAGCTCCAGAAGTTCTTTGTTCTGAGCGGGATAGAAGAACGAGATCAACGTCTGCCCGGTGCCGAGCCGCTTCGTCTCGGCCTCGGTCGGGGGGCGCACCTTGGCGACGACATCGACCTCCTTGAAGACCGCCGCCGCCGTCTTGAGGACCTTGACACCGGCGGCCTCGTAGGCCGCGTCGGAAAACCCGGCCTTCGCGCCCGCGCCGGCCTCGATGAAGCATTCATGCCCCAGCTTCTGCAGCTGGAGGGCAGAGTCCGGTGTCATCGCGACGCGGTTCTCGCCCTCAAAGATTTCCTTCGGTGCCCCGATCTTCACTGTCTCTCCTTTCCGGCATGTCCCCCGCGCGTTTTTCCGCGCCTTGCGTCACGTCACTACCGTGGCGGCAACTGTTACTCTGCAACGCGGCATCGCGACAACAGGGAATCGCGGGCCGCCGCACCGAGCGCCACCGGGCCTCGGCGCGATCAGAGCCATCGCCGGACGCGCGCGGTGTATTCGAGGTATTCGTCCCCGAAACGCCGGCTCAGCCGCGCCTCCTCGTCGAGGATGAAGCGCTTCTGGATCACGATGGCGAAGACGGCGACGAGCGGCAGCGCGATGAGCGCGTCCCAGGCGATGTAGAGGCCGGCGAGCAGGATCGCGTCGGCGAGGTAGATCGGGTTGCGGCTGACGCGGAAGACCCCGCCATGGACAAAGGCGTCGGGGTCGCGGCGGGGGATGACGCTCGTCCGCGCGATCAGCATCTGGCCTGCGGCCACGATCATGAGCGTCAGGCCGGCGAAGATCAGGATGGCGCCGAGTTCGTCGTTGACGGGTGTCACGACCGGCACGACACGCCCGATCACCCCCCCGAGGGCGGCAAATCCGGCCAGCCAGACCGGCGGAAAGTCGATTTCCTTGGCCATCGGGATCCCCGAGAAGACTTCGCGCGACCCTAGTGTGGAGACCGGGCGGAGTTCAAGTGCGGCGCCCGATGCGCGGGCGATGTATCCATGCGGTGTGATCGGCGCGCAAGCCGGCGGATCGGGAGAGATTCCTCTGGCCCCCGGGCGACCGAGGCTCCAAGATCGCGGAAAACCGATGGGAGGACCGATGCCGACCGATTTCGCCGCCACCCGCGCCGCCTTCGCCCTGCCAGAGGACGTGATCTACCTCGACGGCAACTCGCTCGGGCCGCTGCCGAGGGCCGCTGCCGCACGCGTCGCGGAATGCGTAACCAAGGAATGGGGCGAAATGCTCATCACCGCCTGGAACCGGGCGGGATGGATGGACCTGCCGCGCCGGCTCGGCGACCGCATCGGCCGGCTGATCGGCGCCGCGCCGGGCACCGTCGTCCTTGGCGACACGCTTTCGATCAAGGTCTATCAGGCGCTCGCCTCCGCGCTCGAGATGCGTCCGGGTCGGCGGGCGATCCTTTCGGACACCGGCAACTTCCCCTCCGACCTCTACATCGCCGACGGGCTCGTGCGCACGCTCGGGCAGGGTTACGAACTCAGGACCGTCGCGCCCGAGGCGGTGGAGGCGGCGATCACGCCCGACGTCGCCGTCCTGATGCTGACCGAGGTCGATTACCGGACCGGGCGCAGGCACGCCATGGCTGCGCTCACGGAAAAGGCGCATTCGGCAGGGGCGCTGGCGGTCTGGGACCTTGCCCACTCGGCCGGCGCGGTCGAAGTTGACCTGACCGGGGCCAGGGCCGATTTCGCCGTCGGCTGCACCTACAAGTACCTCAACTCCGGCCCCGGCGGCCCCGCCTTCATCTACATCGCGCCGCACCTCGCGCCGCAGGCGCGCCCGGCGCTCTCGGGCTGGCTCGGGCACGAGGCACCCTTTGCATTCGATCCCGACTACCGACCCGGCGCGGGCATCGAGCGGATGCGCGTCGGCACACCACCGATCCTCCAGATGGCCGCCCTCGAAGCCTCGATGGACATCTGGGACCGGGTGGAGATGGCCGATGTGCGGGCTCGCTCGATCGAATTGACCGAGGCGTTCATCAAGGGGGTGGAAGCCGCCTGCCCCGACCTAACGCTCGCCTCGCCCCGCGACCCCGCGGCGCGCGGCAGCCAGGTCAGCTTCCGCCACCCCGAAGGCTATGCGATCATGCAGGCCCTGATCGCGCAGGGCGTCATCGGCGACTTCCGCGCCCCCGACATCCTCCGCTTCGGCTTCACGCCGCTCTACACGACGATGGAGGACGTCGAGGGCGCGGTCGCTATCCTGAAGCGGATCATGGACGCGCGCCTGTGGGACCGGGCGGAGTTCAAGGCCCGCGCGAAGGTGACATGATGCGGGTCCGCGCCTATCGCCCGGAAGACCGGACCGCGAAGGCGATGGTCTTCTACCGCGCCGTCCGCGAAGGTGCCGCCCCCTTCTACGACGCGGCGCAACGCGCCGTCTGGGCGCCCTCGTGCGAGCCGGACTGGGCAGAGCCGGACCCGCAGCTTGACCAGTGGTGCTGGGTGGCCGAGGACGACCGCGGCCTGACCGGCTTCATGTCGCTCGACCATGAGGGGTATCTCGACATGGCCTTCGTCCTGCCGGAGGTCATGGGCAAGGGCGTCGCGCAGGCGCTCTATGGCGCGCTTGTGGACCATGCCCGCGCGAAAGGGCTGACGCGCCTGACCGTCCGCGCCAGTCACCTTGCCCGCCGCTTCTTCGAGAAGCAGGGCTGGCGGATCGACGCGGCCGAGGATTTCGCGGTCGACGGGCAGACCTATGAGACCTTCCTCATGTCGCTCGACCTCGGGACACGGCCTTGAGGACCGAAACGCGCCGCACCGAACCGCGACTGGCGCGCCCCGGCGCCTGGGCGGGGCTCTGGCGCAGGATCGGCAGGACCGCCGTCATCGCCGCGGAGGGCCTCTAGGATCGGCCCCTGACGGGGCGCCTTCCCGGACCTTTTCACGGAGACCACCATGACCACCTATGACCCCTCGGCCGAAGGCGCGCAGATGTCCTTCGACGGCCGCATGAGCTATGGCGACTATCTGAAACTCGACGCGATCCTGACCGCGCAGGCGCCGCTCAGCGACGCGCAGGACGAGATGCTGTTCATCATCCAGCACCAGACCTCGGAACTCTGGATGAAACTCGCGCTCGGCGAAATCGCCGCCGCCCGCGCCGCCATGGCGCGGGACGCGCTGCAACCGGCCTTCAAGATGCTGGCACGCGTCGCCCGCATCATGGAACAGCTGAACTCCGCCTGGGACGTGCTGCGCACCATGACGCCGGCCGACTACACCCGGTTTCGCGCCGCGCTCGGCCAGTCCTCGGGCTTCCAGTCCTGGCAGTACCGGCTGATCGAATATGCCTCCGGAAACCGCAACGCGGCGATGCTGCGCCCGCATGCGCACCGGCCCGACATCCTCGCCAACCTCGAGGCCGAACTGGCCCGCCCCTCGCTTTACGACGAGGCGCTGCGGGTGGCGGCGCGCGCCGGCCTCGCCGTGCCGGAGGCGATCCTGAACCGCGACTTCCGCCAGCCCTGGGCGGAAGATGGCGGCGTCATGCAGGTCTGGGCCACCGTCTACCGCGCCCCCGAGGACCACTGGGCGCTCTATGAACTGGCCGAAAAGCTGGTCGATTTCGAGGATTACTTCCGCCGCTGGCGCTTCAACCATGTCACCACGGTCGAGCGGGTGATCGGCCTGAAGCGCGGCACCGGGGGGACCGGCGGCGTGCCCTACCTGCGCCGGATGCTCGAGGTCGAACTGTTCCCGGAGCTCTGGCGGGTGCGCACCGCGCTCTGACGCCTTGGACGGGTCCGGTCAGGCTCTGAGCGCCCGGCCCAGCCCGACGGTGCGCGACGCGGCCCAGCACCGGGCCGCGTCCCCCAAAGCCTGGAACAGCGGCCGCGACACCGGATCGGTCGCGGCGTTCCATTCCGGATGCCACTGAACCGCGAGCGTGAAGCCCGCCGCGCCCTCGACGAAAAGCGCCTCGGGGGTGCCGTCCTCGGCCCAGCCGTCGATCACCACGCGCTTGCCGGGCTGCTTGATCCCCTGCCCGTGAAGCGAGTTCGTCATCACCTCGGCGGTGCCGAAAAGCCGCGCGAACACGCCGCCCTCGGTGAACCGCACCCGGTGGCGCAGCGCGAACTTCTCCTCGATCGTGCCCTCGGGCGGCATCCTGTGGTTCATCCGGCCCGGAAGGTCGCGGATCTCGGGATGGAGCGTGCCGCCGAGCGCCACGTTCACTTCCTGGAAGCCCCGGCAGATGCCGAGAAAGGGCTGGCCCCGCTCGACACAGGCGCGCACCAGCGGCAGCGTGATCGCATCGCGGCAGCGGTCGAAGGCGCCATGCGCCTCGGTCTCCTCCTCGCCGTATTCCGACGGATGGACGTTCGGCCGCCCGCCAGTCAGGAGGAACCCGTGGCAGGCGTCGAGAAGCTCCTCGACGCTGACGAAGCGCGGGTCCGACGGGATCAGAAGCGGCATGCAGCCCGCCACCTGCGCCACCGCGGCAGAGTTCATCGTGCCGCCGGCATGGACGGGATACTCGTTGTTGATCAGGTTCATATTGCCGATGATGCCGACGATGGGCCGGGTCATGCGCATATCCGTCGTTTCCCTGCGCGAAGGATAGGCCGCGCGGCCGGCGAGGGAAAGCCCCGGCCCGCGCACAGGACCCTCTGCGCCCATGCAGACGGCGGGCGCGGCGACGATGCCCGGAAATCCGGCGGATCGTGCCCCGCCCCGGAATGGTCCGGCATCCCGCCGGACCGTCACCCCGGGCGCAAAGGCTTCAGCAGGGGCGCCCCTCAGTGCGCCGCCTTCACCTCGGCCCGGCGCCGGTGCAGGACCGGCTCGGTATAGCCCGACGGCTGCTCGCGCCCGAGGAAAATGAGGTCGCAGGCCGCCTGAAAGGCGATCCCCTGGAAGCCCGGCGCCATCGGCCGGTAGGCCGGATCGCCGGCGTTCTGCCGGTCCACGACCGCGGCCATCTTCCTGAGCGCGTCCATCACCTGCTCTTTCGTCACCACCCCGTGATGCAGCCAGTTCGCCACATGCTGCGCCGAGATGCGGCAGGTCGCGCGGTCCTCCATCAGGCCGACGTCGTTGATGTCGGGCACCTTGGAACAGCCGACCCCCTGGTCGACCCAGCGCACGACATAGCCGAGGATGCCCTGGCAGTTGTTCTCGACTTCGCGGCGGACCTGGTCGGGGGTCCACTTGCGGTAGGCCGCCAGCGGGATGTCGAGGATCGTGTCCACATAGGCCCGCCGCCCGCCCTTCCTCAGCCTTTCCTGCACCGCGAAGACGTCGACCTTGTGATAGTGCAGCGCATGCAGCGTCGCGGCGGTGGGCGAGGGCACCCAGGCGGTGCTGGCGCCCGCCTTCGGATGCTCGATCTTCTGTTCCAGCATCGCCGCCATCAGGTCGGGCATGGCCCACATGCCCTTGCCGATCTGCGCCCTGCCCGAAAGCCCGCATTCGAGGCCGATATCGACGTTCTGGTTCTCGTAGGCGCCGATCCAGGCCTTGCGCTTGATGAAGTCCTTGCGACTGAAGGGGCCGGCCTCCATGGAAGTGTGGATCTCGTCGCCGGTGCGGTCGAGAAAACCGGTATTGATGAAGCAGACGCGGTGCCGGGCGGCGCGGATGCATTCCTTGAGGTTGACCGAGGTGCGCCGCTCCTCGTCCATGATGCCGATCTTCACCGTGTTTCGCGGCAGACCCAGCGCCTGTTCCACGCGGGTGAAGATCTCGTCGGTGAAGGCCACCTCTTCGGGCCCGTGCAACTTCGGCTTCACCACATAGACCGAACCCTTGACCGAATTCCGCGCGCCGCTGGTCTTCTTCAGGTCATGGATCGCGATCGTCACGGTGACCATCGCATCCATCAGGCCCTCGAAGACCTCGGCACCGTCGGCGTCGAGGATCGCGGGGTTAGTCATCAGGTGCCCGACATTCCGGACCAGCATCAGCGCCCGGCCCTTGACGGTGAATTCGCTCCCGTCTGGCGCGGTCCAGACATGATCCGGTTCCAGCCGCCGCGTCAGCGTCCGGCCGCCCTTGTCGAACGTCTCCTCAAGATCGCCCTTCATCAGGCCCAGCCAGTTCGCATAGGCCTGCACCTTGTCCTCGGCATCGACGCAGGCGACCGAGTCCTCGCAGTCCATGATCGCCGACATGGCGCTTTCGATCTGCACGTCGGCGAGGCAGGCCTGGTCGCGGGCCCCGATGAAATGGGCCCGGTCGAAGACGAGCTCGACGTGAAGCCCGTGGTTGCGAAGAAGCACGGCGTCGGGGGCCCTGGGATTGCCGCGGTAGCCGACGAACTTCTCGGGCTGCACCAGCGGCATGTCGTCGACGAGAAGGACGCCCTCCCTGACGTGATAGCGCCGCACGTCCGCATGGCTCGCGCCCTGGATCGGGAAGGCCTCGTCGAGGAAGACGCGCGCCCGCGCCACGACCCGCGCACCCCGGCCCTTCTCGTAGCCGCCCTTCGGCGGCGGCGACCCCATGGCGTCGGTCCCGTAAAGGCAGTCGTAGAGGCTGCCCCAGCGGGCGTTCGCGGCGTTGAGCGCATAGCGCGGGTTCGTCACTGGCACGACGAGCTGCGGGCCCGGCACGCTGGCGATTTCCGGGTCGGTCTTTTCGGTGCCGATCTCGAACGCGGGGCCTTCGGGCAGGAGGTAACCGATCTCGCCGAGGAAGGTCTTGTAGGCCTCGTGGTCATGCGGCTGGCCGCGATGGGAAAGGTGCCAGGCATCGATCCGCGCCTGCAGGTCGTCGCGCCTCGCCAGGAGTGCCCGGTTCTTGGGCGTGAGGTCGCGGACGATCCCGGCCAGCCCCGCCCAGAAGCGCTCGGCGTCCATCCCCGTTCCCGGCAGCGCCCGGTCCTCGATGAAGTCGGCGAGTTCTTGCGCCACCTTGAGCCCATGCCGTTCCACCCGCATCGCTCGCCCTCCTTGCACGCTTTCGACCATCTGCCCGCAACGCCTATCGAAATGCGCCCGGGGCGGCAACGCCTGCGGACGCGCCGATTGATGGAAAAACCGCAATCACTGTTCGGGAATATTAGTAAGCCGATCGCCTAACTTTTTCTTGCGCGACTCGCCGGAACGGAATAGTTAGGAGCTTGCATAACTATTGAGAGCCCGATGAACCTGTCCCCCGGCCAGCTGGACATCCTCTTTCAGGCGCTCGGCGATCCGACCCGGCGCGCGATCCTCGAACGGCTGGCGCGGGGGCCGGCGACCGTGACGGAGCTGGCGGTGCCCTTCGAGATGGCCCTGCCCTCGTTCCTCGGCCATGTGCAAAGACTCGAGGCCGCCGGCCTCGTCACCACCGCGAAGACGGGGCGCATCCGCACCGTCACCCTCGTTCCGGGGGCCTTCACCCCGGTGCGAAGCTGGCTCGACGACCAGCGCGCCCTCTGGGAGGGGCGCCTCGACCGGCTCGACGCCTATGTCCAGACCCTCATGCAGGAAACGCGCGATGAACCTTGACCCCACCCTCGACCTCGTCCTCAAGCGGACGGTGAACGCCCCCCGGAACCTCCTCTACCAGTGCTGGACGCGGGAAGAGCATCTGCCGCACTTCTTCGTCCCCCGCCCGCACCGGGTGACGCATTGCCGGCTCGACCCGCGCGTCGGTGGCGTCTTCGAGACGACCTTCGACGTCGACGGCACCGAGATGCAGAACAACGGCGTCTATCTCGAGGTGATCGAGAACGAGAAGCTGGTCTTCACCGATGCCTACACCGAAGGCTGGAAGCCCGCCCCCGACCCGTTCATGACCGCGATCGTGACCTTCGAGGATGCGGGCGACGGCAGGACCGCCTATACCGCCATCGCCCGCCACCGCTCGCCCGAGACGGCCGAACAGCACAAGGCGATGGGCTTCTACGACGGCTGGGGCACCGTCGTGACGCAGCTGGAGGAATACGCGAGGGGGTTGATGACATGACCGTGGAGATTGACGACCGCACCATGGTGCTGGAGCGCGTGATCGCCGCCCCCGTCGCCCGGGTCTGGGCGGCCTGGAGCGACCCCGCCGCGCTGCCGAGATGGTGGGGGCCCGACGGGTTCTCCTGCCGGACGAAGCGTATCGACCTTCGCGCCGGCGGCGAATGGGTCTTCGACATGATCGGCCCGGATGGCACCGTTTACCCGAACCACCACCGCTACGTCCGCTTCGACCCTGTGGACGGGATCGACTACACGCTACTCTGGGGCGAGAACGGGCCGAAGCACGCCGATGCCTCCGCCCGCTTCGAGGCTCTCGGGGGGCGGACAAGGGTCACGCTGTCGATGACCTTCGTCACCGCCGAGGAGTACGAGACCGCGAAGGGCTTCGGCGCGGTCGAGCTCGGGCTCCAGACGCTCGGCAAGCTTGCCGCCCATATCGGCGCGGCCTGAGCGGTTGCGGTCGGTGGGCGGAGGACCTAACCTCCGCCCCCGAACCAATCCCGAGGCCGCCGATGAATGACGAAGCCCCGCAGCCGACCCGGCTTGCCGAATACGCGCCGTTCCCGTTCACGGTCACGGGCGTCGACCTGACCTTCCGCCTCGCGCCTTCGGCGACTCGGGTGCTGGCGCGGATCGGCTTCGCGCCCAATCCGGCGCAGCCGGGACGACACGGCCTGCGCCTTGACGGCGAAAAGCTCGCGCTCCTTTCAGCGTGGATCGACGGCCGCGCCGTGACCCCCGCGCAGGACGCGGCCGGCTTGACGGTCGCGGCCGCCGAACTGCCCGCGGGCCCCTTCACCTGGGAGGCGGAGGTGGAGATCGACCCCGCCGCCAATACCGCGCTGGAAGGGCTCTACATGTCCGGGGGCATCTACTGCACCCAGTGCGAGGCGGAAGGTTTCCGCAAGATCACCTTCTACCCCGACCGGCCCGACGTGATGGCCCCCTACAGGGTCCGCATCGAAAGCGACATGCCCGTGCTCCTGTCAAACGGCAATCCGACGGGCGCCGGGCCGGGCTGGGCGGAATGGACCGATCCCTGGCCGAAGCCCGCCTATCTCTTCGCCCTCGTCGCGGGCGACCTGGTGGCGGTGCGCGACAGGTTCCGCACGCGTTCGGGCCGCGACGTCGCCCTCGCCATCTGGGTCCGCGCGGGCGACGAGGACCGCTGCGCCTATGCGATGGACAGCCTCAAGCGGTCGATGAAGTGGGACGAGGAGGCCTACGGTCGCGAATACGACTTGGACGTTTTCAACATCGTCGCCGTCGACGACTTCAACATGGGCGCGATGGAGAACAAGGGATTGAACATCTTCAACTCCAAGCTTGTTCTGGCCAGCCCCGAGACCGCGACCGACGCCGACTTCGAACGGATCGAGGGCGTCATCGCGCATGAGTACTTCCACAACTGGACGGGCAACCGGATCACCTGCCGCGACTGGTTCCAGCTCTGCCTGAAGGAGGGGCTCACGGTCTTCCGCGACCAGGAATTCACCAAGGACATGCGCTCCGAGCCGGTCAAGCGGATCGAGGACGTCCTGACGCTGCGCGCCCGCCAGTTCAAGGAGGACATGGGGCCGCTCGCGCACCCGGTCAGGCCCGACAGCTACGTCGAGATCAACAACTTCTACACCGCCACCGTCTACGAGAAGGGCGCGGAGGTGATCGGGATGCTGAAACGGCTCGTCGGCGACGGCGGCTACCGCAAGGCGCTTGACCTCTATTTCGACCGCCACGATGGCGAGGCGGCGACGATCGAGGACTGGCTGAAGGTCTTCGAGGACGCGACCGGCCGTGACCTTTCCCAGTTCAAACGCTGGTATACGGATGCCGGCACGCCGCGGTTGGCGGCCTCGGAGGCGTGGTCTGATGGCACCTACACGCTCACCTTCCGGCAGCAGACACCGTCCACGCCGGGACAGGACACGAAGCCGCCGCGCGTCATCCCGATCGCGGTCGGGCTTCTCAACCCCAATGGCGACGAGGTGGTGCCGACCGAGATCCTGGAAATGACCGAGGTCACGCAGAGCTTCCGCTGGGACGGGCTCGCCTCGCGCCCCGTGCCCTCGATCCTGCGCGGATTTTCCGCCCCCGTGGTGCTCGACCGCGAGGTCGACGCACAGGAGCGCGCCTTCCTCCTCGCCCATGACACCGATCCCTTCAACCGCTGGGAGGCGGGCCGGGCGCTCGCCAAGGACGCGCTCGTGCGGATGATCGGCCAGGCGGCGGAGCCCTCGCGCGCGCTCATCGACGGGCTCGGCGCGGTGCTAGCCGACGAAAGCCTCGACCCCGCCTTCCGGGCGCTCTGTCTCGCGCTGCCGTCCGAGGACGACCTCGCCCAGGCGCTCCACGACGCCGGGCAGGTGCCCGACCCCGACCGCATCCACGCCGAACGG
>NZ_WBUS01000037.1 GCF_008933605.1 Albidovulum sp.
GGGTCGGCGCGGCGCGGCTGGCGGGCTTCCTGCCTGCGGACCGCTACTTCGGCCGCGCCGGCGCTGTTCAGGGCTGAACAGCGCCTCCGCACTGGCAAACCCCGGCCGCTTGGGCTATCGCGGGCGGGAACAAGCCGGAACCGCAGCCATGACCGATCCCCTCGACGATCTGACCCGCGCCATCTCTCCCACCGAGGAGATCATCGACGAGGCGCGCAACGGGCGCATGTTCATCCTGATCGACGAGGAGGACCGCGAGAACGAGGGCGACCTCGTGATCCCCGCGCAGATGTGCACGCCCAATGCCATCAACTTCATGGCGACCCACGGACGCGGCCTCATATGCCTCACCCTGACCTCGCAGCGGATCGACGCGCTCGGGCTCTCGCTCATGTCGACGAAGAACTCCTCCCGCCACGAGACCGCCTTCACCGTCTCGATCGAGGCGCGCGAGGGCGTCTCCACCGGCATCTCGGCGCATGACCGGGCGCTGACCGTCGCCGTGGCGATCGACCCGACCAAGGGGCCGGCCGACATCGCGACACCGGGCCACATCTTCCCGCTGCGCGCGCGCGACGGCGGCGTGCTCGTCCGCGCCGGCCATACCGAGGCCGCGACCGACATCGCGCGGCTCGCCGGGCTTAACCCCGCGGGCGTGATCTGCGAGATCATGAACGAGGACGGCACGATGGCGCGGCTACCCGACCTCGTCGGCTTCGCGCAGAGGCACGGGCTGAAGATCGGGACGATCTCCGACCTCATCGCCTACCGCCGCCGCCACGACAACCTCGTGCGCGAGACGCTGAAGAAGACCGTGACCTCGGCCTATGGCGGCGACTGGACGATGCGCGTCTTCACCGACGTGACCGAGGGGACCGAGCATGTCGTGCTGACCAAGGGCGATGTCACCACGCCCGAGCCGGTTCTGGTGCGCACCCATTCGCTGAACGTCCTTGAAGACGTGCTGGCGCTCGGTCCCGCGCCGGAGGGCGAACTGGCGCGCGCCATGCTGATCATCGCCGAGGAGGGGCGGGGCGTCGTCTGTCTTTTCCGCGATCCGCAGGCGAAGCTCCTGGCGGAGAACGAGGACAACGGTCCGCGCACGGTCAAGCAGACCGGGCTCGGTGCGCAGATCCTCTCCTCGATGGGCCTCAGGCAACTGATCCTGCTGACCGATTCGCCGCTGACCCGCTACCTCGGTCTCGATGCCTACGACCTTCACATCGCCGGCACGCGGCCCATCACGAAAGGCTGACCCATGGCCGGTTCCGAGACCCACTCCACGCTGCCGCTGCCGACCTTCGACAAGCCGGTGAAACTCCTGATCGTCGTCGCGCCCTATTACCGCGACATCGCCGACGACCTCGTCGCCGGGGCTCGGGCGGTGGCGGCCAAGGCGGGGGCCACGGCCGATCTGGTGGAGGTCCCGGGCGCGCTGGAAATCGCGCCGGCCATCGGCATGGCCTTCCGCATGGCCGACTACGATGGGTTCGTGGCGCTCGGCTGCGTGATCCGGGGCGAGACGACGCATTACGACACGGTCTGCAACGACAGTTCGCGCGGCCTGACGCTTCTCGGCCTCAACGGCGCCTGCCTCGGCAATGGAATCCTCACGGTCGAGAACCGCGACCAGGCCGCCGTGCGCGCCGATCCCGCGGGCCAGGACAAGGGCGGTGGCGCGGCGGCGGCGGCGCTGCACCTCGTCGCGCTGTCGCGCAGGTGGGCGCGCCAGACCAAGGGGATCGGCTTCAAGCCCGCGGGCGAGGAGTTCCGCATCGCCGGAACGGCGGGAGGCACCGACAGGGCATGACCGACCACCGCAAACCCTCGGCCGCCGAGCACCGCCGGATGCGTTCCGCCGCGCGGCTCTACGCCGTGCAGGCGCTCTTCCAGATGGAGGCCGCCGGCCAGACCGCCGAGAAGGTCGCGCGCGAGTTCGAGACGCACCGCTTCGGCGCGATCTACGACGAGGACGAGATGGCCGAGGGCGATCCCGACCTCTTCCGCCGGCTGGTCGGCGAGGCGGTCAACTGGCAGGCCAGGATCGACCAGATGACCGACCGCGCGTTGGTGGCGAAATGGCCGATCGACCGGATCGACCCGGTCCTGCGGGCCCTCTTCCGGGCTGCGGGGGCCGAGCTTCTCGACCCGGCTACCCCGCCCAAGGTCGTCATCACCGAGTTCGTCGACGTCGCCCGCGCCTTCTTTCCCGACGGGCGGGAGCCGAAGTTCGTCAACGCCGTGCTCGACCACATGGCGCGCGAGGCACGGCCCGAGGCGTTCTGAGCGATCCCCCGCCGATCGCGGGGCTGCGACGCTTCGACACTGGCAAGCCCCCCGGCGCGCCCCTATTCTCGGTGCATCCGAGGAGATGCACATGCCCGATCTCGTCCGCCTCTACATCCGCAACGTGCTCGTCGGCTTCGCGCTGTCCGCAGTCTTCGTGGGCGCGCTTCTCGGGCTCAACGTGGCGAACCTCTGGCACCTCGTCTCCACCTCGCCGATGGGCTGGGTCGCGGGCCTGATGCTCTTCGTCTTCAACGGCATCGTCTTCGCCGGCGTCCAGTTCGGCATCGTCATCATGCGGATGGAGGACAGGGACGGCGACAGCGGCCGCGGCCGGAGGATGCCGGTCGGGCCGGCGGTGCCCGTGCTCGCCCATGCCACCATTAGCACGCGCAAGGCGCAGCGCCGCGACTGATCGCCGCCGTGTCCGTCCGGGGAGCGGGCGGCGGGAACCGCGGCGACCGTGGAGGCGTGTATTTCCCGAGAGCCTGGCTTGACCAGGTGGGCGCCGGATACCGGGACCACGGTCCCGGCAGAGCCGGCTCCCTCGGAAGATATTATCGGCCACTGGAAAAGGGCCTCTCACGCGAAGGGCAGAACCCGCCGCCGGTCAATTTAGGACGCGCGGGGCGCGACCGCAAGGGCGCCGCGGACGGGGGTGCGTGGGGTCAGGTTTCCCTTACTGTTTGTACGCTAACATCCGTGCTACCTGCTCCTCAGCGGGATTCGACCCGACAATTTTTTCGGAAAGTCATCATCATGAAAGGCATTGGCCTCCTCTTTTTCGCCTCGGGCGCGGTTTACGGCATGGGCGGCATGGCGCTCGGCATCTGGATGGGCACGGCGCACGACTTCACGCTCGCCCCCGCCCACGCGCACCTGAACCTTCTCGGCTTCGTCACGATGGCGCTGATGGGCGTCTTCTACCACGTCACGCCGTCGGCGGCGGCGCGCTTCCTGTCGCGGCTGCATTTCGGGCTGGCGACCGTCGGGCTCTGGCTGATGGTGCCGGGCATCGCGTTTTCAGCCACGGGCGGCAACCCCGGAATGGCCATCGTCGGCTCGCTCCTGACGGCGGCGGCGATGCTGACCTTCCTCGTCAACCTCGCCCTGACGGCGTTCGGGCCGGTGCGCAGCGCGCGGGCGCTGCCCTGCTGACCGGCATGGGCTGGACAAATGTTCACGCAATGTTCATAGTCCGCCCATGCCCGTTTCCGCCCCGTCGCCCGACCTCGCGCTGATGCCCGGCCAGATCCTGGCCCGCGGCGTCTGCCGGCACCTTCTCCACCACGGCTTCGCCACGGTGGAGGAACTGGTGCCCGCGCCGGGCCTGCGCGTCGACGTGATGGCGCTCGGTCCGAAGGGGGAGGTCTGGATCGTCGAGTGCAAGTCGGGCCGCGCCGACTTCACCTCGGACCGCAAGTGGCAGAACTACCTCGAATGGTCCGACCGCTTCTTCTGGGCGGTGGATGCCGATTTCCCGGTCGAGCTGCTGCCGCCCGACACCGGGCTCATCCTCGCCGACGGATATGACGCGGAGATCGTCCGCATGTCGCCCGAGACGCCGCTCGCCGGCGCCCGGCGCAAGGTGATGCTGCAGAAGTTCGCCCGCCACGCCGCGTTGAGGCTTCAGGCGGCGCGCGATCCCGGCATCAGCCTTTCCGGGGTTTTCCCCTAGCGCCGCCCGTTCTTGCGCCCGCCTTGCCGCCGGCGCCGCCCATGCCGCGCGCGGCCTCGGCCGCCGCGATGAGCTCCTCGGCGATCTCCTCGGCCTCTTCCGGCTCGAAGTCGAGCGGCAGTTCGACCCCTTCGGCCTCCACGTAGATCCGCACCATGCCGAGCGAGGTGGGCCCGATCTGCAAGTTGGCCACGATGTCGCTTTCCTTGTCTATGCCCATGGCTCGCCTCCCGTACGTTCCGGACCGGGCTAGCGCGGACCGGCGCCCGGGGCAAGGCGGGATGATACGTGATGGGCTCAAGTGACCGAGCGAAGCTGCCCGGGGGGCCGGTGGTCGCGCTTGCGACACCGGGGGATGGTTGGATGGGGTCGACGCGGCACGGGCCTTCAACCGCGTCCACACGCGCGACCCTGGCGCCGCATGCGGCCGAGGCCCCGGCGACGGCCTTTCGCCGGCGGGTCGTCGACCAGACCCGGGAACGCGCGCTCTGACGCGACCCGCGCGAAGGATTCTCTCCCTTGCATTTGGGGGGACGCGGCGCTAAATGCCCCCCGGAGTGCCGCCTTAGCTCAGTTGGTTAGAGCACCAGATTGTGGATCTGGGGGTCCCCCGTTCGAGCCGGGGAGGCGGTACCATAAATCAACGCGTTAGCAGTCGTCTCCTTGCGGACCCTTCGCGTGCGGCCGTCACCGGAACCGCATTTCGGACGCCCTCCGCCCTCCTCAAGGTTCGACTCATCAGGATTGGGGTCCCGCGCTACGCACCCGCTCGCAGGAATGCTGACGATCGCGCTTCGGCGCTGCGGCGAGATCCGAGCCCCGGGGAGTGAAGTCCCGGCGCCGACAGAGAGGCAGTTCTGCGCGCCGATTGGCGGCTTCATTCGATCTGCGGGAAAACGCCGGTGTTCTTGACCGTGCCATAGACGAAACTCGAGTCGATCGAGGCGATGCCGCCGATCGGGTGAATGCGGTTGCGGATGAAGTCCTCGTAGGCTTCCAGCCCGGCGACCACGACGCGAAGGTGATAGTCCGCCGCGCCGGTCATCAGGTGACATTCCAGAACTTCATCCAGCGCGCGGATGCGGCTTTCGAAGTGCCTTACCGTCTCGCCGCTATGCCGCTCCAGCCGGATGCGGATGAACACCGTCACCGGCAGGCCATAGGCGCGCTGGTCGGCTACGGCCCGATAGCCGAGGATGGCGCCGCTTTCCTCCAGAAGCCGGATACGGCGCAGGCAGGGCGAGGGCGAGAGGTTAACCTTGGCCGCGATCTCCAGATTCGTGGCGCGGCCGTTGCGTTGCAGGGCGCGGATGATCTGGCGGTCTTTCTCGTCCATTGCGACCTTTCGTGGCATTAAATGCCAATTGTATTGGCAAATATGGCATGAATAGCAACCAAATGCCATGACAACAAGCGCAGCCTGGTGGTCAGCCAGAAGGACAGCCCCATGCGCGATACCCCGCAAAGCCTTGCCACCCGTGCCATTCACCATGGCTATGATGCCCGCGACCATCAGGGCGCGCTGAACCCGCCGGTCTATCTGTCCTCGACCTTCGCTTTCGACACCGCCGAGGCCGGTGGCGCGATGTTCGCAGGTCAGGCCGAGGGGCATTTCTACAGCCGCATTTCCAATCCGACGCTGGAGGCGCTTGAACGGCGCATCGCCAATCTGGAAGGAGGGGAGGCCGGGCTCTGCACCGCATCGGGCATGGGGGCGATCACCTCGACGCTCTGGACCTTCCTGAATGCGGGCGACGAGGTGATCCTGGACAAGACGCTTTACGGTTGCACCTTCGCCTTCCTGACGCATGGCCTGCCACGCTTCGGCGTGACGGTGCGGCCGGTGGATCTGTCCGATCCCGCCAATCTTGCCGCCGCGATCGGGCCAAGAGCGCGGATCGTCTATTTCGAGACGCCCGCCAACCCCAACAACCGGCTGGTGGACATTGCCGCCATTTCCGAGATCGCGCACCGGCACGGGGCGAAGGTGGTGGTGGACAACACCTATGCGACGCCGGTGCTGACGCGACCCATCGAGCATGGCGCCGACATCGTGGTGCATTCGGCCACCAAGTATCTCAGCGGCCATGGCGACGTGATCGCGGGGCTGATCGCGGGCCGGGCCGAGGACATCGCGCAGGTCCGGCTTGTCGGCATCAAGGACATGACCGGGGCGGTGATGTCGCCGTTCTCGGCCATGCTCCTGTTGCGCGGGATCAAGACGCTGGACCTGCGGGTCCGCGCCCATTCCGCCGCGGCCCTGACCATCGCCCGCGCGCTGGAGGCGCACCCGGCGGTGAAATGCGTGCATTACCCGGGACTCGACAGCTTTCCGCAGGCCGATCTTGCGCGGCGGCAGATGGCGGGCTTCGGCGGCATGATCCCGTTCGAGGTGGTGGGCGGCAAGGCGGGCGGCATCGCCATGATGAACCGGCTGCGGCTCATTCAGCGCGCGGTCAGCCTGGGCGATGCGGAAAGCCTGATCCAGCACCCCGCGTCTATGACCCATTCCACCTACATGCCGGAGGAACGCGCCGCCCACGGCATCGCCGAGGGGCTGGTGCGGCTGTCGGTGGGCTTGGAAGGGGTGGACGACATTCTGGACGACCTGATGCAGGCGCTGGCCCAGCACAACGCCGAAGCGGCCTGACCCCGATGGAGACACCCATGCCCCAGACCCCGATCCGCGGCGATGCCGCAAGTGACGCACCGCAGCACACCCGGGGCGGCTGGCTGAACCGGCTGGACCGCAAGCGCCATGTCGGGCCGTTCCTTCCCGGCCATCGACTGGACGTCGCGGGACCCTCGACCACAGCGGTCCATGCCGGAACCCATGACGACCCGCGCACCGGGGCGGTGGGTACGCCGATCTATCAGGCCTCGACCTTCCTTCTCGGCGCCGATCAGTACGGCTCCATCGAGGAGGGCTTCGCCCGCGACCGCTTCATCTATTCACGCTACGGCAACCCCTCACAATGGGCGGTGCAGGAAAAGCTGGCCGCGCTCGAGGGGGCAGAGTCGGCCATCGTGTTTTCCTCGGGCATGGCGGCGATTACCGCGACCGTCATGGCGCTGGTGGATCGGGGGGCGCATGTGGTGGCTTCGGCCGACCTCTACGGCGGCACCTGGAACCTCTTCAATCAGGAGTTCCCGACCTTCGGCATGTCCGCGAGCCTTGTCGACCCGCAGGACTTTTCCGCCATCGAGGCGGCCATCCGCCCCGAAACCCAGCTGATGTATTTCGAGGCGATCACCAACCCGCTTCTCAAGATCATCGACATCCCCCGCCTGGCCGGGATTGCCCGCCGCCATGGGGTGCGGCTGGTGATCGACGCGACCTTCGCGCCCCCGGTGGCGATGCGGGCGCTGGAACAGGGTGCCGACGTGGTGGTGCATTCGGCGTCGAAATACCTCAACGGCCACAGCGACCTGATCGCCGGCGTCGCCGCCGGGCCGCGCAAGCTGATCGACATGATCTGGCCAAGGCTCCTGAACTATGGCGGCTCGCTCGATCCGCATGCCTGCTTCCTCCTGGAGCGGGGGCTGAAGACGCTGGCCATCCGGATGCGCACGCATGAGGAAAGCGCCCATGCCCTGGCCCGCCATCTGGAAAGCCACCCGAAGGTGCGGCGGGTTTTCTATCCGCTGCTCGACAGCCACCCCGACCGCGAGGTTGCAAGGCGGCTTCTGAAGAACGGCACCGGCAACGTGACCTTCTTCGTCGAAAGCGATCAGGCGGCACAGCAACTCGTGAACGCCCTGCGCATTCCGAAGCAGGCCACCAGCCTCGGCGGGGTGGAAAGCCTGGTCAGCCTGCCCTTCAACACCTCTCAGGCCAGCTACACCGCCCGCCAGCGTGCTGCCATCGGCATTCATCCCGGCTGCGTGCGCCTGTCGGTGGGCATCGAGGATGCCGCCGACCTGATTGCCGACTTCGACCAGGCCCTTGCCCGGATCGCCCCCGCAAAGGAACAAGCCCATGCGTAACAGCCTGCCCACCGCCGCCCTGTCGGAGTTCGTCAACGAAGTTGCCGCCGCGCCGGAACAGGCGGTGATGGACTATGGCGTCTGCCTTGACTGGGAAAGCGGCACCCGGTCCTGCGCAACCGCCAAGCCCATGCGTGTCGGCCCGCACCGGGTCAGCCGGTCTTTCACCTGGAAGGTCGACGAGCCGCGGCAACTCATGGGCCTGAACCACGGGCCGAACCCGCAGGAACTCCTGCTGTCCGGCCTTGGGGCCTGCATGATGGTCGCCTTCGTGGCGGGAGCCACGGCCGAGGGCATCCAGCTCGAGAGCGTTCGCATCGATCTCGACGCCACGCTCGACCTGCGCGGTTTCCTCGGGATCGGCAGCAATGCGCCGGTTGGCTTCCCCGAGATCCGCTATGTCCTGCATGTGACATCCGACGCCACGCCCGAACAGCTGGCCTCACTCCATGCGAGGGCCATCGCCCACAGCCCGAACGCGCAGACCATCCTGAACCCGGTCGCCCTGACGGGTGAGATTGTGCAGAGCCACGACGAATGTTAACCGGCGGCGGCGACCCGCCTCTCCGGCTGCGGCGGTCAGAAGGAGAGTGGCGCATTGTCCTTGACCTCTTTAAGCACAAAGAAGGTTCGGATCTGCCGCACTCCCGGCAGGGTAATCAGTTGCCGCCCGTGCAACAGGTTGAAGCCCGCCATGTCGCGCACCCGAATCTTCAACAGGTAGTCGAAGTCCCCGGCAACAAGGCTGCAATCGAGCACTTCCTTCATCCCGCCGACGGCTTGCTCAAAGGCGGCAAAGCTTTCGGGGGTCGACCGGTCCAGCACAACTCCGACCATCACCAGCGCCCCCAGCCCCACCGTGTCCGGATCAATCTGGGCGCGGACCGCGGCGATGAAACCGTCTTCGAACAGGCGCTGCGTTCGGCGGTGGCAGGTGGCCGGACTGACATTGACCAACTTGGCCAGGTCGGCATTGGCGAGACGTCCATCCTTTTGCAACGCGCGCAGGATGTTGCGGTCGATTCGGTCCAGGTCGTGCGTGGAAGATTCTTTCATGTTTTGATCTCATGAAGACTTTGAAATGAAACTTATGTCTCATGAACGCACAATTTCAAGGAACTATTCACCCAACTATGGAAGCCGCTTTTCCGGCCGACCTGATAGTCTCTGTCGCAGTTGGAACCTAGGAGGCGATCCCGTGTCATTGCTTGAGAATTTCGAACGCTACCCGCTCACCTTCGGGCCTACCCCGATCGAGCATCTGCCCCGCCTTACCGAGGCGCTGGGCGGCAAGGTGCAGATCTTTGCGAAGCGCGAAGACTGCAACTCGGGCCTTGCCATGGGCGGCAACAAGCTGCGCAAGCTGGAATACATCGTGCCCGATGCCATCGCCTCGGGGGCCGACACACTGGTGTCGATCGGTGGCGTGCAGTCGAACCATACGCGCATGGTGGCGGCGACGGCCGCGAAGATCGGCATGAAATGCGTGGTCGTGCAGGAAAAATGGGTGCCGCATTACGATGCCGTCTACGACCGCGTGGGCAACATCCTGATGACCCGTCTGATGGGGGCGGATTCGCGGCTGGTCGATGACGGCTTCGACATCGGCATCCGCGAAAGCTGGCAGAACGCCATCCAGTCCGTGAAGGACTCGGGCGGGGTTCCCTATGCAATCCCGGCGGGCGCCAGCGTGCACAAGTACGGCGCGCTGGGCTACATCGGCTTTGCCGAGGAAGTGGCCGAGCAGGAAAGGGCGCTCGGCTTTACCTTCGACTATGTCGTCGTCTGTGTCGTCACCGGCTCGACCCAGGCGGGCATGATCGTGGGATTCGCCGCGCAGGACCGCGCCCATCGCGTCATCGGCATCGACGCCTCGGGCACGCCGGGCCAGACCCGCGCGCAGGTGCGCCAGATCGTCGACGCCTCGGCCGAACTGGTGGGGCTGGGCCGCAAGGTCCGCGAGGACGAGATCGTGATCAACAACGACTATGCCTTTCCGGCCTACGGCGTGCCGTCCGAGGAAACCAACGATGCCATCAGGCTGGCGGCCCGGACCGAGGCGATGATCACCGATCCGGTCTATGAGGGAAAGTCGATGCAGGGCATGATCGACCTGACCCGCAAGGGCTTCTTCCCCGAAGGCTCGCGTGTGCTTTACGCCCACCTGGGCGGCGCGCCCGCGATCAACGGCTACAGCTATTACTACAGGGAAGGCTGAGCCTTCCCAAGCCGCGAGTGCCGTCCGGTCAGCCCGGGCGGCGCGCAAACCTTCCCCTGAACCGGAGCCTGCCATGCCCGCCGACATCCATCACCTGAAGACCATCGAGCAGCGGCTTCTGTGGCTGTCGCACTGGATGATCCACCATGCCAACCATGTCCGGCCGAAGGTGGACGGGATCAAGATCGGCGGGCATCAGGCGTCTTCGGCCTCGATGGTGTCGATCCTGACCGCGCTCTATTTCTCGGCGCTCAGGCCCGAGGACCGGGTGGCGGTCAAGCCGCATGCCTCGCCGGTGTTCCATGCGATCCAGTATCTGATGGGCAATCTGGACCGCGCACGGATGGAGAACTTCCGCGGTTTCGGCGGGGTGCAAAGCTACCCCAGCCGGACCAAGGACGTGGACGACGTGGATTTCTCCACCGGATCGGTGGGCCTGGGCGTGGCGATCACCTCCTTTGCCTCGCTGGTGCAGGACTACATCGCGGCAAAGGACTGGGGCCGCGGCCTGCCCATCGGCCGCATGGTGGCGCTGGTGGGCGATGCCGAACTCGATGAGGGCAACATCTACGAGGCCCTGCAGGAAGGCTGGAAGAACGACCTGCGCAATTGCTGGTGGATCATCGACTACAACCGCCAGTCGCTGGACGGGATCGTGCGCGAGGGGCTCTTTGCCCGCGTCGAGAAGATCTTCGAGGCCTTCGGCTGGGATGTGGTGCGGGTGAAGTATGGCGCGCTGCAGCGGGCGGCCTTTGCCGAGCCGGGCGGCCCCGCCTTGCGCGACTGGATCGACCGGTGTCCGAACCAGCAGTATTCGGCACTGACCTTCATGGGCGGCGCGGTCTGGCGCAAGCGGCTGATGGAAGACCTCGGCGATCAGGGCGAGGTCTCGGCGCTGATCGACCGGCGCAGCGACGCCGAACTCGCCGCGCTGATGGAGAACCTTGGCGGCAACTGCGTGGCCACGATGGCCGAGGTCTTCGCAGGCATCGACCATGACCGCCCGACCTGTTTCCTCGCCTATACGATCAAGGGATGGGGCACGCCGATTGCCGGCCACAAGGACAACCACGGCGGACTGATGAACCCGACGCAGTTTGCGGCGTGGCAGGCGCATATGGGGGTGGCGCAGGGGCAGGAGTGGGATCCCTTCGCCACCGTCCCGGATGAAGCGGCGCTAAAGGATTTCCTTGCGCGGGTGCCGTTCTTTGCCAAAGGCCGGCGCAGGTATCATGACGCCCGCATCCCCGTACCCGCCATCGCCATCGACACGGAGCGCGAGATCTCGACGCAAGCCGCCTTCGGCAAAATCCTCGACGATCTGTCGAAGGGCGACAGCGAACTGGCGGCGCGGATCGTCACCACCTCTCCCGATGTGACCGGCACGACGAACCTCGGCCCCTGGGTCAACCGGCGCAAGCTCTTCGCGCGAAAGCCCCTGGCAGATGCCTTCATCGAGCATCGCATCCCCTCGACCGCGAAATGGGAATTCACGCCCGAAGGCCAGCACATCGAACTGGGCATCGCCGAGATGAACCTGTTCCTGCTTCTCGGCGCGGCGGGGCTGTCGCACAGCCTGTTCGGCAATCGGCTTTTCCCCATCGGCACGGTCTATGACCCCTTCGTACATCGCGGGTTGGATGCGCTGAACTATGCCTGCTACCAGGACGCGCGCTTCATCATCGTCGGGACCCCCTCGGGCGTGACGCTGGCCCCGGAGGGCGGCGCGCATCAGTCCATCGGCACGCCACTGACCGGCATGTCGCAAGACGGGCTGGCGGCCTTCGAGCCTGCCTTTGCCGACGAACTGGCGGTCATCCTGGAATGGGCCTTCGATTACCTGCAGCGCGACGGCGATGGCGACCCGGACGAACGCACCTGGCTGCGCGACGAGACCGGCGGCTCGGTCTATCTGCGGCTGACCACCAACCCGCTGGAGCAGCCCGGCAAGCGCCACGACGATGCCTTCCGGCAGGGTGCCATCGACGGGGCCTACTGGCTGCGCAGGCCGGGGCCGAACTGCGAGGTGGTGATCGCCTATCAGGGCGCCATCGCGCCCGAGGCCATCGCGGCGGCCGGCATCATCGGCGAGCACCGGCGCGACGTGGGGGTTCTGGCCGTCACCTCGGCCGACCGTCTGAACGCCGGCTGGACGGCCGCGCAGCGGGCCCGCGCCCGTGGCAACCGCACCGCCCGCAGTCATGTCGAGGCGCTGTTCGAGGGTCTTCCGCGCGACTGCCTGGTCGTCACCGTCCTCGACGGCCACCCGGCGACGCTGGCCTGGCTCGGTTCGGTCGGCGGCCACCGCTGCGTCTCGCACGGGGTCGAGCACTTCGGCCAGACCGGCACCATCGGCGATCTCCACCGGCACTTCGGGCTGGACCGCCAGGCCTTGGCGCAATCGGTGCTGGAGCTGTCACCGGGGCCCCGCCCGACGACGCCCGGCTGATCGCCTTCAGTCCGCGTCCGCCTCCAGCCGCAGCCGCAACGCCTGCAGCACCTGCCGGGCCGTCGCCAGTTCGTCCGCCGAGAACCCTGCCGCCAATGCCTCGGCCCGCGGGCGATAACGGGCAATCGCGGCGTCGTAGGCTTCGCGCCCCTTGGGTGTGAGCATCACCAGTTGCGCGCGCTTGTGGTGCGGGTTGGGCGCGAAGGAGACCAGCCCCTCGCCTTCCAGGTCGTTCACGATCCGCTGCACATTCTGCCGGTTCGCGCCCAGATCGCGCGCCAGCCAGGCGACCGGCTGAGGGCGCTCGGCCGCGACGATGGCTCCCAGAGCCTGCCAGCGGGCGCTTGTCAGCCCCAAAGGCGCAACCATCCGGTCGCCCCAGGCCAGCATCAGGTTGTTCACCCTGAAGAGGCTGAGCGTCAACTCTGTCAATTCGTCCGCAGGCGGCAAGCCAGGGCCAGGCATTTGTAAACTGATCTCCATATTGACATGATCATGTCAAATAAGCATATAAGAGACAATATGGATCGCCGAGCCAAGTGGCAAGCCTGGAGTTCTCACGATGAAGAAGATCATCCACCCGATCGCAGGCACCATCGCGCTGCTGACCATCGCGACCTTCTGGGTTTCGACCGTGGCCGTCGAACTCCTCGGATCGCAGGCCGCAGTCGTCGCAGTCAAATCCGCCATTCCCTGGGGGTTCCTCGTGCTCATACCGGCGCTGGCGGTCACGGGAGGCACCGGCATGGCCATGGCCCGGCGGGCACGCGGCGGCTTGGTCGGGCAGAAGTTCCGCCGGATGCCGATCATCGCGGCGAATGGCGTGCTGGTCCTGATCCCTTCCGCACTTTTCCTTGCTCACAAGGCCGCATCAGGGTCGTTTGATGCGGCGTTCCATGCGGTGCAGGCCCTTGAACTCGTGGCAGGCATGGTCAATCTGTCGCTGCTGGCATTGAACATGCGGGACGGACTGCGCCTTTCCGGCAGGATGAGAAGACATGCGCGCGACAAGGCCTGATCCCGCGACCCTGAGGGCTTCGCAGTCGGGCGCGCCGCACCGGGGCGCGCCCCCTTCGATGAACGACCGCCGCAGGAGAAGCGGGTCGCGAACTTGCCTGCCAGATGCGCGCCATCCGAGCGCCGGAGGCTGAGGCAGAGGTCATCCCGGTGGCCGCGGGCTTCTACAATCCCAGAAGCCGTGGCAGGGCCAAGGTCACCTCGGGAACATAGGTTACCAGCATCAGGAAGGTCAGCATGGTCAGGAGCCAGGGCCAGGTCGCGCGTGTCACCTCGGTCAGGCCCAGCCGCGACAGTGACGACGCGACATAGAGGTTGAGGCCCACGGGCGGCGTGCAGAGCCCGATCTCCATGTTGACGACCAGCATGATCCCGAAATGCACCGGATCCACGCCCAGCGCCATCGCCACGGGATAGAGGATCGGCGCCATGATCAGGACGATGGCGGAAGGCTCCATCACCATGCCGATCATGAGGAGAAGGGCATTCACCACCAACAGGAAGCCGACCTTGCCGAGGCCGAGCGACACGATCCATTCCGACAGCGCTTGCGGAATCTGTTCCGAGGTCAGGATGAAGGCGAACATCACGGCATTGGTGATGATGTAGAGCAGCATCGCCGACATCGCGGCCGAGTTCAGCAGGACCTTCGGCACCTCGCGCAGCGTGATGTCCTTGTAGACCCAGACCGCGACGATGAAGGCATAGACGGCGCTGACGGCGGCGGCCTCGGTCGGCGTGAAGATGCCGCCATAGATGCCGCCCATGATGATGACGATCAGCATCAGCCCCCAGACGCTTTCCCGGAAGGCGCGCCAGCGGTCGACGAAGGGCGCGCGCGGCTGGCGCGGAAAGTCGCTTTTCCAGGCACGCCAGGTCGTGGTGACGCCCAGCATCATCGCGAGCAGGAGCCCCGGCACCACACCGGCGATGAAGAGATCGCCGATCGAGGCGGACATGACATCGGCGCCGTCCGGGCCCTTGACGACCATGCCCGAGGTGGCCACGGCATACATCACCATCACGATCGACGGCGGGATCAGGATGCCGAGCCCACCCGAACTCGTGATCGTGCCGACCCCGAACTGCGCCGGGTAGCCCTGTTTCACCATCGCCGGAAGCAGGATCGAGCCTACGGCCATGACGGTTGCGGGGCTGGAGCCGGAGATCGCCGCGAAAAGCGCGCAGGACAGGACCGAAGCGAGGCCGAGCCCGCCATACCAGTGACCGACCATCGAGGAGGCAAAGCGGATCATCCGCCGCGCCACCCCGCCGTGGGTGAGGAAGTTTCCGGCGAGGATGAAGAACGGGATCGCCATGATCTCGAACTTCTCGATGCCGGTGAAGAGCTTCAGCGCGATCGCGTCGAGCGGCACCTCGGAAAAGCCGAAGAGGAAGGTGAAGACCGTCAGCCCCAGCGCGATCGAGACCGGCATCCCGGTGATCAGCAGAAGCGCCAGGATCAGGAAGATTGTGAGCGCGGTCATCCGTGGCCCCCCTTGGAAAGGTCGTCGGCTTCTTCGTCGAGGCCGTCGACGGCCCCGTGGTCGTGGTGGGCGACCTCGCCCGTGGTCAGGTAGAGGTGCAGCGCCTGCACGAAGCGGAAGCACATCAGCGCCGAGCCGAGCGGCACGGCGAGGTAGACGATCCAGGACGGAAGTTCGAGATCGGGAGTGATCTGGCCGCCCGCCCGCACGTGCCAGACGAAATCGGTCCCGATCCAGGCGATGATTGCGGTGAAGAGCACGCCGCCCGACATCGCGAGGATGGTGATCCAGCGCCGCGCCGCCCCTTCGAGCCGCTCCGCCAGGATGTCCACGCCGACATGGATGCCGGTCCGCACTCCATAGGCGGCGCCGAACTTGGCCATCCAGACGAACATGTAGATCGTCGCCTCCTGTGCCCAGGTCAGCTTGATCGCGTTGATCGACTTGAAGCTGGACCGGGCGATGTTGCCGAGCGTCTCCATGTCGTGGGAGCGGGCGAAACCGACCAGGTCGGCTGCAAAGCCGATGGCGAAGCGGTGGGTGACGGACACGAAGATGAGCAGCGTCGCCAGCGCGATCAGCGTGGCGATCAGCACTTCTTCTAGCCGGTCGAGAAGGCGCAGCATGGCACACCTCGCGGGCAGGGGCTGAAATGGAAAGGGGCGGCCGCTGGGGCCGCCCTCGGACTTGACCTTACCCGCCGACGGCGGCCTTCACCGCGGCGATCGTGTCCGCGCCGATCCGGTCGGCCATTTCGTCGTGAACCGGGGCCAGAGCCTCGATCCAGGCCGCCCGCTCCTCCTCGGTCAACTCGTGGAATTCTGTCGTGCCTGCGGCCATCATCGCCTCGAGGGCCTTGTCGTTTTCCTCCTTGGCGATGGAGTTTGCGTAATCCGTCGCCTCGGACATGGCCTTTTCCAGCCCCGCCCGCACGTCGTCCGGCAGCCCGTCCCAGAACTGCTTGTTCACGATCACCGCATAACCCAAGTAGCCGTGGTTCGAGAGCGTCGCGTGCTTCTGCACCTCGTTCATCTTCTGGGTGAACATGTTGGACGGCGGGTTCTCCGTTCCGTCGACGACGCCGGTCTGGAGCGCCTGGTAGACCTCCGAGAATGCCATGACCTGCGGCACGGCCCCGAGCGCCTGCATCTCTGCCTCGAGCACCTTCGACGACTGGATGCGCATCTTCAGGCCCAGGAAGTCATCGGGCACGTGAAGCGGGCTGTTGGCCGACATGATCTTGAACCCGTTGTCCCAGTAGGCGAGGCCCTTGATCCCCTTGTCCTCGAGCTTGGCCAGAAGCATCTTGCCCGCTTCGCCCTGGGTCACCTTCCGCAGCGCATCGTAGTCGGCAAAGATGTAGGGCAGGTCGAAGACCTCGAAATCCTGCACGCCGAGCGGGCCGAACTTCGCCAGCGACGGGGCCAGCATCTGCACGGCGCCGAGCTGCAGCGCCTCCATCTCTTCCTTGTCCTTGTAGAGCTGGCTATTGGGATAGACTTCGACGTCCACGGCGCCGTTGGTATAGGCCTCGGCCAGTTCCTCGAACTTGGCCGCCGCCTTGCCCTTGGGCGTGTCGGGAGCGACGACGTGGCTGAACTTGATGATGATCTTGTCCTGGGCAAAGGCCGGGGCAGCCAACGACAGGGCAAGAGCGGTGGCGCCAGCGAGCGCGCCGAGAGTGCGACGGGTCAACATGTGATTCTCCTCCGGTTCTCCGCCCTCCCCGGCGGAATGCATTGCTGGTGCCAGAAAGCAGGGCATCGCGATATTGTGGCTATCCACAATGGACAGAGCCGCGGGGCGGGTGTGAAATCGCCCCAACGGGAGGATGCGACACGAAGGACATGACCCGACCGCCCGCCCCACAGGATGCGGCAGCGCGCCCGGACCTCTGGGCGAGCGAAAGCCTCATGCGCTTTCGCAGATGGGATATCCTGTCGCTTGTGCCGCTTGCCACGATCGTTGCCCTGGTCGCGCTGGTCGGGACGCTCGTCTGGATCCTGGCGCGGGCCGACGCCGAGCGCGCACGGTCGAAGCTGGCGACCGACGCGCTCTGGGTCGAACAGACCCTGCGCTTTCAGCTGGCCGTGGACGAGGACATGCTGGTGCGCCTTGCCCTGGACGGCGCCAGCGGCACGCCGATGGAAACGCTGCAGGCGCGGGCGCGGCTGCACATCGCCGCCAACCCCGAGATGTTGTCCATCCAGTGGTTCGACCGCGATGGCCGCCTTGCGGCTTCCGTGCCCAGGGGCGTGGGTCCGGCGGGCGGGGGACTGATCGACACGCTCTTGCGGTCCTCGGCCACGACGGCCCGTCCGGTCTACGGAACGGCGGTCGCGGGTATTGCGCCGATGGCCGTTCGCCGTTCGGATGGCGATGGCGGCCTGATCGTCGCTGCCATGTCCCTGCCCATGATGCTGGACCGCCATGTCCCGTGGTGGATCGCCGAACAATATGCCGTCCGCATCTCGGATGCGTCGACCACCCTCGCGGACCGCGCCCGCCGGCCGGTGGCGCAAGGGGCGCCGTTCCACACCATCAGTTTTGACCCGCCCCTGGCCGGGACCTCCCTGACCATCACCGCCTACGACCGCCCGGCCGCCTTCGGCAATGCCGCCCTCTTCGGCGCGATCATCGCCCTTGCGGCCTTCGCGGTCGTCGCCCTCCTGATCGTGCAGCGCAACGCCCTGCATCGCCGCCGAGCCGAGGAACGCCTGCGCGCGGAAATGGCCTTCCGCCGCTCGATGGAGGAAAGCCTGACCGTGGGCCTGCGCGCCAAGGACCATTCGGGCCGCATCCTCTATGTCAACGCCGCCTTCTGCAAACTGGTCGGGCTGCCCGCCTCCGACCTGGTCGGTCGCCTGCCGCCGATGCCATACTGGTCGCAAGACGCCGTCAAGGAGACCCTGGACCGCCAGAAGCAGCTGGCAACCGGACCAGCCCTGCCGCAGAGCTTCGAAAGCCGCTTCCGCCGCTCCGACGGAACCGAGATCGACGTGCAGGTCTACGAGGCCCCGCTGATCGATGCCTCGGGGCGGCATCGCGGCTGGATGGGGTCGGTCATCGACATCACCGATGCCAAGCGCAGCGCCCGCACGGCCCGCGCGCAGGAGGAAAGCCTGGCCCGCACGGGGCGGCTGGTGACGATGGGAGAGATGGCCTCGACGCTGGCGCACGAACTGAACCAGCCTCTGGGCGCGATCGCCTCCTATGCGGCCGGCGGGCTGAACCTGATCGAGGCGGGCCAGACCGACTCGCCATTGTTGCGCACCGCGTTCGAGAAGCTGGCCCTGCAGGCGCGGCGCGCCGGACTCATCATCCGCCGCATCCAGGACTTCGTGAAGAAGCGCGAGCCGCAGCTGGTGCCGCTGGACCTGGCCGAGGTGGCGGCCGATGCCATGGGCCTTATGGCGGGCGAGGCGCGCGAGTTTCGGGCGCGGCTGGTGCTCGACGTTCCCGAACCGGCGCCGGGCCCCGTGCTGGCGGATCGCATCCTGATCGAGCAGGTCATGGTGAACCTGATCCGCAACGCCATCGAGGCAATGGCCACGGGCCCGCGGAGCGGGGACCAGTTGACCATCCGGCTGCGGACCGAGGGCGCGATGCTGCGGCTTGACGTGGCCGACCAGGGACCGGGCATTCCTGCAGACCTCTCCGAGCAGCTCTATGATCCGTTCACCACCACCAAGAGCCACGGCATGGGCATGGGCCTGAACATCTGCCGGTCGATCGTCGAACTTCTGCATGGCAGCCTCAGCCATGCCCCGAACCCTGGCGGCGGAACCGTCTTCACCGTCCGGCTTCCCCTGGCCGCCACGGATCCCGCCCCCGGGACCGCCCGGCCCTATGCCTTGTCCGACGGAAAGCAGCCATGACAGAAGAGCCCGGTTTGGTCGTGCATGTCGTTGATGACGAAGAGGCCCTGCGCGATAGCCTCGGGTTCCTCTTTGCCTCGCGCGGCATTCCCACCCGCCTCTGGCCCTCGGGCGAGGGCTTCCTTGCGGGCTGGCCCCGGCCGGATTGCGGCTGCATCATCCTCGACGTGCGGATGGAGGGACTGTCCGGTCCGCAGCTCGTGGATGCGCTGGTCCGGATCGAAGGCAGTCCGGCGGCCCTGCCGCCCGTGATCTTCCTCACCGGCCACGCCGATGTCCCGCTGGCCGTGCAAAGCCTGAAGGGCGGCGCCTTCGACTTCATGGAAAAGCCGTTCAACGACAACCAGATCGTCGATCGGGCGCTTCAGGCCATGGAGCTGCACCAGAGCCGCGCGGCAGAAGCCATGAGCCGCGCCGACCTCATCGCGCAGTTTGCCTCGCTTTCCGAGCGCGAGGCGGAGGTGATGTCCCTCATCCTCGACGGTCAGCTGAACAAGCAGATCGCCGACAGGCTGGGGATTGCCATTCGGACGGTCGAAGTTCACAGGGCCCGTGTCCTGCAGAAGACAGGGGCCAGAAACTCGGTCGAACTCGCGCGGATGAAGGCCCGGCTGGACTAGCGGTCCTGCGGCGCAAGCCGAGCGCGTCGATCACCGGCAGGGGTCTCGATGGGGACGATCTCCTTCCGCGACAGGTGCGACGGATCGGCATCATGGAAGCCCGACGTAGGCGCGGCCCATGGTCGACGGTCACCCCATGCTCGTTCCGCAACGCGCCGGAGGCCGAGGCGGACGCTCGCGTGAATGTCGTCGCAACCGGCGAGCAGGCGATGGCTTCAGACCTCGAACGTCCGCGCCACTTCGCGGAGGGCGAACTTCTGGATCTTGCCCGTGGACGTCCGGGGCACGGTCGTGAACACGAACTTCCCCGGCACCTTGTAGGCCGCCAGATGCCTGCGGCACCATGCGCGCAGCTCTTCCGCATCGGCGGCCCGCCCATCGGCCAGTTCGACGAAGGCGCAGGGCGTCTCGCCCCACCGGGCATGCGGCATGGCGACGACCGCGGCGACGGCCACGGCGGGGTGGCGATAGAGCGCCTCCTCGACCTCGATCGACGAGATGTTCTCGCCCCCCGATATGATGATGTCCTTGGAGCGGTCCTTCAGTTGCAGATAGCCATTCGGGTGCATCACGCCGAGATCGCCGGAATGGAACCAGCCCCCTGCAAAGGCCTCGGCCGTGGCCTTGGGATTGCAGAAATAGCCCTTCATGACGACGTTGCCGCGGAACATCACCTCGCCCAGGGTCTGACCGTCGCGCGGCACCGGCCGCAGGGTTTCGGGGTCCAGCACGTCCAGCTGTTCGAGGGTCAGATAGCGCACCCCCTGGCGCGCCTTGAGCGCGGCCTGCGCCCCGGCGGGCAGGGATGACCAGCTGTCGTGCCAGTCGTTCACCACCGCCGGGCCATAGGTTTCGGTCAGGCCATAGAGATGGGTGACGTCAAAGCCCGCCGCGCGCATGTCGGCCAGGAGCGTTTCGGGCGGCGGGGCGGCGGCGGTGAAGAATTGCACGCGGCGATCCAGGGCGCGCCTGGCGCTTTCGGGGGCGGAAATCATCAGCGACATCACGATGGGCGCACCGCACAGGTGGGTGACGCCATGGTCGGCCAGCGCCGTCCAGATCGGCTCGGCCCGCACCTGCCGCAGGCAGACATGGGTGCCGACGATGGCCGACAGCGTCCAGGGAAAGCTCCAGCCGTTGCAGTGAAACATCGGCAGGGTCCAGAGGTAGACCGCGTGTTTCTGCATCGAGGTGGTCAGCGCATTGCCCTGCGCGAGAAGGTAGGCGCCGCGGTGATGCGACACCACGCCCTTGGGGTTGCCGGTGGTGCCGGAGGTGTAGTTGATGGAAATCGCGTCCCATTCATCCTCGGGCATCAGCCATGGGAAATCGGGGTCGCCTGCGGTGAGGAAGGCCTCGTAATCCTCGGCCGGGTCGGGGGATCGGGGCGCGTCGTATTCGGGGTCGTCATACTGGATCAGCTGCGGCGCGACGGTTGCCAGCGCCAGCGCCTGCCGCATCAGCGGCATGAATTCGCGGTCGACGATGACCACCCTGGCCATCGCGTGATCGAGCTGGAAGGCGATGACCGCAGGATCCAGCCGGGTGTTGACCGAATGCAGCACCGCCCCGCACATCGGCACGCCGTAGTGGCATTCCAGCATGGCGGGCGTATTGGCCAGGAGGGCCGAGACGGTGTCGCCCGGCCCCATCCCCGCCTGCGCAAGGGCCGAGGCGAGCTGGCGGGAGCGGGCGTAGAACTGCGCATAGCTCCGCCGCAGCGATCCGTGGATGATCGCAACATGCTCGGGAAAGACGCTGGCGGCGCGTTCGAGAAAGGTCAGCGGCGTCAGCGGCTGAAAGTTCGCCGGATTGCGGTCGAGATCGGTGTTGTAGGGGTTCGCCATCATCGCCCTCATGCGTCCTGCCACCGGGGGCTGCGCTTCCCGATGAAGGCGCCAATGCCCTCCTCGGCGTCGCGCGCCATCATGTTGGCGACCATCACCGCCGAGGCATGGTCATAGGCCTGCGCCAGGGGCATCTCCCGCTGTTCGTAGAAGGCGCGCTTGCCGGTGGCGAGCGTCAGGCTGGATTTCGAAGCGATCTTGCGCGCGAGGTCCATGGTGGCATCGCGTAGCGTCTCGGGGGCCACGACCCGGTTCACCAGCCCGATCTCGGCCGCCCGTGCGGCCGGAATGATGTCGCCGGTGAGAAGCATCTCCATCGCGTGCTTGCTGGCGACAGTGCGCGAGAGAGCGACCATGGGGGTCGAGCAGAAGAGGCCGATATGGACGCCGGGGGTGCTGAAGCTGGCATCCGCCGCGGCGATGGCAAGGTCACAACTGGCGACCAGCTGGCAGCCGGCCGCGGTGGCGACGCCGGTCACTTCGGCGATCACCGGCTTGGGGCAGGCGATGATGGACTGCATGACACCGGAACAGAGCGCCATGATCCTGGCGAAATGGGCGCGACCGCCATCGGGCGCCCTGCGGCCTGCGGTGAGTTCCTTCAGGTCATGACCCGCGCAGAAGGCCGGGCCATGGGCAGCCATCACCACCACCCGCACGGCCGGATTGGCCGACGCTTCGGCAAAGGCCGCGCCGAGCCGGGTCAGCATCGCCTCGGAGAGGGCGTTGCGCCGCCGGCTATCGTTCAGGGTCAGCCGCAGGATGCCGCTTGTATCCAGATCGGACAGAAGAATGTCGCTGTCTTGCATGATGCGCGGTCCTGCCGGGGTCAGAGGATGTTGATCTCCACGCTGTCGGCCAGCGTGTTCGCGATGAAGCAGTAGCGATGCGCGCGGTCCTGCATCTCGGCCAGTTGTGCGTCGTCGACCGCAAAGCCGGTGTCGAAGCGCACGACGGGGTGCAGGTCGATCCGGGTCACCGACATCTGCCCGCGCGGATTCTTGCCCAGATGCGCGACCGCATGATCGTGATAGCTGGCCACCGGCCAGCCCGCCTTGGCTGCAAGCGCGAGGAAGGTCATCATGTGGCAGCTGGAGAGCGCGGCGGCCAGCGCCTGTTCGGGGTTGGTGTTGGCCGGATCGCCGCCCCAGTCGGGGGCGGCGTCGACGGGCAGATCATGACGGACGCCGTATTGCACGGTATGGGCGTTCGAGTATTTGCCGGCCTGCAGGGCGCGTTCGCCGCGCTGCCAGTGCAGCTGGATCGCAAGGTCGCTCATGGAATCTGCTCCTGTTCGGCGGGCGCTCAGGCGGCGGCCAGCGTCTTCTTGGGGTCGTAGAACGGGCGGTCAGCGACGGCGGCGTCGAACATGCCTTGCCCCGTCGCCACCCGGACCCTGGTGCCGATCGCGGCATGGTCCACGGCCACCATGGCCAGCGCGATGTTCTGCTTAAGCCGGGGCGAGTGGATGGCCGAGGTGACCTTGCCGATCACCGCGCCGTCGCGGTGGATGGGCCAGAAGGTGGTGTTGGGTCCGCCGAGCGGCGCGCCCTCGATCACGAGGCCCACCTGCTTGCGGCTGACGCCCGCCGCCTTGATCCGCTGCAGCGCCGCCTTGCCGATGAAATCGACGCCGCCGTCAAGGTTCACCAGCCGGTCGAGCCCCAGTTCGTAGGGGTTGGTGGTGATGTCGGCATCGGCGTGATAGGAGAGCATCCCGCCCTCGATCCGCCGGATCGACGAGGTATGGCCGGGCTTCAACCCATGCGGTTTGCCCGCCGCCATGATCCTTTCCCAGAGCTCGTCGCCGCGCGACGAGTCCTGCAGATAGAGCTCATAACCCAGTTCGCTCGACCAGCCGGTCCGCGACACGACGAGCGGGATGCCGTCCAGCTCCACCCGGCGCAGCCAGTAGTATTTCAGGTCCATGATGCCGTCGCCGAAGAGGGCGCGCATCACCTCGCCGGATTTCGGACCCTGCAACTGAAGGGGCGAGACATCGGGCTCGCGGATCGTCACATCGAGGCCGGAATGCACCGCTACGCCCTGCGCCCAGAGCAGGATGTCGCTGTCGGCAAGCGACAGCCAGTAACGGTTCTCCTCCAGCCGCAGCAGGATGGGGTCGTTCAGGATGCCGCCGTCGGCATTGGTGATCAGCACGTACTTGCACTGGCCGACCGCCAGTTTGGAGAGATCGCGCGGGGTCAACGTCTGCATGAAGCGCGCCGCATCCGGGCCGGTGATGTCGACCTGACGCTCCACCGCCACATCGCAGAGGATGGCGTCGTTGATGAGGTTCCAGAAGTTCTGTTCCGGGTCGCCGAAATCGCGCGGGATATACATGTGGTTGTAGACCGAGAACCCCTTTGCGCCCCAGCGGACGGTGGCCTCGAAATAGGGGGATTTGCGGATCTGGGTGCCGAAGCCGAAGTTCTGAGCCTGTGTCATCCTGCGTGCCCTTGCTGGCGGGTCCGTCAAAGACCGCGCGGCGGTGGATCGATGGCACGGACTCTAGGCAAACCGGGCAGGGTGAGCGGGCCAAAGATGCGGCCGCAAAAGACCGATCGGACCAATGTTTGCAGGAAGGCGGACCGTTCAGTCTTTCGCGCCGCCAACGGTCTTCGGGTCCCGCGTGGCGGCAAGGCGGGCGAGGTCCGGGCGGGCCGACTTGATCTGGCGTGTGACGATGTAGGTCATGTAGCGGTCGATCCCCAACTCCGCGTCCAGCATCGCGTCCATCAAGGTCTGGAATGCGGGCAGGCTGTCGGTGACCACGGTCATCACATAGTCCATCCCGCCCCCGGTCGAGATGCACTCGGTCACTTCGGGGCAGCGCAGGACATGAGCCTCGAACCGTTCGAAATCGGCCCTGCGGTGGCTCTTGAGCGAGACCGTCACCACCACCTTGGCCAGCCCGGCGACGACCCGCGACAGCGCGATGTCGGCATGATAGCCCCGGATCAGCCCGGCCTTGGTCAACCGGGTCAGCCGCGCCCAGCAGGGGGTGGCCGAGAGGCCCACCATCTCGGCCAGCCTGACCTTGGAAAGCGGCCCATGATCCTGCAAAGCGGACAGGATCCGGATATCCGCGGCGTCGAGCTCGGTCGGTTTCATTCGGTGGCAGGCGGCATCATTGACGAAGTTCGCAAGGACAGGAGTTCCGCGGCGGGTGTTGCCTGTTCCTTACGCCGTGACGCCGACGAATGCCAGCGACCGGTGGGCGGCAGTCCCTGCGCCCCCTCGGTCCGGCGGCCTGCCGGTCGCTGGATCGAGGGTCGGCGACCCGGGACAGCAGGTGAAATCGGGTTGCCCCGGACGCCGAAACGCGATCCGGTAGCTTCGGGGCGTGAGCCCAGCGCAGCCCGGCGCCGTCAAGCGTGTAGGTCCCGGGATCGCCCGTGCGTACCGGGGGGCGGGCCATCCCCGGGGGCTCACATCTTGCGCGACGCGCTCAGGATCGGGAACGGTGCCGGTCGGGCCAGCGCGGGCAGATGCGCGCCAAGGAAGGCGAGCCAGGCGCCCGTCCAGGCCGCACCGGCGAGCGTGATCCATGGCGCCGGGTCTCCGGCCGCCTCGGCCGCCGTCCGCAGGACTGCCGCCGCGAAGAGCGTGGCGAAGGCGATCCGGTGGAGCGGGCGTGGCCGAAGCGCACCGCGCTCCGGCCGCAACATGGTCGCGCGGGCGGCGAAGGCAAGCACCATCGGCCCCATCGCGCCCATCGTGACGAGATGTTCCGCCGCCGCCGGCGGCAACGCGCCGACGCGGCCCAGGGCCAGCGCGGCGAGGCCCGGCGCGAGCGCCGCATAGGCGATGGCAAGCATCCGGTTCGCCGCGCCTGCCTGCCGAAGGCCCCTGACCCATGTCAATACCCAGAGCGCCGCGAGCGCGAGCGCGATGGCGGCGGGCGTCTCTGCCGGAACCATCGCCGCCGCCGCGAGGCCGAGGCCGGGCCAGAGG
>NZ_WBUS01000231.1 GCF_008933605.1 Albidovulum sp.
GCCCCGGGGGGGCGCCCGGCACCCCGCCTCGTGCCAGGCGGCGCGGCCGCACCGCTGGGGTGGATGCTGCTCCGAGCCCCCACACGTCAGCCGCCGGTTTTCGACGCAAGGGGCCGGCGCGGCCTTGCCCGGCCGCTCCGGGTCGCGGGGCGTCCGTCGCGCGCCTTCCGGACGGCTCAGTGGATCTGGCCCTGGACCGTCGCCGTGAGTTCGCTGAGCGAGAAGGGCTTCGGCAGGAAGACCGAGTTGGGAATCCGCTCGCGCGTTTCCGTCAGGCTCTCCTCCGAGTAGCCCGACACGAAGACCACGCGGGTATTCGGACGCTCCTTCAGCGCCTCGCGCACCCAGCTCGGCCCGTCCATGCCCGGCATGATCACATCGGTGACGAAGACGTCGATCGCAAGCGAGCGGTCCTCGAGCGTCCTCAGCGCCTCCTCGGCGTTCTCGGCCTCGATCACCGTATAGCCCCTCAGGCGCAGCGCGCGGCTGGCGAAAGCCCGGACCGGAGCCTCGTCCTCGACGAGGAGCACGACGCCCTCGCCGGTCCGCGTGACGCGGCGCGGGGGCTGGACCGCAGGCTCTGCCGCCGGCTCGACGCGGTCGTCGGCGGGGAAATAGAGCGTGAAGGTCGTCCCCTGCCCTTCGATGCTGTCGCAGAAGATGTAGCCGCCGGTCTGCTTGACGATCCCGTAGGCGGTCGAGAGCCCGAGGCCGGTGCCTTCGCCCTGCCGCTTGGTGGTGAAAAAGGGCTCGAATATCTTCGGCAGTTTGTCGGCGGGGATGCCGATCCCGGAATCGGTCACGCGCACGACGACATAGGAGCCCGGCGCCACGCTCGCGCGGTCGCGGGTAAGGGTGTCGCGGATGGTCTGCATCTCGGTCTCGATCCGCACCTCGCCGCCGGCCGGCATCGCGTCGCGCGCGTTGACCACGAGGTTCATCACCACCTGTTCGAGCTGCCGCTTGTCGGCCCGGATGGGCTTGAGCGCCGGATCGTGGGCGACCGTCAGCCGGACCTTCTCGCCCAGAAGCCGGTTGAGCAGATGCGTCAGGTCCGACAGCGTGTCACGCAGGTCGATGATCTGCGGCTTCAGCGTCTGCTTGCGCGAGAAGGCGAGCAACTGGCCGACGAGGCTGGCCGCCCGGTTGGCGTTCTGGTTGATCTGCACGAGGTCGGCGTAGTCCGGATCGCCCTTGTCATGGCGCAGGAGGAGCAGGTCGCAATGCCCTGAAATCGCAGTCAGAAGGTTGTTGAAGTCATGCGCCACGCCACCGGCGAGCTGGCCGATGGCCTGCATCTTCTGGCTTTGCACGAACTGCGCCTCCAGCGTCTTGAGCTGGGTCGCGTCCGAGAGCACCGCGACGAGCGCGGGCCGCCCCTCCTCGACGACGCGGGTCAGCGTGACCTGGAGGTAGCTGTCCTTCTCGGCACCGCGCAGGCGCAGGACCTCGGGGCGCTGGTTGGCGCGGCCGGCGAGCGCATCCGCGATCCAGTCGTTCACCGGCCGGCCCAACCCCTCGAGAAGGTCGCTGAGCCGCATGCCCGGCGCGACCGCGCCCATGAGCGCCCGCGCGGCTCGGTTGGCCTCGCGCAGCTCGCCGACGCCCGTCAGGCGCAGCAGGGCGACGGGAAGGGTTTCGAAGGCCGTCGGATCCCCGGAATCGGCGGGTGCGCCGGCGGCGGACGGCAGCAGATAGACCTCGCGGCGCCCGCCGGCGCTCTCGATCACCGCGACAAGCGCGCGCAGCGGGCCCTCCGCGCCGGCGATCGCGTGCTCCTCCCCCGGTCGCAACGGCAGGTCGCTGAAGATCCGGTCGAGCGTCTTGACCCGTTCGCCGATCAGCCGCCGCGTCGCCTCGTTCATGAACAGGATCGTGCCGGTCCGGGAGACCGTCAGCATGGGCAGGCTGATCGTTTCCGCGCCGCGGCCGCCAACGGCCCGCTCGGCCATGTCCTCGAGCCGCCAGAGGAAGCCCGCCTCACCGATCCGGTGGACCGACAGCCGCACGTGGCCCCGCCGCGTCACCAGGTCCTCGCGTGCGGAACCGAGCGCCTCGGCCCGGTTCTGCAGCCGGTGCAGCACGGCCGCAGGGCTGGCGAAGACCTCGGCCAGGGCGCGTGTCAGGGTCTGGCCGCCGCGGCTTCCGAACCGTTGCAGCGCGGCGCGGTTCTGGGTGCCGATCTCGCCCTCGGGATCGGTGGTGAAGCTTGGCGAGGCGTCATGTTCGATGAAGGCCGCGATCTGCTCCTGCAAGGCCCCGTGCGACGCCCCGTGGCGGAGCGTGAGCCAGTTGATGAGGCCGGCGAGGGCCGCCAGCGTCCCGGCCACCGCAAGGACGGCCAGCCCGAGAACCCCCTCGACCAGGAACCAGGCAAGGGCCGCGACAACCAGGGCCGCTAGCACGAGATAGGCGCTGCGGGGCGCGAGCGTCAGCGCCGTTCGGGTCAGCGGAGGCGGAGAAAGCGCCGGATGCGACACCAGGTTGCTCCCTTCAGATTCGGTTCCTCCGCATTCGGACCCGAAATGCTTAAGCAGCGATTAACCGCGCCCGGATCACAACTTCCAATTGTCTAGGCCGCGCCCGACCCACGCGTCAAGAGAGCGCTGTAGAAGCCGTCGCCCCCCGAAAGCGGCGTGAAAAGCCGGTCCCCGAGGAGACGCCAGCCGGGAGTGCGGCCAAGAAACCCGTCGATCCGGTCACGGTTCTCCTCGCCGAGAAGCGAGCATGTCATGTAGGCGAGATACCCCTCCGGCGCGACATGGCCGCTGGCGCGGTCGAGGATCGCGGCCTGCAGGCGGCGGAGCTCTTCAAGACGGGCCGGCGTCAGGCGCCATTTCGCGTCCGGCATCCTCCGCCAGGTCCCGGTGCCGGAACAGGGCACGTCGGCGAGGACGAGGTCGAAGCGCCGCCCGGCGAGCGCGGCCGGGGTGGCCGTGGCAATCCGTACGCCGGCACGCGCGGCCCGGGCCGGCAGATCGACCATGCGGCCGGGATCGGCGTCATGCGCGACGACCTCGGCCACGCCCCGCGCCGCGACGGCGAGGGCCTTGCCGCCGCCGCCCGCGCAATAGTCGAGCACCCGCATCCCCGGACGGAGTGGCAGCGCCGCGACCGCCGCCTGCGGGCTCAGGTCCTGCAACTCCACCAGTCCCTCTAGATAGGCGCGGGAGTGGCGGATTTTCTGCGCATTTTCCGTCACTTCCAGCGCGAAGCTGACGCCCGCGCCCGAAGCCGCGCCGATCCCGTCGGCGGCGAGCGCGGTTGCCGCCTCCGGCACCGTACCTCGCCGCGGGTTCACCCGAAGGAAGACCGGCGCCCGCTCGCGCAGCCGGGCGAGGACGGCGGCGAAGTCCGCGCCGAGCGCACGGCGGAGCGCGGGCGCGATCCAGTCGCCGCAGGACGTTTCGCCACTGCTGCGGCAGAGGATCGTCGAAGGCGTGAACAGCCAGCTGGTCGCCCGCGGCTGGTCCGAATCCGCGGATGCGGACGTTGCCATCGCAGCCCATGT
>NZ_WBUS01000232.1 GCF_008933605.1 Albidovulum sp.
CCCACCCACGCTCCCTAGAGCACCGACCGGCAGTCAGCCCTGCTTGCCCCACCTTTCTACGGTTCCCATCGTCGCATTACAACCGAAAGTTGTATGCAGATCGAACTGTTCGCGCATATTCCTGCCGCCGTGAACAGTCGAGCCCGCCCTCCGGCATCGTTTCTTCGACGGGAACGTCCGCGCCGCCGCATCGCGCTTGAACCGGAACAAAAACGGACCAATCTTGAGGGCCGAAGGAGAGGTCCATGCCCCACAACACCACCAACGCCCCGGTCGCCCGACCCGAGGTGCTGACGCGCCCGAAGCTGGAAGGCGGCCGGCGATTCGTCATGAAGACCGACTTCGCGCCGGCGGGCGACCAGCCGACCGCCATCGCGGAGCTTTCGGCGGGTGTCATTGCCGGCGAGCGCGACCAGGTGCTGCTGGGTGCCACAGGCACCGGCAAGACCTTCACCATGGCCAAGGTGATCGAGGAGACCCAGCGCCCGGCGATCATCCTCGCGCCGAACAAGACGCTCGCGGCCCAGCTTTACGGCGAGTTCAAGGGCTTCTTCCCGGAGAATTCCGTCGAGTATTTCGTCAGCTACTACGACTACTACCAGCCCGAAGCCTACGTGCCGCGCACCGACACCTATATCGAGAAGGAAAGCCAGATCAACGAACAGATCGACCGGATGCGCCACTCGGCCACCCGCGCGCTTCTCGAACGCGACGACGTGATCATCGTCGCCTCGGTCTCCTGCATCTACGGCATCGGCTCGGTCGAGACCTATTCGGCGATGACCCAGGACCTTGAGGTCGGCAAGCTCTACGAGCAGCGGAAATTCCTTTCCGAGCTTGTCGCCCAGCAGTACCGCCGCGCCGACGCCGCCTTCGCCCGCGGCGCCTTCCGGGTCAAGGGCGACACCGTCGATGTCTGGCCCGCCCACCTCGAGGACCGCGCCTGGAAATTCTCCTTCTTCGGCGAGGAGCTGGAGGCGATCACCGAATTCGACCCGCTGACCGGGGCCAAGACCGACAGCTTCGACAAGATCCGCATCTACGCCAACAGCCACTACGTCACCCCGCGCCCTACGCTGCAACAGGCGATCGTCGGCATCCGCAAGGAGCTGGCCCAGCGCCTGAAGCAGCTCCAGGACGAAGGCAAGCTCCTCGAGGCCCAGCGCCTCGAACAGCGCACCAATTTCGACCTGGAGATGCTGGAGGCCACCGGCTCCTGCGCCGGGATCGAGAACTATTCGCGCTACCTGACCGGCCGCGCCCCCGGTGAGCCGCCGCCGACCCTCTTCGAATTCATCCCCGACCATGCCATCGTCTTCGCCGACGAAAGCCATGTGAGCGTCCCCCAGATCGGCGGCATGTACCGCGGCGACTACCGGCGCAAGTTCACGCTGGCCGAACACGGCTTCCGGCTCCCCTCCTGCATGGACAACCGCCCCCTGAAGTTCGAGGAATGGGACGCGATGCGGCCGCAATCGGTCTTCGTCTCCGCCACCCCCGCCGCGTGGGAGCTCGAACAGACCGGCGGCGTCTTCACCGAACAGGTGATCCGCCCGACCGGCCTTCTCGACCCGCAGGTCGAAATCCGCCCCGTCGAGATGCAGGTGGACGATCTTCTCGACGAGGTCCGCAAGGTGGCGGCGAAGGGGTTCCGCACCCTCGTCACGACGCTGACCAAGCGCATGGCCGAGGACCTCACCGAATACATGCACGAACAGGGCATCCGGGTGCGCTACATGCATTCCGACATCGACACGATCGAGCGGATCGAGATCCTGCGCGACCTCCGCCTCGGCGCCTTCGACGTCTTGGTCGGCATCAACCTCCTGCGCGAGGGGCTGGACATCCCCGAATGCGGGCTGGTGGCGATATTGGACGCCGACAAGGAGGGCTTCCTGCGGTCGGAAACCTCGCTGATCCAGACCATCGGCCGCGCCGCGCGCAACGCGGAAGGTAGGGTCATCATGTACGCCGACCGGGTGACCGGCTCGATGGAACGCGCCCTGGCCGAGACCAACCGGCGAAGGGAAAAGCAGGTCGCCTATAACCTTGAGCACGGCATCACCCCCGAGACGGTCAGGAAGAACGTCGAGGACATCCTGGCCGGCCTCTACAAGGGCGACGTCGACATGAACCGGGTGACGGCGAAGGTCGACCGCCCGATGCACGGCGCCAACCTCGAGGCGCATCTCGATGCGCTGAGGACGCAGATGCGCAAGGCGGCGGAGAACCTCGAGTTCGAGGAGGCCGCAAGGCTGAGGGACGAGATCAAGCGGCTGGAGGCGGTCGATCTGGTGCTGTCCGACGACCCCTTGGCGCGGCAGTCGGCGGTCGAGGAGGCGGTCGGCGAGGCGGTGAAGGCGCGCGGCCGGTCGACGGCCGGGCGGCCGGGGCAGCGGGGCGGGAAGAGGAGGCGGGGGTAGATAGAAAAGGAATTAACCATTTAAATCTTGCGGTTATGCATTCGGTATGGTCGGCTATCTCTCGTAGTTGGCAGAAGGATCATGTCGTGCGCGAAAAATTAGCTTCTGGCTTGTTGGTATTGGGTCTTGCTGGGTGTGCAGGGGAAATGACCGGACAGATTCGTGGAACGGGAGAACGGGTCCAGTTCACGTATGAGCAGGGGATAGATTCGGACACCTATACTGCTGTGATTGGCGGCGAGACGTTCAATGGACGCGCTGTAATGGATGGTGCGAGTTCGGCAGTCGCCACCGGATTTGGCTCAGATTTTGACGCGACGATCTTCGGGTCAGCTACAACCAATCGCTTTGTCGCCGTCCTCCTGGGAAACCAGGGTAGCTCCCTCAATTGCCAAATGCGCTATGCCGACTCGTCTGGGTTCACTACTTCTGGTGGCGTCGGCGTTTGCAAGCACTCGGATGGCCGTTTGGTCGACGTGGTTTGGTAAATCGGTCACTAACTCGGTGATTGCACCAGCCAGCGAGCCGTAGGGTGGGTGCCAACCCACCGTCCAATCCCTCCGCCGTCGCGCAAATGGTGGGTTTCGCCCACCATCCCAAGCGTCGTGACCTGCGAAGGTAGCGAGCTGTAGGTCGGGGTTTACCCCGACAAATGCCGCCCGCCCAGAGGCCCGAGAAGCCGACGCGCCGGTGGCGCGTTGGCCGGGCCGGTTGGCGCTGACGCGAGGAAGCGCCAAAGGGGCTATCCGTGAGCATCGGGCATCCGGACGCGGCCGGCGCCACCCTGCCGCGCCACGGGCGCGGCGTTCTTCAGGGAAACGTGCCACTGGCAAGTTTCTTATCCCTCATCACCCTGGCGGGTGCGAATGCGCCCACCGCCCGGAGGGCGGGCGCAGCCCGCGCGGCATGGCGCACGGGCCGGGACATTGGAAACCACCCACGGCGCCCGAGGCGATGGCCTTCTCCTTCACGCCCCGCAGTTCATCCTCGCCCTGGCCGACATCGGCCGCGACGCAGACGACCTTGGCGTCGTAGTGCTCCTTGAGCCACGGGACGATGACCGATG
>NZ_WBUS01000233.1 GCF_008933605.1 Albidovulum sp.
GCGCAGGACGGGCGGCGCATCGCCGGCGCCGACCACGGCCGCGCGCGTTACCACCGGGCGCCCGCCGGCATTGACATAGAAGGGCACGCCCGAGCCGCGCAGCCACTCGATCTGCCGCGACTTCAGCTTGCGCCCGGTGAGTTGGGCTATTTCCGCCTCGGTCAGGAACAGGTTCATCCGCTGGCGTTCTCCGCTCAGGTCATCCTCACCGCCGGCATCATGAAGCACGCCGCCCGCGGCGCCGGTTCCGGCTCACCCACCAGGATGCGGAAGGTGACGCCTGGCAGTCCCGCCTCGGCGCCGTCGAAGCGGATCGGGTTGGCTTCCAGCAGCAGCGCGATGTTGCGCCGGGAGAGGCTGATCGTGACCAGATTGCCCTCGCGCAGGATCAGCATGCGGCCTCCGCGAAAGTCAGTCCCTGCGGCACGGTGCGCTGCGGCTTCTCCGCAAAAGTCAGCCGCCGGAACACGGCGCGCACGCGCTCGACGTCGCCCTTGCAGTACTCCGCCACCTCGGCGATGCGCCCGTCGGCGACGAAATCCCACACCTTGCCGCCGTCGATCTCGGCGCCGATCTCGCTGCCCTTCCCTGGCACGCCCAGCGCCCGGCAGAGCTTGTCCAGGCCGACGCGGTTGCCGTAGCCGGCCCAGGCGGTCATGGTGTCGAAAATGCAGTCCTCCCAGGGGCGGGCATTGAAGGGAATCACGGCCGGCGGCTCGATGCCGTGCAGCACGGCGCGCTGGAAGAGGAAGCGCAGGTCGAAGCCGGCGATGTTGTGGCCGACAAAAACCGGCCTTGTCATGCGCGCCCCGTCGTGCGCCGCGCGGATGGCGGCGAACAGCCCGCGCAGGATGGCCGGCTCGGCACGCGCCCAGTCCTCCTCGTAGAACACCGCCGGCGGCGCGTCGTCGATGGCAATCGCCGCGCAGGCGACCTGCCCGAGGGCGCCGTCCAGCGCGGTCTTGCGCCAGGCCTCCTCGACCAGCGCCGGCTTCTGCTCGCGCTCCCACTCGGCGATGGTCTCGGCCTTCTTGTAGTTGCCCGGCGGCGCGATGGCGGCGGCGATCTCCTCGCGCGCGCCCGCGCCCTGCGCCGGGATGGTCTCGATGTCCAGAAAGATGTGCATGTCAGTTCCTCTCGGTAAAAGTCAGTCTGCGCAGGACGGCGTTGTCAGAACGGGATGTCGTCGTCCATGTCGGCGAAGGCCGGCTTCGCCTTCGGCGGCGGTGCTGCGGGCGCTGGCGCGGGCTTGTCCTTCTCTTCGCGCGGGAAAACCTTCAGCCAGCCGTCCCAGGCGCCGGCCGGCACGGCGTCAAGCCGGATCGCGATGCGGCCGTCCTCCGCCATCACCAGCACACCGACCCGGCTCCAGGCCGTCTTCGTCTCGCCGCCCTTCTCGTATTCGCGGCCATGGCACACGTCGTAGAGCTTCTTGGTCATTGCGGTTCCTCCAGTGGTTGATCCATCTCGCGCGCCACCTGAGGCGGCGCTCCTCGTTGCGCGCGGCCAGTTCCGCCGCGCGGTGCAAGTCGCTGCTGCTCACGCCAGGGCGATCTGCTCCCCGCAGGCGCACACCGGCAGGCCGTAGCCCGCCCACTTCGCGGCGACGCGCATGGTGAAGCCGCAGGCCGGGCAGATGGCCTTGTGCATCCGGGTGTTCTGCCTGCGCCCGGCGGCGGAGCGGTCGAGCGCGCCGTGCGGATAGGGGCCGAGCTTCTCGGCCAGCGCGTTTAAACGCGCCGCCAGCTGCGGCCCGGCGTGGGTGGCGGTCATGCGCCCTTCCAGCCCGAGCGCCTTCGCCAGCCGGCGGAACGGCCCGCGGTGGCCGTGCGACACGCCGACGGCGGCATGCACCAGCTCATGCACCAGCACGTCGAGCACGCGCGCCGGCTCGGCCAGGCACGGCGATATGAAAATCTCCGACGCCCCCGCCGCCGAGGCCTTCGGGTCCCAGCACTCGCCGATGCGGCGCCGGCTCGCCGACAGGCCCTTCCGGCTCGGCCAGCCGCAGGAGGCGCGCACCGCTTCGGGCAGCGGCGCGCCCTCGGCCTCGAACCACGGCCGCATGGCCGCCACGGCGGCGGCCAGCCATTCCTCGCGCGTCATGCCGGCTGCTCCTGCGCCCATTGTTCAAGCTTGCCGTCGAGAATCGCGTAATCGCTCGTCGTCAGGTCGGCGAAGTGCGCGACGCGTCCGTGTGTCGCGCGGCGCAGCCAGTCCTTCACCCGCTCGCGGTCGAAGCCGAGCCCGTCGATGCGGGCCTCCAGCCTTCTTCGCTGCGCCTCCGTGATCGCCGCCGGCGCATCCGCCTGCGCTGCGCCTTCATCGCCAGCCGCCACGCCAGCGGAATCCTGCTTGCCTTGGTCATTGCCGAATCCTCCTTTCATGTCCTCGATGTCCTGCGTGAAAACCTCGCTCAGCCCCGCCATGCGCAGCGCCGAATCGATGTGGGCGCTCTTCTCGGCCATCTTCAAGGCCTTGTTCAGGTCGCCGTAGTCCTGCGCCAGCGTGCGCGCGCCGACGCCGTCGGCCACCACGCGCCCGCCGGCGTCGCGTATCTCGCAGCGGAGAATGACGTGCTTGATGTCCACGCCGTGCAGCGCGGCCTGCTCGTAGTCGTGCAGGGTCGGGTAATGGACGGTGACGCCGAGCATTCCGCAAATCTTCTCGGCGCCCGGCTTGAAGAGGCTGGGCTTGCTCCAGTGGCGCGGGTCGGGGCACTCGTTCCCCAGGCCCTTCGCCGCGTAGGCGCACTTGCTCTTCCCCGCCGTGTGGATGCGCCCGAAATCCACGCCCTCCACCAGGGCGGCGCGCACCCACTCCATGAGCGCGGCGCGGTTGGCCTTGCGGCGGTCGAGGCCGGCGCGGAAGACCTCGGCGGGCAGATCGAGCGGGCTGGCCGGCTGCAGATGCGCCGGCGCCATCACCGCCGGCGGACGGGGCGCGGCCTCCGCCGCCACGGCGACAGCTTCGGCTTCCTCGCAATGCGTTCCGGTCATCGCTCATGCCCTCCGGTCATGTTGAAGGGCAAGCGCATCCTCCTGCTGCTCGCGCTCCAGCTGCTCCTGTCGCTGCCACCAGTCCGCGCCCCCGCCACGGTCGAGGCGCGCGGCGCACTCCCTCAGCTCGGCGCCCACTTCGCCGAGAACCTCATTCGCCAACTGCAGAAAAGCCAGGCCATCCATGAACAGACTCCTTTTCTTGTTGTGATACGGGTAGAGCATGATAACGAAGTAATGTCCCACAGTCATATTTTATGCTACTCGGTCATAATGTCAAGCAAATAATGACTGGCGGTCATGCGGCAAACCGCCGCACGCAGAGAGCAGCTCCGCCGGCGCCCAGCGCCAGCCGCCGCGCCAGGGCGCGGGCTGCCAGGCACCCGGCCCGAGGACGGGAAGCTGCGCAGGCGCGAAGCCAAGCGGAAAGGCCACCACCGGCAGGCCGCGCGCCAGCGCCAGGCGCGCCGCCAGCCACGAG